>CAYGAW010000058.1:0-31245 GCA_964347945.1 uncultured Anaerolineales bacterium
AGACCCTTACCCTGGAGTTCAGGTACCAACTCTCCCTCGGCCTCCTGTTTCGGCTTGGACGTAATAGCGCCGAAGAGGCAACAATCAGTGCTCTTCAAGAGTTCTACGGTGCGCTCGGGCAAGGCGTCTCCTTCAGTCCGCCAGAACTCCCAACCTACATCTCCGGGGAGGTATTCTGCGTCCAATTCCACCGCATCAAGCACGATGCGAGCGGCGTCCATCACGTCCTTGCCGATGCCATCGCCCGGTAGCCACGCGATCTTGTACTTGGCCACGGTCCCATGCACCCCTTTCTAGAAAAGGTTCGACTATTCTATACCAAGCTTCTTGCGCACATGAGGTATGAGTCCTCCGTCCTCAAGGATTCCCATCACGAAGGAGGACAAGGGAGGAAAAGTATACTCACCCCGAGGAGCAGTCACCTTTCCCCGGGAGAAGTCCACCGTCACCTGCTCTCCCGTTTCCACGCCCTCTACAGCAGCACACTGCACAATTGGCAAACCTTGGTTGATGGCGTTTCTGAAATAGATACGGGCAAAAGACTTGGCGATGAGCACTCCAACGCCAGCATACTTCAAGCAGGTGACCGCCTGTTCCCGTGAGCTGCCGCAGCCGAAGTTGGAGCCCGCGACGATGATGTCTCCCGGCTGTACCTTGCCCGCAAACTCAGGATCGAGATCCTCCAGAGCGTGACTAGCCATCTCCTCAGGTGAAAGCTCGCTGTATGTATACTTGCCGGGATAGATGACGTCGGTGTTGACGTCATCACCGTATTTCCACACACGGCCTGTTTGTACACTCTTCCACATCTCTGCTCTTCCTCACGGATCAATCAGAGGAATTCCCTTGCATCCGCTATCTCACCAGTCAAAGCCGACGCGGCAACCGTGGCCGGGCTGGCAAGATAGATATCCGCCTCTTTGCAACCCATCCGGCCCTTGAAGTTCCTGTTGGCCGTCGAGATAGTGACCTCGCCAGGAGCCATCACGCCCTCATGAGCGCCGAGGCAAGGACCGCAGCCAGGGTTCAAGATCACTGCCCCTGCTGCCACCAAGTCGGTGACTGTGCCTTCAGCGATGGCGGCCAATAGGACTTCTCTGCTGGCGGGGAGGATCAGCAACCTGGTCGTCGGGGCGACCTTCCGACCACGTAGAATCTGAGCAGCCACCCGGAAATCCTCCAGGCGCCCGTTGGTGCAGGTGCCGATGAACGTCTGGTCTACCTTGGTACCGACAACGTCAGTCACAGGAACGACGTTGTCCACGGTATGGGGCCTCGCCACCTGTGGGAGCAAGGCGTTGACATCATACTCGATGACCCGTTCGTAGGAGGCATCCGGATCGGCGAAGACTTCTCGAAAGCCAGGTTCGCTCCTCCCCTCCAACCACTTTCGAGTCCTATCGTCTGGCGCCACCACTCCGATTTTGGCCCCCATCTCAGCCACCATATTGCAGAGGACCATGCGACTGGCCACCGTCATCCCCCCGATCACCGGCCCCGTGAACTCCACCGCCCGATAGTCAGCTCCATCCGCCCCCAGCTGTCCGATGATGTACAGGATGAGATCCTTGGCATACACCCCCTGGGGCAATCGACCTTGGAGATCAATCCGGAAGCTCTTTGGTACCATGAGCCAAATCTCGCCGGTGGCCATCACGGCGGCGGCCTCAGTGCGACCTATGCCTGCAGCAAAGGCGCCGAAGGCACCGTGTGTGGGAGTGTGGGAATCACTGCCCACAATGAGATGCCCGGGCAAGGCGTGGCCTTTCTCAGGAAGCACCTGGTGGCATATTCCTTCTCCCACATCGTAGAAGTTGGTGATGCCTTGCTCCCTGACGAACTCACGAATCCGCTGATGGTTCGTGGCATGGCCTTCCGTCGCCGCCGGCACCACATGATCAAGGACGATGACGCTGATCTCCGGCCTCGCTACCTTCTCCACGCCAATCTCCCGGAATATCTTGGCTATGGCCGCAGTATTGTCGTGAGTCAGCAGCTTGTCTGGTTGCACGGTCACAATCTGACCGGGCTCAACCTCCTTTAGCCCAGCTTTCAGGGCGAGGATCTTCTCCGCAAAAGTCCGACCCATCGCTCACTCCGTGGTCTGCAGATCCTTTTTCAGGAAGTTGAATAGTCCACCCGTGGTCATGATCTCCTTCTCCAGGCCCGACAATGGTGCACCCTGGATTTCCGTCCCCTTGCTGAGGTTGCGGACGCGGCCGGTGTTGGCATCCACCTCCAGCTCGTCGCCCGTCTCCACTCCCGTGCTGATCTCTGGGACCTCCAGTATGGGAAATCCGAGGTTAACGGCATTGCGGTAGAAAATGCGCGAGAAACTCTCTGCCAGTATAGCTGAGACGTCGTTATACTGGAGCGTGATCACAGCGTGCTCGCGAGATGAGCCGCAGCCGAAGTTCCTGCCGGCCACAAGGATATCCCCAGGCTGGACCCGCTCAGTGAAGTCCTCCATGCCCGGCACATACTCCAGGGCATGCTTGGCCATCTCCTCGGGATCGGTCAACGGCAGGTAGCTGCCATGGTAGATCATATCGGTATCGATATCATCCCCTACCACCCAGGCCCGGCCTTTGAACACGAACTCGTCGCTCATCTCCTCATCTCCAGTAGCTCACTGGGTTCACTCAGGCAAGGCGATCTCGCCCTTAACCGCGGTTGCCGCTGCCACGGCTGGACTGGCCAGATAGGCCGCGCTTCCCTTGCCGACCTTGCCCCTGAAATTCCGGTTCCCCGTGCTCACAAGGACATCTCCTTCGGCCAGAACCCCATGATGACCTATGGTGCAGAGAGAGCAGCCCTGATTGGTGACCATGGCCCCGGCTTTGATGAATGTCTCGTACAGGCCTGCTTCCACGGCCTCCACGGCCACTTCAGTGGTGGCCGGCGTGACGATCATGCGCACCTGGGGTGCAACCTTGCCTCCCATTCTTTTCAGCACATCAGCTGCCACCTGCAGGTCTTCAAGGCGCCCGTTCGTGCAGGATCCGACGAACACCTCGTCCACAGGCGTGCCTGCCACCTCGCTAACAGGCTTGACGTTGTCAGGTCTGTCAGGGCAAGCGATGAGTGGCTCCAGACCATCGATGTCCAAGTCCCACTCTTCCAGGTAGGACGCGTCTCTGTCCGGCAGGACAGCTTCCACCTTGTGACCAGCCCGCTCCCCGATCCAGGCCAGAATGTCCTCGTCGGGGATGATGAAGCCTACCTTGCCTTCCATCTCGGTCACCATGCTTGCCAAGGTAAGACGGCCGGGTAGCGAGAGGGCATCGATAGGTTCCCCGCAAAACTCCAGAGACTTGTAAATGGTCCTGCTAGTATCTATCTTGGACAGCAGGAACAGCGTCAAGTCCTTGGCCGACGTCGGGTAATCATAGCTGCCTTTGAAAACGATCTTGATGGTCTCCGGCACCCTGAACCACAAACGTCCGGTGGCCCAACCAGCAGCCACGTCTGTTGTCCCCATACCGGAGGCAAAGCACCCCACCGCACCCAGCAGGTTCATGTGACTATCGGTGCCAATGACCACGCTCCCCGGCAGGATCATTCCCTGCTCCAAGAGAACGTGCTGCCCGATGCCGGTATTGACATCGAAAACGTGAGGAATATGGTGCTTGGCCGCAAACTCGCGGCAGATGCGCTGGTTGTTCGCCACCTGGACGACCTTGGCTGGGGCCTGGTAATCGAAAGTCATCGCGATCTTCTCAGGGTCCCAGACGGGCTTGTCACCCATCTGTTTCTCGTACTCCAGTACGACATTGGGTCCCCCGAAGTCACGGACTACCGCTAGGTCGAGGTCCGCCCAGACCCTATCTCCAGCCCACGAGTCTTCCCCGGAATGCTCGCTCAGGATCTTCTCTATGATAGTCTTGCCAGGCATGCAATACCATCCTCTCGCCGACCGTAGCGCAAGAGACGCACCTCTCTGGATCAAGCTCTCCGAGCAGGAGCTAGGAGACTCCCAGTTTCAGCGTCTCGAAATTGGTGAAGTCGGCGTGGTGAAGGATAATGGCCTCTCTGCTACGCTGCACGAGGTCGCCCTCTCTGGAGTGGGCCGCGATCATGTGCAACACTTCCGCAGGAACACCTTGTTGAGCTGCAAGGGCTACTCCGCTGAAGGGATGGCGGAGCTTCGCACCGAATTCGCTCTTCACCGTCTTGCCATCGACCTTGGTGTACTCCAAGAGCTTGCCCACATCGTGGATCAGCGCGCCGGCGATGAGATGGTCACGGTTGATGGGGTTCCTGTCACCGTAGACCTCTTCGAAGGCATCCGCCACTCCGATGCAGTTTAGAGTAACCGCTCGCGTGTGATCCACGAAGCTGACGGGGCAATCGGGAATCAGCAAGGTGAAAGGCATCTGTGTCAGATCGGCCGCGCTCCAGCCACCTCCTTTCATCCCCTCCTGCCAAGTCCTGACGCACGTCGCCCTCAGGTCAGCGTCCTGGATCAGGTCGAATTCAGGAATTAACTCCAACAACTCCTGAGACATCTTCTACTTCACCTTTCTCTCCGGGGGACCATCGTACTCGTGAGCGCTGGGATCTATGGGGCGCATGGGACGCATCCGAGCCTGCTCCTCGTAGACCTGCGCCACCAAGCCCCCGCTTCGGCTGATGGCGAAGATGCCATTACTCATCTCGGGAGGGAAGTCCATCTCACAGAGCATGGTAGCTATGGCCCCATCCACGTTCATGGGCAAATCGCGGCCAAGTTTCTCCTTCATGGCAGCGCGAATAGCATGGGCCATCTCCACATACTCCCCGGACATGCCCAGTTCGCCCGCCAGAGCAAAAAGCCGCACGCTGCGCGGATCCTCAGTGTGAAGCCGATGACCGTAGCCAGGGATCCGCCTTTTTGCGGCTCTGTACTCATCAACCATCTCACTGGCCACGGTCGCCGTATCCTTGCCACTGCCTTGCTCGCGCTCTACCGCTTCGAGCAACACACGCATGCATCCTTCGATGGCGCCTCCATGGTATCTATTGATGGCACTTATCCCCGCGGCCATGGCTGTGGTGAGGGACGCGCCTCCGGAGGCTACGGTCCGTGCCGCCAAGGCGGACGGCGGGGTGGCTCCGTGATCAATACTGGAAACCAGCATGGCATCCATCAGTAGACCCTGCTCTTTGGAGGGCAACTCGCCCTTCAGAAGCAAGAAAACGACGTGCCCGAAGGGAATCTGGCCCATTAGCTGCTCCACAGGATATCCCTTCATGGCGATTTTGTTAGGTTCGATCTTGGTGATCGCCGTCTTCCACTTCTCTTCTGCCATCTGTGTCCACCTCCTCAATGATACCCGCTAGACCAGAGGACAAGTAAACAACTTGTCCTAGTGTTCACGAGTCCAGCTTCTGCAATACCTCCTTCGTCGCTTGGGGTATGTCGGCGAAGGAGTCGACCACGACGGCACCGACTTCTCGTAGGCGTTGCACCTTGCCCTCATGAGTGCCACGCCCGCCCTCGATGATGGCCCCGGCGTGGGAGAACCGGGTCCCCGACTTGGCGGCCTTGCCCCCGATGAAAGCGACCAGGGGCTTTGTGAACTCACCCGCCTCGATCAAGTCAGCAACCTGCTCCTCCTGCGAGGTGCCTATCTCCCCGAACATCACCACGGCCTTGGTGTCCGGGTCGGCTTCAAAGAGCTTGATCACCTCTGGATGGGGGAGACCAACCACAACGTCGCCGCCGACGTGGACCAATGTGGTGGCACCAATCCCTTCCAGCGCCAGGTAGTAGGCCATAGCTGAAGTGATACCACCACTACGAGACGTTATACCCACCGGGCCAGGGAAGAACCAGGAGCGAGCGGAGGCGGCACGGCCGCCCATCATTCCCAGTACAGCCTTGCCCGGACTCAGCACGCCCAGCGTGTTTGGCCCCACGAATCTGGCTCCCGCCTCCGTGGCGGCCTTGGCGATGACCAGAACATCGTAGATGGGCACGCGGTCTGGGATGATCACCAGCAGTTTGATATCTGCGTCAATGGCCTCCAGAGCGGCGCTCTTGACAAGAGGAGCAGGTATGAACAGCACGCTCACGTCCAGTGGACCCTCTTCCTCCGAGGCCTCCCTGACGGTATCGAAGACAGGGATTCCCTGCACCTCCTGACCGCCGCGCCCAGGCGTACAGCCCGCCACCACGTTGGTGCCGTACTCCGTCATCAAGCTGGTCCTGGCCTGCCCCTCGCGACCCGTAATACCTTGCACGAGAACTCGCTTGGTTTCATCAATCAGAATAGACATGACTTCCAACCCCTCTAGATTGGTGATGCGACCCAGAAAACAAAACGCCAACCTCTCTGGCTAGCGCTTCAGCAGACCCTCACGGTACTCTTCGAGACCGGGGATCGGAAGATTGACGAATCCGCCCCCCTTACCCTCGAAGTGGCATTCAACCTCACAAGCCAAACATTCGATACATCGGCCCTTCTTCGCATCCTCGAAACTGATGTTCAGCACCGGCCGCCCATTGTCTAGCTTGAGAATCTTCCGTACGCAGGTCTGGACACAAATCTTGCTTTCACAAGTGTCGCAAGTGGCGTGATCGTAGGTCACAGTGCCGGTTGGACTCTCGAATGTATACGTCTCCTTGGGCTCGGTCCTCGGAGTCGGAGGGGGTACGTTCTTGATCGCGCCCTCCTTGATCAGTCTGTCAAGCCGCTCGGCACAGAAGTCAGGAGTATCGTCCTTTCCGTAGGCCTCTAGAGGAGCCGGGATCTCCGGCGCAGCTCGCTCGAGGATCTCGATCGCTTTCTCTTCCATGTTGCCGCCCAACCTGATCACGGCCGGCACTGACAACCGTTCCTCCAAGAAAGCCTTGACAAAGCCACGGGCTGAATGAAACTGCTCCTGGCTTGCGACACCAGAACCAGAAGCGAAATAGCCATCTATGCCTGGCAACGAGAGCACAATCCTCGCTGCCCGATAGACTTTGGACGCCGGGGGGTTCCCGCTGGTATCCACATAGGTGGCGAGTTTGTAGGCCCGGCTCAGCAGCGCATCCATGGACATCATGGAGCCTCCCCCACCGGCCCCGTGGAACCCGATGTATCCCTGTCCCTTCTCGAAGTCATCAGCCATCTGGATGAAATAGAAGGTCCCGCGGTAGTCCTTTTCCTCGACCCCGTAGGCGATCTTCTCCAATGTGGTCGGTGGACGGTCGAACTCGCGGGCAATCTCGATGCCAAGATCAGGGTGACGAAATACGGCGTAGTCATCCACGGTTATGCGGCAGTCAGCGGCGTAGAGTCTACCGTCTGTGGTCACAACGAGGGGATTGATCTCCGCAGCCCGAGCCTCGTAGGTGCGTGCTACATCATAGAGGCTCTTGACCAGTCCCCCCAGGTCTCGCTGCAACTTGCCGTGGACCCCGGTCTTCCGGACCAAGTCTCGAGCCTGGTAGTCCTGTAGACCCTCGACGACGTCTACCTCCACGCGAGCCACCTTGTCCGGATGTTCACGCGCTATGTCCTCGATGCCAGTCCCGCCCACACTGCTGAAGATCACAACCGGCGCCCGTGCTCGATCGTCGATGATCACCCCAGCATAAAACTCCCGCTCTATGTCCAGCCTCTCCTCGACGAGCACCTGTTCCACAGCGAAGCCCGTGACGGACATGCCGAGCATCTGCTGAGCTGCAGCCTTCGCCTCTGCAGGCGTGGCTGCCCGCTTGATGCCCCCCATGCCCGCTCGACCTGTGACCCACGCTTGGGCCTTGACCATGACCTCACCCCCGATTTCCTCGGCTATACGCTGAGCATCTTCAGGGGTCGAGGCGACAGAACCCTTGGGAACAGCTACTTTGTGCTTCCTCAGCAATTCCTTCCCTTGATACTCATGGAGACGAGCCATTTCTCTCCTCCAGAAAACTAAGGCCGTTGGTAGAATCTGCTGCCATCACCCTGAGCGCATTCGTAGGCTCACTCTTGCTGCCGCGATCAAAGGTGCGCAAGGCTCCTAGCAGACCCTCTTTCCAACAGCCTGAACGCTATGTTCTTTCTTAACGGTAGTAGCTACCAGCCCTCCGCTAGGTCTCCCTGAACTGCTTCTCCAGTTGATCCAGCATGATGGCGGCCTGCACAAGCATATCCAGCGGATTTTTCTCCCCACGGAAGTACCTATAGTCACAAGGCATAATGTCCAGTGTCTCGACCAGATCCTGATAGCGGCTTCTGAGTGCGCTGACACTGACCTCATACTTATTCGCCATCTCGACCTGGGTCACTTGTCTGAAGTTCAACTTACGAATGATGTAGTCCAACGCGCTGGCCCAAGCTTCGGGCTTGCGCATAGGCAAGTTGCGACGCCCAGCGGCGATGCGGAACTCCCACCACATCTGCATGGCCGCGCTTATCTCCTCGAGGGGGATAGCCTCGTTCGTCATGACCCGTGTGAGGGCCGATTCCACCGGGTCCATGCCTACCTCAAACAACGCGCGAAATCGCTGCCGCAGCCTGGTGTCAGACTCCAGGTCGATGAAGTCCCGCAGCGAGGTCAACGCCTCCTCCCACTGTCCGAAGCGCGCCCGTGCCCGAGCCAGGTTGAGGTGGTATTCGGGATCATCGGGCGCCAGTCGGACCGCCTCCTTGAAGCGCGTAATGGCGTCCTCCACCTCCCACTTCTCATAGCACTCCAGGCCCTCGACGTTGTAGGTAGCCGCCTTCTCCTTTACATCTTCGGCTTTCCTTCCGTCCATGCGGGGTCTCCTTCAGGTCATCTCTTGGCAAGACAATTCTAGCACAATCACAGGGCCGTGCAAAGCTCCAACCCAGCTATTCCCCCTCCTCCAGCACGCCATCGGAGACGAGAACGGGCTTCAAAGCGGCGACAGCGACTTCCAGCATCGACTCATCGGGCTCTCGAGTAGTCAAAGACTGCAGCGCCATGCCCGGCAAAACAGCAGCCCTGACCGCAGGATTGTGGCTGTGGCTGGCAGCAAAACGGACGAATTCATAGGAAATGCCGGCGATAACCGGGATAAGCAGAAGCCGAGAGACGATCCGCCACACCAACGGCGGACGCCCAAAGAAAGCGAAGATGAGAACGGAGAGTAACACCACTATCAGCAGAAAGCTGGTGCCGCAGCGGGCGTGAGCAGTGCTGTGGGCACTGATGCCCTCTGCGTCCAGAGGAGCTCCGCTCTCGAAGGCGTCGATCGTCTTGTGCTCGGCACCATGGTAGGCGAACACACGTCTGATGTCGGGCACGAGGCCGACCAAGAACAGATACAGCAAGAGTATGGACAGACGAATCAGCCCCTCAAACAAGTTACTCAGGAGGTCTGAGGAGATGAAACGGTCCACGAGCCCCACCAGCACCAAGGGCAACACAAAGAAAAGGGCAACACCAAGGGCCAGGGAAAGGATCAGTGTGACAAGAATCGCAGGAGTCGAGAGTTCGACTTCATCCTCGGACAATGCCACGTTGGCGGAGTACATGAGCGTACGTGTGCCCAGATTCAGTGTGTCCCAGAGCACCAACAACCCGCGCACAAAGGGAAGCTTACGCCACACGCTGTCGTAGATCGCCCCGCTAAGCGGTTCAGAGTGAAGGACTATCTTTCCCGAGGGGTCCCGCACCGCTACGGCCATGCTCTTTCGACCGCGCATCATTACCCCCTCGATCACCGCTTGGCCGCCGTAGTGGAAATCGTCCAAGGCCCTCTCCGTGGCAAGCCACCTCTAGCCGTACGTCGTGGATTGTACCCAAAATGGCCCGCATGGGCAATGCCATTCCTGCGCAAGCCAAATCATCCACGAAAGCCAGGTACAACTCATGAAGAGCATGTCACGCCCAGAGGCCAACAAATCTGTACATCTCTGAGCGCAGATGTTATAATTCGCTTGCACAGGGAGCCACCGTGAAGAGATGAAGCAGGAGGCAATCCGCAAGCTCGTTGCTGTGCGTACCCTCGTCTTCAAAGACGAACAGGTGCTCCTGGTTGGGCACCGTTCGCCCAAGACAGGCACCGTCTGGTGGATGGCACCGGGTGGACTGGTGCGCCGCCGCGAGCATGCTATGGAGGCGGCAGCACGGGAGGTGAAAGAGGAAACCGGGCTCGACGTAGAGATCGAGGGTCTGGTGTACTGGCTGGAGTGGCTCTGGGAGGAATCCTACTGTCTTGAGTTGTACTTCTTGGGAAACGTGACGGGCGGGACTTTGACCGTGGGCACTGACCCGGAACTGGATGAAGCACGGCAAGTGATCTTCGATGCTCGCTTCTTCAAGTTGACGGAACTGAAGGATCACCCCGTCTATCCCAAGGTCTTCAGGACCATGCTAGCGCAGGACTGGCGCCGAGGTTTCGCGGGAGGCGCCATGTACCTGGGCATCGACAAGCCCGATCTCCCGAGATAGAGCTACAAGAACGGCCTCTATGCCGACCGGCTCCCAATGAGGGTGGGACACGAGAAGATCCGGGAACACTTAGCGTGCAGCCGGTTGGCCGTCACGCACGCCGCCACCCTGTTCTCGCGATAGCCGAAGATTGCAGGAGGCCAAAAGAGCCCACCAACCTCGCAAAGGAGCTCAGACATGGCCACCGTAGTGTGCTTCGCGAGAGCAGTCCCCAGACAGGTACAGAGGATAACCATATGACATGCAGCGAATCGGGCGCATCGCACCTGTTGATGGCTGCAGCGGTTCGAGCGGCCTACGCTCGCGGCGAGGAGGACGAGACACTGGAGCCCCTCGTGCTGGTCGACGCCGAAGGCCAACCGATAGGCAGGTTTCAGGACGGGGACTACGTCATCTTCTACAACATCAGGGGCGAGCGGGAGGTGGAGCTCACTCGCTCCTTCGTGGAAGAGGGCTTCCAGGAGTTTCCAACCGCGAAGGACTTGGCGATCAACTTCGCCACCATGATTCAGTACGACGCGGATCTCAACGTCAAAGTCGCCTTTCCACCCCTGGGCCGGATAGATCAAACCCTGAGTGAGGTCATCAGCGACCATGGTCTGCGGCAAGTTAAGATCACCGAGTCGGAGAAGGCTATCCACCTCGGCTTCTTCTTGAACGGCAAGAGAAACGCGCCCTTTCCCGGTGAGGAGAGAATAATCGTGCCATCACCTCGCGTGATGGACTACGACCAACTGCCAGAGATGGCCATCGCCCAGGTCAGTGAGGCCATGGTCCGGAGAATCGGTGATCCAAGCTACGATGTAGTGATTGCCAACTTCGTCAACGTCGACGTGTTGGGGCACATCGAGAACCAAGAAGCGATAAAGAGAGCTGTCGAGATCGTGGACTCGCACGTCGGACAGGTCGTGGAGGCCGCTCAGAAGGCCAAGATGACGGCGCTCATAACCGCCGATCACGGCACTGTCGAGAAGTGGCTGTATCCCGATGGCGCCATAGACACCGGCCATACCGACAGCCCGGTCCCCTGCATCCTTGTCTGCCCTGAGCAGAGTAGGCTGAGGAACGGAGGCAGCCTGACCGACGTTGCCCCTACGATACTGCAACTCTTAGGGCTTCCCAAACCGCCAGCGATGACGGGGCAGAGCCTGTTGGATGGCTCACCAACCACGCCTCCAGCCAACAAGAGGGTGCTGCTTCTCATCGTCGACGGCTGGGGGGCCAGGGACGAGACACACGGCAACCTCATCTCCCAGGCTCACACCCCAGTCATGGACAGTTTGCAGCGCGAACATCCGTTCACCACTCTGAGCGCGTCAGGGAAGGCCGTGGGCATGCCGGAGGGAACCGTGGGCAACTCGGAGGCCGGACATCTTCACCTGGGTGCAGGCCGCAGGATCTACTCCGACAGGCTGCGAATAGAGGAGGCCATCGAATCCGGATCATTCTTCGAGAACCAAGCTTTCCTCTGGGCCATGAGGGGTGCGAAAAGCGACGGTAGGCGCCTGCATCTGCTGGGCATCGTATCGTTCTACAGCTCCCACGGATCAGTGGACCACCTCTTGGCACTCTTGAAGCTGGCCAAACAAGAAGGCCTGAAGCAAGTGTACGTTCACTCGATGCTGGGTCGCAGGGGCGAGCACCCCGAGAGCGGCGCGAGATACGTACAGACCGTCGAGGAGGCGGTAGAGAAACTCGGACTGGGAAAGGTGGTGTCTGTCATAGGCAGATTCTGGGCACTGGACAGAGAGGAGAACTGGGATAGGATCGAGAAGACATATCGCTGGCTGGTGCGCGGCGAAGGACGAGCCGTGAAAGGAACGAAGTGACCCGGCTATTGCTCATCCGCCACGCACTAAACGACTGGGTAGGGAAACGAGTCGCAGGGTGGACGCCTGGCATATCCCTGAACGAGGAGGGGCGCAAACAGGCAGCACGCCTCGCCGAATGGCTGGATCTCGTGCCCCTGGAGGCGATATACGCCAGTCCGCTGGAGCGCGCGGTGGAAACGGCGCAGCCAATAGCCAAATCCCACGACCTGGAAGTGCAGATCCGAGACACTCTGGGAGAGACTCGCTATGGGGAACTGGATGGCAAATCCATAGAAGAGGCGATGAAGAGCGATCTCTGGGAGCAGTTTCGAGCCTATCCCAGCAGTACACGCTTTCCCGGCGCGGAGACCATCTACGAAGTACAAGTGCGCGTGGTCGGCGAATTAGAGAGGCTTCTGCGGACTCACTCTCGCGGCAATATCGCCGTGGTCACGCACGCTGACCCCATCAGGGTAGCGGTAGCACGATACATCGGACTGCCGCTGGACCTGGTGGGGCGCATCCGGGTTTCTCCCGCCTCCGTCACCGTATTGCGTCTTGACGAGTGGGGACCCCGCCTGACCCATCTGAGCCACACCGGTTCCCTGGACTTCCTCGGAGTGAAGCAGGACCCGGGCTGACCGCATCACGGTCGAGCATCAACGTCCAGCGTCGTGAAGACGAGAGTTGGCTCGCCCTCGCCTTCGTCTCTTATCCGCAGGATGTTGGTCCCTTGCGCGAGAGGCAGCGGAGGCGTTTCGAACTGGCTGGCTCCGGCGCCCACCTCATATCTCTCCATCACTCCCCCGTCCAAACCGACCACCAGAGGACGGGCCGCCTCCCCGCTCAAGGCCTCGAAGGTCAGCCGCACCTCCTGACTGACAGGGGCGATGATGGCGCAGGTTGCCTCCAAGCCCAGTTCTCGCGCTGACTGCCCGTCAACCACCTGTCGCCCGCCCCAGTCGGCTCCCAGTACCAGCAGAGGTGTCCGAGGCTCCCGGTCTGCCTCTCCGTAGACGGTGATCTGACCATCTTCGTAGAGCGGCAACTGGTCGCCAAACACTTGCTCAACCAGGCCGAGATTTGTCTCCCTCTCCTTCCCAGGCGGCAGCATATACCGGTGCAGGATCGCGTACTTGATGTCCAGATACGCCATCACTTGGGGAGCAACCTCACCCGGATCTTGAGCTATGATGTCAGGGCCAAGGAAGCGGAAGTGCTGTAGAACGGGCACCCTCTCCACCAACGAAAGGGGATTGGGTCGCGTCACATAGCCTGCGATAATGGGCTTGTGATGAACAGTCTGGTACAGAAGATGAGCGGGCCGGTCCCAGTTCAAGGGCAACTCCAGGATGACGTACTCCTCTTCATCAGCTGCCAGTCTGTGGTAAAACGATGGCACGTAGACCTCGGTCATCGGATATGGCGCGGGCAGGAACTCCAAGCAGACCAAGGCCGTGGCCACGACGGCTAGCACCCTCCCCCTGCTCGCAGGCAGAGGAGCCAAGAGCCGCTGAAGTCCTAGCGCCACCAAAGGGGCAAGGCTGAGCATCACCATTACGTCGAACCGGCTGACAGAGCGGGCAATCCTGAAGAAAGGTAGGAAGCGATACAGCGCTAGATAGGGAAGCGGCAGGCCCACCTCTCGCCCCGCGATGTGGAGATAGGGGCCTAGAGAGATTATGAAGAACGTCAAGCAACTGACGGCCCAGAACGCCCCACCACGCCTTCTGGTCCAGAGGGCGTACCCCGCGAGTGCCAGGGGGATGTAGCCCGCGAAGACCATCCTCTCAGAGGTGCTGCTCGTGAAAGCCTCGCTCAGGCTAGCGGCCGCCTCTCCCCACAGAGGATGAAACTCGTTGGGAGTGATGAAGGCCAGCAAGTCGGCTGAGAGACGCACAGTGGTCTCGAAGGGCGAGAGCAGATGGCTGGGGTCCTGTAGAGCCTCCCATACCATGGGCACCAATAACGGCGAGAGGACGATACCGCTCACCACCAATACCAACCCGGTTTTCGACACGAGAGGTCGGCGTCGGCGATCGGCCCGCGCCCTGTATGCCAGATAGAGAATGGTGAAGATGAGCAGATAGAGAACGAAGTACCAGTCGCAAACAGCAGCGAGCACGAGAAACGCGACAGGCAGACCTATTTGGGAAACTGGCCGCATCCTCGCCGATGACAAAGATTTCACCAGGGCCAGCACGTAGAAAGGCAACCACTCTACGGAGATGACCTGCATGTGGCCCAAGAGATGAGCGAAGTGGAAGGGGGAGAAGGTGAAGACAGCGCCAGCCAGAAAGGCCACCAGGTGATCGCGTGTTCTCTGACCTCCTCCAATAACGTACAGAGCCAGAAGGTAGGTTCCGTACCCTCCCAGCACGAAGGAGAGAAGGACCACGAAGTTGTACGAAGCGGTCAAACCAAAGCACAGCTGGATGGGCAAGCTCACCAGGGAGTTGAAGACGTTCAACGTGTGAAATAGCAGACTATACCCCGTGGGGTAGTAGAGGTAGGTGGTGAAATAGGGACTCTGATGCAGATCCAGTACCGCGGTCTTGACCCACCACAGATTCCAGTAGTTCTGCCACCCGTCGAAGCCATCGCCAGGGATGGCCGTGGCTAGATTTAGAACCAAGGGATAGGTCATCAGCAGGGTCAACAGGAGAAAGCCGCTGAGGGCGAGGACGTGGGGCCGTGCTGACTTGAAGGTGACTCTTCTTTCAAGCATCGCAGGGGGTACCAGAGAGCATCTTGTCTCGCCGGACCGTGGCTCTCAGGCCAAGTAAAACCTCCGCGCCATGCCGACCATGGCCCGCATCAAAGGCTCCAGGATCCTCTGGCTTCTCCCCACGACATAGGCGGCAACGAAACCAACCAGCCCGCCTGCTATCACATCCAGCGGGTAGTGCACGCCGCAGTAGATGCGGGCAAAGACAAAGAGTCCACCCAGAATGCCCATCACAACACCCAACCGGCGATGGCGTTGCCAGGCAACCCCGGCGAAGGCAAACACGACAGCGGCGGAGTTCGCAGGCAAGGAGGAATCCGATGGCCGATAGAAAAGCAGATTGACCTCTTGCACCGAGAATGGCCGTGGTCTGAAGTAGATCAAGTTGCAGAACTTCACCACGAGGTTGGCCAGAAGAGCGGCCACGATGATAGACAAAACGGCTCGCTGATTGCTCCTCCTCTCCTGCTTGCTGTTACCACCGAACCAAAGAGCAGCAATCAGGAGGCATAGAGTCGTGGGCACGAAGTAGTCGTTTACCAGCAGGCGCATCAGGCTGTCCACAGCTGGCACCTGTCCTGCCAGGCCATTGATGAGATTGAAGAGCCACGTATCCAGCGGCATCGAATGCCCTACAGATGTCTACGAAACCAACCTGTTGTCCAAGAAAGAACTCGTCCGTCAGAAACAAGCTCCAAGTGTCCGAGCCCGGGGGTCACCTTCACCTCCGCATTGTCGCTCAGCCTACCCGTGCCCAAGGGCGGCACCACTCTGTCTTCCTCGCCGTAGATGATGAATAGAGGCTGCGAGTCGAGTTGAGGGATATGCTCACGGGCATCTACCTGGTTCACGAGTTCCCCCCGTTGATGCCGCCGGCTCCAGCGGATAGCATCGGTGTAGGTCATCGCCTGCAGGAGGTCGCAGCCAGGTTGGGCATTCTCCGTCATGAGGACAGGGCCCAAAGCTACAACCGCTCTGATGTTCCTGTCCTCGGCAGCGGCGCGGATAGCCAGGTCCCCGCCCAGACCCACGCCCACGAGACCTACCCTGCTGGCATCGATCTCGTCCCTGGTATGGAGATAGTCGATGGCCTGCGGGAATAGAATAAGCACATCGGGGTACCGCCACGAGTCGTTTGATCCGATGGCGCGCATATCCAGGGCGAGCACCGAGAAACCGCTCTCAGCCAACTTGCCAGCCATCGCTCCTAGAGATTCGCTTCCCCTGCCGGGTTCGGGTACCATGCAAATAACAGGCCAGGGGCTGTCTCCAAAGGGCGGCAGATAGAGGATACCACGCACCCACTGGGCAGATATCTCCTCCTTCCGGGCATACTGCTTCTCCGCGCGCCACCGCAAGGAGGCCCAGAGCCTGTCCGCCAGGAGAGAGACAGCTATCGTGCTCAGTAGACCGAGAAGCAATCCAGCCAACAAAAAGAAGAGGAACTCGCTGCTGGCTGGCCCGGGCGAGAAGATCTCCTCGGTCCTCGTGCCGAAGAACCAAAGACAGGCCAACGCCAGCAGACTCGAGCCGAACAGATAGCCCCATCTGGGCCTGAGGCTACGCGGCAGCCACGAGAGAGCCTTCAAACGCTGCCATGCGGCGACGAGTTGCCAGAAACCTAGCGAGGCGCAATAGGCGAACACGAGGAAGACAAGACCGATGGTGATCTGCTCGCGAAACTCCATTGGCCAGCCGCCTAGAACTCGGTCATCTCTGTTCCAAGTACCTGGGTCGCTTTTGCAGACACAGCCAATTGATAAGTCCCTTCTCCCTTGACCTATTATGGCCGCTTCTCATCCTAGCGCTATCGAAGGCTGCAGGAGCGCCAGATCACGGCCGTCTCATCGAAATCGTAGGTCACCCAGGCAGAGATCACGAAGCCCTCTCGCGAACCCACTTCTTCGTATCGGACTCGAAGATACCGTCCCCCGGCCATCTTCCTCACCGCTATCTGTGTATTCTGGTGTCCGCGAACGATGTAGTCAGGCCGCTCGATGGTCCCCAATACATCGTCGCAACACGCATTGTTGTAGGACCACCTCTCCGCCAGCAAGCGGACGGGGATACCGTTTATGGATGTAGCGGTGAAGGACAGGTCCATGGACGTATCCAAGTCTCCTGAGGTCAGTATTGCCAATTATACTGGTTCTGTACGAGACCGCAACCATCGGACCGAGAGTGTTGAGAAAGGCCAAGCCTCGCCTCCTGCGGGGGCATTGATGGTACTGCAGGCAAGCTGGTGAGTCCCTCTGGGATTTGATGGGTTGAGCCAGTCAATTCGATCTCCCGGCGGCCTCCCTCCGCCGAGCCAAGCAGTGCAGGGATGAATTCCCGCGCGAAGGGCGGAAAGTCCCTGCAGGACTGCCATGCGCTGCAGTGCGCCGAACTGCGCGGAGCAGGGGAGACCTTTGAGCAGCGGTCTTGCACACTCGCGGACCGTCTACTGCCTGGGCACATAGATGTTTCCCCGCCGCGAGAACCTGGTGTAGCGCACGCCTTCTTTCTCCCTTTGCGCCGCCAGCCTATCAAGTAGCGTCATGACCTTCTCGTAGGCGCTGGCGCTTAAGGTTGTGATCTCCTTCTTGATCCCCCTATCTGCTCGCAACCATTGCTCATAATCGCTGCAGTTGCCCGAGCTGTATCCTACTAGGAAGCCCTCCATTCCACAGATTAGCAGCGGCAGCTGTATGGCCTGCACCGAATAGGGACACAGGCACATCACGGCATCACTGAACCGCTGATGCTTCGTGCTAGGGATCATGACGTCACGTGCGATGTCCAGGGCGGAGGTCATGATGTGCATGTTGGCTCCAGCCCGCAGGGCCTGTAGGCCAATGGTCCTGATGTTGCACTGACGACATGCTTCGTGGACGGACTCCGCTGCCCCTTTCAGGTCCAACTCTTCCAGGAAGACACAGTCGTGATTCGGGCGCCCTGCTGGGCAGGGTGGATCGATGGGCTTCTGGCAGAAACCCACAGCAACCAGCAAATCCTTCCGCGCCGTTGCCAAGCGACTCACGAGATCATCCTCGGAATCCTCGAACAGCATCGTAATGTCGCTCTGTTCCAAATTCGCGCGAACTAGTCTTCTGTACTTCGACACTCCTGCGATGGCGTTGGCAGGATGCCGGAGAACGATATGGTGCAGAAAGGTGAGGGCATACCTCCTGCGCAGGCTGCGAAAAGAGAATTCCCAGATCCTGAAACCCAGGAAAGCCGCATCATCCAGTCGCTTCAGCAAACCATACATCACCTGGATAGCCTCTCTAGGTCACCATCCTTCGCCAATTGCCACCGTCCTTCTGGGGTGCTATAATCCTGCTCAACACCTCGTGACGAGCGCCATTGTGAGCACCGAGCACAGGCTGTACTACGACGCGCTCTGGTCCAGGAGCAGAGTGGTCGAACCGTCGATGTGGGCGCTGTGGGAGACCATCAGCGCCTATGTTGCCGGTAGGACCCACTTCCTGGAAATAGGGGCAGGAAACCGTCCACGTATTCCCATTGGGGGATCCTACTTCGTGGACCTCAGTGCTAAGGCCATGCAAGCGCTCAGGACACGAGAGGGTAGGTGCACTGCGGGCACCGCTGAAGCTCTCCCCTTCCCCGATGACATCTTCGACCTGATATGCGCCTTCGAAATCGTTGAGCATGTGCCTGACGACAGAGCGGTTCTGCAAGAGATAAGTAGAGTGCTCAAGGGGGGAGAGCGGTTCATCTTCTCTGTGCCGCTACACATGGAATACTGGACCAGACATGATGAACTCGCCGGGCATGTGCGCCGTTATCATCCCGGGGAGCTGGAGTCGCTTCTCGGTGAGCATGGACTGTCGATTGAGAAGTACAACATTACCCTCTCTCCACGCAACCCGCTCTACCGCAATACCAGCGCCTATCTCGCAAGCAGGTTCTGGCACCTGGGTGTAGCGCTTGAGGCACGAATGGCCCTCCCCATCTACACTTGGATCGATCGACGCCGAGGAATCAAATGGGAGGAAGGCAACTTCCTGGAGAATACAGGCAGAGCGAACAACGTGATCATAGTGTGCCGGAAGGGAGACGCGTGAGCTGCCTATCAGCCAGCAGTCTCAGTTTCCGTGAGCGCTTCCTCGAAGATCGACAAGGCCTCATCCAACGTTTCGGTATCAACCGTCAAGGCCGGCATGAAGCGCACTGTGCTGGGCCCACATCCCAGAATCAGAAGCCCCTTCTTGAACGCTCGCTTCACCAGCTCGTCACGGAGGCGCCCGGCGGGCTCCTTGGTGTCACCGTCCTTCACCAGTTCTAGGCCCACGATCAGCCCCATACCCCTCACATCGCCGATGGTGGGATGTCTGCGCTGCATCGCTTTGGCGGCGTTCAGCAAACGCTTGCCCGCCGTGGCCGCGTTCTCCACCAAGCCCTCTTCTTCGATGACCTGAATGGTGGCGGAGGCCGCAGCGCACGAGATAGGGTTGCCGCCAAACGTCGTGCCGTGAGCGCCGAAGGGCCAATCCATCAACTCCGTCTTGGCCACCATCGCTCCCAAGGGCATCCCAGAGGCGATTCCCTTGGCGATGAGCGTGATATCTGGTACGACGGCCCAGTGCTCAATGGAGAACCACTTCCCCGTGCGGCCCATGCCCATTTGTATCTCATCGGCAACGAAGAGGATGCCGTGCCTTTCTGCCAGCTCTTTGAGTCGAGCGTGATATCCCGGTGGTGGGACTATATAGCCTCCCTCCCCTTGGATTGGCTCCACGAAGATGGCAGCCACCTCGTCTGCCGGCACCAGCTGCTTGAAGAGCGTGGATTCGATGTAGTCCAGGCAAAACAGACCACAGGAGGGATACTCCAGGTTGTAGGCGCAGCGGTAGCAGTAGCCGTAGGGGACATGAGTCACACCCGGCACCAAAGGTGCAAACCCCCTCCTCTGCACTACCTTGCTCGCTGTTAGCGAAATAGCACCCATCGTTCTACCATGGAAGGCGCCCAGAAACGCCAGGACCTGAGGGCGTCCTGTGTGATAACGAGTCAGCTTCAGCGCCGCTTCAACCGCCTCTGCGCCCGAATTGGTGAAGAACACTTGCTTTGGCTCGTCCCCTGGCACCAGGGAGTTGAGTTTCTCCGCCAGCTCGATCTGGACCGCATAGTAGAAGTCGGTGCCGGCCATATGAACGAACTTGGCAGCCTGCTGCTGGATGGCCTCGACCACCTTTGGGTGGGCGTGCCCCGTAGCCACGACTGCTAGCCCCGCGTTGAAGTCTATGTAGCGGTTGCCATCGACATCCCATGCCAGGGACCCTTCACCCCGAGCCATGACGAAAGGGTATGATCGAGTGTAGGAAGGCGATACGGCTTCCTGATCGCGGGCCACGTAGGACCTAGCCTTGGGGCCAGGAATATCAGTCTGAAAGTCAATCAGCTTGGAGTCCATCCTCAGAAGTCTCTCCTGTTATCTCGCCCCCCTGCGGGGCTTCACCCACCCCCTACCATGGGCACCAGCTTCAGCTCGTCGCCGTCCTGCAGACGGTAACTCTTGAATTCCTGGCGTCCATTCACCATGACTATAGCCACCAGATCGGGATCGAGCCCCAAATGCGCTATGGCTTCCAGCACCGTCTGACCAGGCTCAATCACCGAGGGGGCGTCAGCAGGGGCATATCTCTTGAGCAAGCCGACTAGGGTCAGTTGAACGCCTGTCACTTCGACCTTCTGGCCCGAGCCTGCGAGGTCATACGATCACGAAATCGAGACCCAGTTCGTCGAGCTTCTCCCGCGTCGGGATCCCGTTGGCATCCCAGCCGCGCTGTCCGTAGTATATGTCCAGGAGGCGCTCGACATCCTCCTTGGCGACGAACTTGCCCTCAGTGGGCCCAGTGGGCAGAGGGTCTTTGTACCAGCGAGGCGGCGGATAGTCCCACTCGCGCCCGAAGCCCTCGACCTCGCGCACCCAGAAAGCTCTGGTCAGGTTCCATACCCGTTCAGCCACATGGAGAAGATCATCCCATGATCGATCGACCCCGGTGATAGCCTTCATCGCAGGCACATAGTAGTCCAGGGGCATGCCCAGCTCCACCCACTGCAGGCGGCATGTGCCGAGACAGTCCATCAGAGGGCGAACGTGCTGCAACTCGATGACCTTGGCTGCCTTGTCCTCGGTGATGGCGTCCCGGCCCACCTCAATGTCGTAAGTGATGGCCCAGGCACGATTGTGATGAGCGCCCACGTCGGCCGTCATGTAGGCGAGCATCATCGCCGGAGCGTTCCGGGACTCGTAGCCGCTGATCTCCAGGCCCTTGATATGCATCGCGAAATCGGCGCTATCGCCACCGAAGACCTGCGCGGCATGCCTCACGCCCTCGGCTAGCACATCGCCGATCCCCTCTCGCTTGGCAATCTTCTGGCAGAGTTCGAAGACTGCCTCGGAATCTCCGAAGCTGAGTTCCAAGCCCCCGGTATCTTTGGCAGTAATGATGCCCTTTTCGAAGCACTCCGTCGCGAAAGCGATCACATTCCCTGCCGAGATGGTATCAATGCCCAGTTCGTCGCACAGGTAGTTGGCGTAGGCGACGTCCTCGATGTCCGACACTCCCACGTCCGCTCCTAGGAAGGCCGCGGTCTCATACTCGGGCCCCTCGACACGGATGTCCCACTTTTTGCTATGAGAGTACTTGCCGCAGGCGCATGGACACGCGAAGCAAGCTTTGTCCGTGATGACGATCTTCTCCCGCATGTACTCGCCGGTCATCTTTTCCATCTCTTCGAAGTAGCCAGACTGGAAGTTGCGGGTGGGGAACGAACCCCACTCGTTGGAGGGTACATTCACTCCAGAGGTCCCCAATCTAACCCACACGTCCCAGGCGTCGCTGGCCTTGCAATAGTCGTACATTTCGCGGCCCACGCGGCGAAACTCCTCTACGTCAGCCACGGGGATGCCCTTCGAGCCACGAACCGCGATGGCCTTCAGCTTCTTAGAGCCCATGACTGCTCCAACCCCACCACGGCCGGCTTGACGACCGAAATCATGACAGATGCAAGCGTACTTGACCAGGTTCTCCCCGCCGGGGCCAATGATGGCGATCTGAAATTCCTCTCCCAGTTCCTTCTTCAGCGCCGTCTCCGCTGTGATACTGCCCTGGCCCCAGTAGGCCTTGGCATCCCTCAACTCCACGCTGTCGTCGTCGATGAACAGGTACACAGGCTCGCGTGACACGCCCTCGCAGATGATCAAGTCGTAGCCAGCATACTTCATCTCGGCGCTAAACAGGCCACCCACGTTGCTGTCCGCGTACCCACCGGTCGCTGGCGACTTGGCCGCAAATGTGGTCTTGCCAGCCCCAGGCACGAGCAGGCCTGACAACGGACCCGCGGCCGCAATCAGCTTGTTGCCCTCCCCAAGCGGATCAGCGCCCTGTTCAATCTCTGAGTAGAGAATCTTGGCCGCAAAACCACGGCCTCCCAGATAATCCCTGGCGAGCTCGCTATCGAGCTCCGTCTTCTCTATGGTCCGGTCGGTCAAGTTGACTCTGAGAACCTGCCCACCGTATCCATTCAGCATCGTATTCCTCCTTGAGATCTTGCCTGTCGCTTTGTGCATAGCGCAAGCATTGCAGTCCACTCACACTCCTCGCGAGGAGCGACCTTGAAACTCAGTTCCGCGCTAGCATACGGTATGGGCCTCCCACTCGGGAGGGTCCACTCACTCTATGTATAGAGCACCGTACGCGCAGAAGTGCACGCACTCCCCACACAGGTTGCATTCAAAGGGAGCTTCATACTCAGGATGCGTGAAGACCACGTTCTCTGGGCAGGCTTCCACGCACTCCAAACAGGCTGTACACTCATCCCTGTCTATGTAGTAAGCACCTGTGTCGTTCTGCAAGATGCACTCCACAGGGCACACGTCGGCACACTCCCCGCACTGGGTACAGGTGCGCACCTCGAAGACGCCTGGATCGGGGAACCGAGGCACTATGGCCAGACAAGACTTCTTGGGGTTGTTCTCCTGGAAATGATACAGGGAGCAGGCCAGCTGGCAAAGCCTGCACCCGGTGCATTTGGAGCTATCGGCGTTTAGCTGCATTCCCACCTCCTTTGGCTGCGCTTTAACCGTGCACAATCACGAGGCTAACGATAGCCAATGGGCAACGAAAAGTCAAGGCTCTGTGGGGACTCGGATTGACGGCTCCACTCATCTTCTGTATAATATCCATCAATGTTTCCTCGAGCCCAGCCCAAGAGAAGGAGGTCCAAGGTATCACTCATGAGATGTCGCGCCCTCGCGTGCGCCTTCCTGATGGGCGCCTCTTTGATGGCGTGCTCGCTGCCGAGCCCCCTACCTTTGATACGGCCAAGCCCTGAGCCGCCGCCTTCGCCCACGCCGGCCGAAAGCCCTGCAGAGGCCGCGTTGAGGCCATGGGTCAATCTCACCCACGTCGGCAATGTCCATGCCTTGGTGGCACAGGGAGACTACATTTGGGCGGCGACCGACGGAGGAGTGATCCGCTGGGATATTGCCCGGGATACGTACGAGAAGTACAACAGCAGCGATGGGCTGCACCGGAACACCGTCACCGGCATAGCCATTGATGGAGATGGGAATCTCTGGTTCGGAACTGAGGATCCCGGGGAATCAACCCGCCTTCTCTACGGGCTACCAGCGGTGAGCAAGTTCGATGGCCAGACTTGGACGACCTACGGCTCCGTGACTGAAGCGGTAGAGGCTGAATACGAAGCAATCCGCGGTACAGTGAACGAGAACGACCTGTGGATGGTGGACAGCCAGGGTAAGGTCTGGGTGGTCTTCTCGCTAGGAGTGCAGGCCTTTGATGGCACCGTATGGACGACGTACGAACCGCCCAATGCACTGGTGGAGCAGGACGCGACTGCCCTTGCTGTGGATGCATCAGGCCGGGTCTGGGTAGCGAGCCAATTTGCATACGGTCAGACGGGTGGTGTGAGCGTCTTTGATGGCGAGGACTGGTTGCAGTTCCGGACCGAGGACGGGCTGATCAGCCCCTTCGTCAACGACATTGCTACAGACGGGGAAGGCAAGACATGGTTCGCCACAAACCGTGGAGTCAGTTGCTTCTATGACGACCGTTGGGCGAACTATGGAACCGCGGACGGTCTCGCCAGTGAGATGGTACACAAGGTGGTCGTGGACCCTACGGGCCGGGTCTGGATCGCTGCCGATGGTGGAGTGAGCGTCTTGGACGGAGAACAGTGGCGAACTTTCACCGTGGCCGATGGGCTGAGCACCGAGTTGGTCCATGCCATCGCGTTTGACGCCGCAGGTACGGCCTGGTTTGGAGGTTGGGACGGAGCGATTGACAGCTTTGACGGTGAAGAGTGGGCCAGTTACGTCACAGAGGACGAACTGCCTGGCTATTCGGTGAACGCCATGACCGTAGACCGGCAAGGCCGAGTCTGGCTGGGCACCTCTGGCCCAGATCCTATCGTCTACGATGGCAATGACCGGGAAACCCGACCAGGTGGGGAAACTCTTTCAACCGGCATTATCTATGCTATGGCCAGCGATTCCGTCGGCAATATCTGGTTCCACACCAGCCAGGGAACGAGTAGACTATCGCCGGAAGACGGATCGTGGGTGACCTACGATACCCTCATGGAAGCGGTGGAGGAGAACTACGAAGCCGTGCTGGGCACCATAGGCCGCACTAGGATGTGGACCATAGACGATGCCGACGGAGTCTGGGTCGGGTCCTCTAGATACGACGGACAGGCCTGGGTCAGCTACCAGGATGAGGCGGCCCTTGGCCAGACCGACGTTACGGCCGTCGCGATCGACGAGGATGGGCGCGTCTGGTTTGGAACACGTGACAGTGGCCTGCTGGTCCTCGATGGCGACACCTGGTCGGGCTATGACCAGCAGAACTCCTCGTTGACTGACAACTGGATCAAGGACATCCTGATTGACGGTGAGAATCGGGTGTGGGTGGCCACGCCCACGGGTCTCAATGTTGTCACCGGACGGTGGTGGCAGGTCTTCACCAGCGAGGCCGGCCTGATCAATGACAATGTGCTGAGCCTAGCGCTGGACAACGAGGGTCGAGTGTGGGTGGGCACGAAAGGCGGCGTCAGCCGCTTCGATGGCGAGAACTGGTACAACTACGCCATCCTCGATGTGGAAGACATAGCCGTGGATAATGATGGCAACGTATGGATTGGCACACTTTTCGATGGTTTGCTCATTCACGTCTCGGAGAGGGAATAGCCGTGGCGGAGGAAGACATCCGTATCGAAAGGGTGCACGAGGCCCAAGACTTCCACGCCTGTGTGGAGGTGCAGAAGCAAGTCTGGGGCATGCCAGACATCCTGGTCGTGCCGACCCACCTGTTGATCACCGCGCAGAAGAATGGGGGCCTGGTACTGGGAGCCTTCAACGAAGAGGGCAGGATGGTGGGCTACCTTTTCGGTTTTCTGGGCACCACAGAGCCAACCTCTGAGGATCAGCACGTCGCCCGGCGATTGAAGCACTGCTCCCACATGACGGGCGTTCTTCCGGAGTATCAGGCCAAAGGCGTAGGCTATCTCCTCAAGCTGAGACAGCGAGACCACGCCCTTTCCCAAGGGCTCGACCTGGTGACATGGACGTACGATCCACTGGAAAGCATGAACGCGAACCTGAACCTGAGCAAGCTGGGCGTGATCTCCAACACATACGTGCGCGACATCTACGGGCGGATGACAGACGGCTTGAACGTCGGCCTGGCTACCGATCGCTTCCATGTGGACTGGTGGATACGAAGCCAACGGGTGACGGAACGCATCGAGAAAGGGGCGAAGAAGCTGAGCCTGGACGATGTGCTGGAGGAAGGGGCGAAGAAGGTCAATGAAGCAACCATCGGCTCCGGTGGCCTGTTGCGACCGGCGGCGTACGACGTTGCCGCCACTACCGAGCAGGTTGTGGTGGAGATACCGGCTGACTTCCAGGCCATCAAGGCCACTGACATGTCCTTGGCCGGAGAGTGGCGCGCGCACACGCGGGAGATACTCTGCCGGTACTTCGACGCCGGCTACACGCTGACGGAGTTTCTGAGCGAGGTGGAAGAGGGCTTGAGACGTAGCTACTACGTCTTGACCAGGGACTTCGCCATTTCCTGAGGAGGAGACTCCGAGTTTGCGCATTGATCGGGTTCAGCTGCGACACATCAGACTGCCCCTGGTTCACCCCTTTGAAACCAGCTTCGGACGGGAGACCATTCGCGACATAATCATAGTCAAGGCCTGGGCTGGGGGCCTGGTTGGCTATGGAGAATCCGCATCCATGGCTAAACCCTTCTACAGTTACGAGACCACGGAGACGTGCTGGCACATCCAAAGGGACTTCCTCGTTCCATGGCTGCTCGGGCAAGATATCACCGGCGCAGCTGACCTGGCGAGACTCTTCGCGCCGGTGCGGGGCCACGAAATCGCCAAGACGGGTCTGGAGCAAGCCTTTTGGGACCTGAAGGCAAGAGCCGAGGGTCAATCCCTCTCCACCCTGCTCGGCGGTGTGAAGGACAAGGTCGAATGCGGAGTCAGCATCGGCATCCAAGACAGCGTGCAGCATCTGCTTGAACGTATCGGCGCTTTCCTAGAGCTAGGATACAGGCGCATCAAGATCAAGATCAAGCCGGGTTGGGACCGAGAGGTGGTGGACAAGGTCAGGCAGGCCTTCCCCCAAGTGCCCCTGATGGTGGATGCCAACTCGGCGTATACCCTTGACGACGTTGATCTGTTCAAGACCCTGGACGACTATGACCTGATGATGATCGAGCAGCCCCTGGGGTACGACGACATCGTCGATCACGCCAAGCTGCAGAGCCAGATAATGACACCCTTATGCCTGGATGAGAGCATCACCTCGGCTGCGCACGCCCGATGGGCCATCGAACTGGAGAGCTGTCGCATTATCAATATCAAGCCCGGTCGGGTGGGTGGCCTGCATCAGGCGCGCCGTATCCACGATATCTGTCAAGAGCACTCTATACCAGTTTGGTGTGGAGGCTTGCTGGAGTCAGGTATTGGGCGGGCGCACAACGTGGCTGTCTGCTCGCTCCCGAACTTCCGCCTGCCGGCTGACCTATCATCCAGCAGCCGATACTACTCCAAGGACGTCGTCCTGCCCCCATGGCAGGTTGATGCCCAAGGTATGATGAGCGTTCCCGCCGCGCCAGGCATCGGCGTGGAGGTGGACGAGGAATATCTGGAGAGCGTCACCGTCGGCGAGCAGACCTTCTCCGCTTGAGGAAGGCATGGGACGCACAATCCTGCTGACCGGCCGCCCTGGGGTGGGCAAGACCACAGTCATCAAGAGAGTAGTGAAGCAGCTGGGCGGCCACGCAGGTGGCTTCTACACCGCCGAGATACGAGAGGGCGGTCGTCGTCGGGGCTTCAAGATAGTCACGTTGGACGGTCAAGAAGGCATCCTGTCGCACGTGGATATCAAGGGCCGCCCGCGGGTGAGCAGATACGGAGTGAATCTCAGGGATCTGGAGGAAGTAGGCGTAGCAGCTTTGCGGCGGGCCATTATGGAAGCGGATCTAGTCGTCGTAGATGAAATAGGAAAGATGGAACTCTTCTCACAGGGGTTCCGCCGGGCGGTTGCCGAAGTGATCGAGGGCGACAAGCCAGTCTTGGGAACCGTGATGGCCAGCCCCGAGCCCTGGGTCGATGCTCTCAAAGCTCTCTCTCAGGTGACCCTCCTCGAAGTCACGCAGGACAATCGCGAGCAGATGGTTCCGTTGATCGTGGAGCTCCTTCAAAGCCCCTCCTAGCCTACTGCTCATCATACCCCAGAGCGCACGCCAACCCTGTCTCCAGCGCGCCACTTGGATACGAACGCTCGCGCCAGAGGGCAAGGATAGATGTCCCACACAGTCTTCATGGTCTCCCACACTCATTGGGACCGGGAATGGTATCTGCCTTTTGAAGAGTTCCGAACTCGTCTCGTAGAACTTATCGACGAGCTACTCGATATCCTGTCCAGCGATGAACAATACCGGCACTTCACCCTGGATGGGCAGACTATCGTCCTCGAAGACTACCTGGCCGTCAGGCCTGAGCGACGGGTGGATCTCGAGCGATACATCCGTAATGGTCGCATCCTCGTCGGTCCCTGGTACGTGCTTCCCGACGAATTTCTGGTGAGCCCGGAGGCTCTGATCCGCAACTTGATGGTAGGCCATCGCCTCGCTCGCGAGTTCGGACCCGTGATGGAAGTGGGCTACACACCTGACCCCTTCGGACACATCGGCCAGCTGCCGCAAATACTGCAAGGCTTCGGTATCAAGTCAGCCGTGCTGGAGCGGGGCCTGGCCGACGAGGGCACGGAGTTGCGCTGGCAGGCTTCTGACGGTACCGAAGTTCTCCTGGTCTACTTGCGCGACGGGTACGACAATGCCGCCCGTCTGTCCGTCCGAGATCCGGACGAGTTCAAGAAGCAGGTCAACTACCTGAGAGATAGCCTAGCGCCTCACGGCTTGACGGAGTGCGTGTTGCTGATGAACGGCACAGATCACATGGAACCTCAGCCTGAGTTGCCCAGGGCCGTAGGGCAATACAACGCCTGTGCCGAAGAGGAGACCATCATTCACGGCACCTTACCCTCCTATCTGGACTCGGTGCGACAAAGCTTAGGAAGCAAGACGCCACCGATCGTGCAGGGTGAGCTTCGCCAGGCCAAGAGGTTCCACCTCCTCCCCGGGGTCCTGTCGACGCGGATGCACATCAAGAAGCGCAATCACGACTGCCAAACGCTGCTAGAGAAGTGGGCCGAGCCCTTCGCGGCTTTCGCTCGGCTTCTTCAGCCCTCCGCCTCTGATCTTCAGGATCCTATACGTCGTTCATGGCGATACCTGCTGCACAATCACGCGCACGATAGCATCTGTGGGTGCAGCGTGGACCAGGTGCATCGAGAGATGATGACCCGTTTCGACCGGTGCCAGCAGATCGCGGAGTCGGTGACCCAGAAGAGCCTCGAAACCATTGTCGGACACGCAAACACTTCCAGTCTGACAGAGCAATCAGCATCAGCTGTCCCGGTCGTTGTTTTCAACCCCGTGGCTGGGCCACGCACAGACGTGGTGGAACTGGCCGAGCAGCTTCCAGGTGATCTTGGGCCCTTCGTGGTTCACGACCCAACTGGCGAGATCACGCCGCATCAGATAGTCAAAGATGGTGGGCGGTCCAGTGTTCTGTTCCTGGCTCAGCACGTGCCCGGTCATGGCTACAAGACCTTCTTTTTCCGCCCGGGGAAGGCAAGAGAGACGAGAGAGGGGGCATCGCCATACAGCATCGAGAACGACCTCTACCGCGTGGGAGTGGAACCCAGCGATGGGACTCTGGTGGTCACCGACAAGAAAACGGGTGCCCTCTTTCCAGGCGTCAACCGCTTCGTCGATGGTGGCGACAGGGGTGATGAATACAACTACTGCGCGCCAGAGGAGGATACCCAGGTGTCCATGCCCAGCGAGGCTCCCACCATTTCAGTGGTTGAAGCAGGCCCGGTGCGCCAGAGCCTAGAGGTCCGCCTCAGCTATCGAGTGCCTCTGAGCCTTGCGGAGGGCAGACGGAGACGCCTTGAGGAGACTGTGGAGATCCCCATCACCAGCCGCATCTCCCTCTACCCCAAAGTGCGGCGCATCGACATCCACACCACGGTGACAAACCACGCCCATGACCACCGTCTGCGGGTTCACTTCCCCACCCCGTGGCGAGTGGCAAGCTCTTTCGCGGAGAGCGCTTTCGATGTGGTGGAGCGGCCCGTCGACTTGCCGAAGGACACCAATGGCTGGATAGAGCAGCCGGTCCCCACCCACCCACAGGCCACCTTCGTGGACGTCAGCGATGGACATAGCGGCCTGATGGTGGCCAACAAGGGTTTGCCAGAATATGAAGCATTCCGCGAAGGCAATGGCGCCACCATCGCCTTGACCTTGCTACGCTGCGTGGGCTGGTTGTCCCGGGATGATCTGAGTTGTCGCCGAGGTCACGCCGGTCCCGAGGTGGAGACCCCCGAAGCCCAGTGCCTCGGCACACACTCCTTCGACTATGCTCTCATCCCCCACACCGGCGACTGGCGCACCGCACTCAACGAAGCCTACGCCTTCAACGCCCCATTGCGCGGCATAGTCACAGACAGGCATGCGGGGACCCTGCGATTGGAGGGCAGTTTCGTGAAGATAAGCCCTTCCTGCCTGACAATCAGTGCCATCAAGAATCCAGAGGAGGGCGAGGGCCTCGTCGTCCGCTTCCATAACACGGAAGATCATGAAGTCAAGGCGGAGGTGTGCCTGTACTGGCTCTATGACAGGGCGTCACTGGTGAACCTCAACGAGGAAGAACTAAGGGAGTTGCCAGTCGATGATCAGGGGAAGGTGTCTCTACCTGTGCGGGGCAAGGAAATCGTCACCTTCAAGTTCGACCGCAAGGACTAGTGTGGTCCCAATCGGAACAAGACACCCCCTTCGCTAGTTCGTAGGCCCCAGGCGGTGCGACTGTGCCTACCAAGCCCAGACGCCAAACCCTTCACTGCTATTCACGTGGCAAGTGCTCCCTCAGGATTTCGAACAGCAGATCCACATCTATGTTTCCCCCCGAGATCACGGCCACTACCTTCTTGTCCTTCAGATTCACTTTGTCGAAGAGCAACGCTGCCACTCCTACCGCTCCCGAGCCCTCCACCACCAAGTGTTCCGTCTCCAGCAGGACGAAGATCGCCTCCCGAACCTCCTCCTCGTTGACCAGCACCACCTCGTCAATCAGGTCCCTGGCGATCTGGAAGGGCACAATGCCGAAGCCGCCGGCCAAGCCCTCACAAATGGTGGGGTCGTACTCGTACCTCTGATAGCAGCGTCCTTCCTTGAGAGATAGATACGCAGACGGCGAGGCCTCGACCTGCACACCGATGATCTTTATGCGGGGGTTCACGGCCTTGGCGGCTATGGACACTCCCGCGATGAGCCCTCCGCCGCCAATCGGCACCAAGAGCGCCTCGGCATCAGGTAGTTCCTCCATGATCTCGAGGCCGACAGTGCCCTGGCCAGCGATGATGAACGGATCATCGAATGAGTCCGTGTAGATTAGATCGTGCTCCTGTTGGAACTCCCTCGAGGCGTCATCGGCATCATCGTACTGTTCGCCAACGAGGAAGACTTCTGCCCCGAACTCTGCCAGCTTGTCTACCTTGGAGGCGGGCGTATTGACAGGCATGAACAGGTTTACCGGCACACCGCCCAGCGCACGTGCAGCGTAGGCCACTCCCAGGGCGAAGTTGCCCGAGGAGGGCGCCACCACCCCTCTGACCCTCTCCTCCTCCGACAAGCTCGCAATCTTGTTGAT
>CAYGAW010000059.1:0-5274 GCA_964347945.1 uncultured Anaerolineales bacterium
TAGGGAGCCAGTGGGAGGTAGGTCTTGTGGGGTCCTCCCGAGGCGCGGCCCAGGCTCACCTCGTCCAGGTACACGACGAAGTCCTGCGCACCCTCTCGGTGGTAGTTGAAGTAGATAGAGGCTGAACCGCTGTAGGACGAGAGATCGAGCCAGGCGTGAGTCCACTGGTCGACTGGCTCGACGGTGAGGAGAGGATGGTAGGTCCCGGGATCGCCCTGATAGAGGCCCACCTGAAAGAAATCATTGCCGCCGCCCCCTGTGGAGAGCGTCCGATGCCAGAAGGATAAGGTGGGCAGGTACATGGTGGGTGTGATGTACACCGTCTGGGTTATGCCGCAATCGCCGCTGATAAGCATGTCCTCGCCAAGCGCCAAGGAGTAGTCGCCGCTCCGAACGACATCGTCCACCGCCACGGGAGCGGCTGTGCTGCCAGTCACCGTTTCCCAGCCATTCAACCCGTCCTCGAAGTCGCCGTTGGAAATGACGTCATCCTGCGGACGGACTGTGAAGTCCAGCTCCACCACCGGTTCGTACAGATCCACGCCTCGAACCTCGGGCGGCGAGTTGTAGCCGTCGCAAGTCACGAACACGTCGTATGTACCTCCGACAGGTGGAACCAAGTGATACTGTCCACCGCTCGCCGTGTCGTCTGCGATGCCTGTACCGACGAGTGTGACCCAACCGCCGAGCATACGGATATCCCGATTGTCCCGCACGTACCCCTGGACGCCTCCGATGGTCGTCACGTACGTGGAAGAGTCACCGTCGCTCCAGGCCCCGTAGAGGCGGATATCGTACCAGTCCGTATAGAGTTGACGTGCTCTGGCTCGGAACGTGTAAGTGCGGCCGACGACGCCTGTGAAGAGGTCTGAGGTCAGAGTGGTTGTCTCGTGCCAGAATACCCACTCGTCGTTTACGTCATCCTTGTACTGCACGTCGTACTTGGTGATGTGGCCACCCGGAGCGGCCTGGCCGTCCTCCCAAGTCACGGTGAAGGTGGGCGAGTAGCTCACTGGCGGCGACGACGCGCTGACGGTGGGGGCTTGAGCCAGCATCACTGCATCTATGAAGACCTGGTTGTCCAGCGAAGGAGGATGGCTGACTGGCTGCAGGCAGTTGACCCTGACGAAGAGGGTGATGGTGCTGGCCTGGGCCACTACTGCTACTCCCATACGCACCCAGGGGCCTTCGTCGTGATCGTCTATGAGGCTCCAGACGATATTGGGGGAGTTGGGATCGGTGCCGCCGTAGGGATCGATACCGACGAGCTTCTGCATGGTGCCGTCATTGGTGGGAGGCGCTGGGCTCTCGAAGAAGGTGAGCATAGCCGCCTTGGCTCCGTAGTGCTGGCCGGGCGTGACGCCGCTTATCTGCTGGTAGATGCCAGCGGTGAAGGCGGTCTTGGAGATGATGAGCTGCGAGGTCTCACCCTCGGTGTGTTCCGCCCCTGGCCAGAAGTACTCGATGGTGTTGGCGAAGCTGACGTTGCCTTTGAGCACGAAGCGCTTCCAGCCCAAACCCACCCCGTTGGGCTTGAAGCCGTCTTCGAAGCCCCAGTTCTGGGTGAGATTGACCCCGGCGCCTGCCGCGGAGCGTGTGAGGAGGAGCAGAATGGCAAGAAGGATGAGGAGCGCTGCCAGGAAATCGAAAGTCCTCCGGATCAGGGAGAACCATTGCATGTCCATATCCTGCACGCGATGTCGTTCCCAGTTTATGGGTCGGTGGGACCCAAGTCAATAGTACTTTGGTCTCCCTTCGAGTGCCAGGTTGCTGGTGGGTGCCGCACGGTTCGGTACGCCGCTTCGAGGCTACTGCGCGTGCACGTCGCCCCTTGCGCTGATGGAAAGTCTCGTCGTGATGGCTTCGGCCTGCTGGCCTAGGGAGATGGGCGTACTGCAATCGAGGGAGCACCTCCTCCCCCTTGATGGGAGATGGGGAGGACTGGGTGGTGGCGGATCTAGCCGCGGCTTCTCCTGAAACGCGTGGACGCAAGCCGTAGGGGCGGGTTTGAAATCCGCCCCTACGAGGTTGGCGCGCGGGCCCAGAATATCGGAGAAGCCCCGCCTGCCGTGCCCGCATGCCAGTGGCAGGTGGCGCCGGGCTCAGTCCCAGCTGAAACGCCGAGTGAACGAGGGTATGTCTGTGACCGCTTCAATGGTCAGTACGCGGTCGCCTGCGAAGCTATCGAACCAGGCGCTGTCGTCCATCTTGGAAGACAGAAGCCAGGGGCAGAAGGCGAACAGATAATCGGGAAGAGGCTCACCGTTGGATAGGGTGCCTCCACGGAACCAATTGAAGACCTCCGCGTGGTAGTCGCGATGGAGTTGATCATCGATGGAGGGAAAGCGGTCGTCGTCGCTGGCTCCGTACTTCCAACCTCCCTCGCCGGCGATCATGGGAGGCACGAAGCCGATCTCTTCCTCGAACACCCGCGCGAACTGCAAGAAGCCCAGCGCCGCGTTGAGATCCTCTTGATACGACGGGGGATGGTTCAGTCCGTAAGGATGTGGCACGAAGAACATCCGCTGAAAGATCTGCTCTCCGCCGTGCAGCCTGATCTCGTAGAGCGTCTCTCTGAGCCACTGGGGGTCAACGAACTGTAGCCCGACGTAGCCACCGGCGTTGTACACGTCGCGCGCTGCCCGCAGCAGGTCCTCGGTGAATCGGAGCTTGCTCACGTGCGGATCTTCCCAGAGCACCTCAATACTGGGCTCATTGTAGATCTGGATGTAGGGCGGCATGCCGAGGCTTTCCAGCAGCTGGACGTCGCGGCCCCAGTCGAAGTACCTGTCTCCGGGGTAGAGCATCTTCCGCCACACGACGGTGATGCCCGCTTCTTTGAACTTAGGAGCCGCCATCTCCAGCTGTATCTCGTCAGCGTAGACCACCAGCGCCCATTTCATCCTCATACTGACCATACGGCCAATCTGGTGGTCCAGGTGCTCCGGGGTGTGGTATTGCTCCGGGATGAAATGGATGCAGAAGCCGTTGTCCCCCGCGGGTCGGGGCCAATCCCGCAGGGCCATGGGGGGCAGGTCCTCGAGATCCATCATCCAGATCTCTGTTGGTGTTGGAGAGAGAGGGACAGCGGTCTCTGTGGTTGATGGGTCAGGTCGTGCCGTGCGGGTAGGCAAGGAGGTGGTAGTTGTCGTAGGAGCCGGGGACACACTCGCGGACGTCGCCGTCGGTATCGCGGGACTAGGGGAAGGTGCTTCGGCAACGGGCGATACGAGAGTGCAGGCGGTCAGTGACAGGAAGAGCATCACTATGGCCAGGATAAGAGTCGCAGATTTTGGCATTACTACACCATCCAGTACAGGCCTAGTCGGAGAATGGGGAGATGATAAGGGTGGCGGCCTAACAAAGTCAAACGTCCTTCCCGGGCCCGGAATTGCGGGCTGCTGTTAGCACGGCTGTCTAGCGTCGCCAACGGGGAGGGCTTTGGGAGCCTGGCTTCCGCCGACGCGTGATGGGGCAGAGAGTGGTGTTGAGGGAGCTGGCTTCCGTGTGCTACTACTGACGGGGCCGACACAGAGGCCATTGTCGCCGGTGGGCCAGGGCTACTCTAGGAGCGTGATGGGTGACCACTGCTTCAGCTGCGTGATCCAGGTTTCCTTCGGGGTTGGCGAAGCTGGCGCGCGCGTTTCCGTACTGGTTGGCCGAGGCTTTACAGTCTGGTTGGGAAGCTGACTCGCGAGGAGTCGAAGTGCCTCTCGGTGGGAAGGGTAGATGCGTCTTCCCGGCCCACGACGGTAGCCTGCAGCGATTGAGCCTGAAGCTAGAAGTATCCCTGGAAGGATTCGATATCGAGATGATGACATTGCCAATCCATTCCCTGGAGGCTCGGTGTCAAAACATGCGCATTGTAGCGGCGACAATTGACAGAGTCGAGTAGTGGTGGTAACCTTTGTTGCGTTGGCTCTAGATGGAGCCACCGTCTCTTTCGCACGGAGAACATCACCGTCCGTCACTGGCTTCACCCGTCGGCAAGGCGGCTCAATCCCTGGGAGGAGCAGATGGCTTGCGATCAGCACAACCGCACGGGAGCCGGCAACACAGCGCGCCGGGGCCAAGTACTGGTCGCCATCATGAACAACCTCCGCGACTTCGATATCGCCCGCGACGAACATTGGTATCGCATCCCAATCAGGAGCGTGCAGAGACGCCTCAGAGAGCGCTGGCCTCCCACCTGGCTGGCTTTCTATCAGACCAAAGTTTTCGGTCCAGAGTGCTGGGCCATCAACTACTATGCCGATGTCCATGCCATTCGCACCGTCGCGCGACGAGCCTTGCTTCCTCAGGAGCCGGATCATCTCCGGGCGGACGAACCGTATCACAAGATCGAAATCGGGCCACTGCAACGTCTAGCCCAGCCAATACTGAGCAGGCGCTTGCGGCGCGTTGTGTTTATTCCGACCGCCTGGGACAAGTTCATCAACGCGGTTGAGATCAACGATCTGTACGACGAGAGCCCTCTGGAGGACCGCCTGTGGGCCGAGTTCAAGAGACACGAGATTGCGGCGGAACGGCAGTTCTTCATCAGCGTCAAGACCCGGCGGTATGCATTGGATTTCGCCATTTTCTGTGACCATGGACAGATAGACGTGGAAACCGATGGTGACAGTTGGCACGCCGATGCCGCGCGCATCCCGCTCGACAATCGGCGAGACAACGACTTGGCCGGCGCGGGTTGGTTGGTTCTCCGCTTCAACGGACAGCAGATCCGGGAATCCGCGACGGAGTACTGCGTTCCGGCGGTGATGCAAACCATCAACAAGCTGGGAGGCCTGCAGACAGAGGGCATGATGCCTCGCACCTTTGACCCCGATCATCCCGAGGCACCCCGGCAGTTGGCACTCTTCGATTCAGGGCCTGAGTATGACGTGGATTCGTGGTGAGGACGGTGCTCGGAGGTGCAGAGAGAGCACGTCCGGAATGGTCGAGAAACGTCGGTAGGAAAATTCGCCGGCAACTACTCGCCCCTGAGTCAGCAACCCTGATGAGATTCTCAACGGGACAAATGCCATTTCCTTGATTCGCCGATACTTCTCGATCAAGATGGCAGCTCAGGCAAGCTGCATCTGAGGAAGTAGCACGCTTTGCGGGGGAGCTGCCCAGCACTTGCGCAGCAGTGGCGGTGTGCCTTCAGCCGTTGTCATAATGCAACGCCAAACTCCTTGCTAATTGCATGCAGGTCAAGTCGGCTCTATAATCTTGCTGCGCATATGTTTCCACGCACGGCGAAGTTTCCCGTCTGATACTGTCGTCAAGGAC
>CAYGAW010000060.1:0-24788 GCA_964347945.1 uncultured Anaerolineales bacterium
GGCACGATGACATTGGTGGTGTCCAGACGCCCTCCAAGACCTGTCTCCACCACGGCCAGGTCAACGTTCTGCTCTGCGAAGTATTCGAAGGCCATGGCAGTCATGATCTCGAACGTGCTGGGGTCCGGCAACTGTTCTACGTATGGCTTGAGCTTCTCCAGTATCGCGATCGTCTCGTGCTCGCTGACGAACCGTTCGTTGACCTTGATTCGTTCCCGAAAGGTGTGGAGGTGCGGTTGGGTAAAAAGCCCCACCCGGTAGCGCGCCGCCTCCAGAACGCTGGCTGTCATGGCGCACGTGGATCCTTTGCCTTTGGTGCCCGCCACGTGCACGGCCTGCAGCCCACGATGGGGATCACCGAGCATGGAGAGGAGTTCTGTCATGTTCGTCAGGTCGAAGCGACGCGGGACGTACTGGTCTGGTGACAGCTTCTCCTGATCAACGAAACTGTAGATGTAATCGAGGGCTTGTTGGTAGGTAAACACAGCTGGGCCTCGTTGGCGCTATTCTACATCAGCGCCCTGCAAAAGCAAACCCACGCGGAGTTTGCTGCCACGCTGTCACAATGGTTATACTAGGCTGTTCTTTGGGCCGGTCCGGGGCCCATTCGGCGAGTCATTGGCTCAGGTGGGGCCCGCGCTCTATAACGAAGAGGAGCATCTGGTTCTTGGGGAAGTGCGTCTGGTGGAAGCGGGATCTGGCCATCTTGGGGTTGTATCTCCTGCTGGCCATCATTTTGACATATCCTCTGGTCCTCCACTTCACCACCTACGTGCCCGGCGATGGCAGCGACGACCCGGCTCTGGTTTGGAACCTGTGGTGGGTCAAACATGCGCTCGTCGACCTTGGAGCCAATCCCTTTGACTGCGACTTCATGTTCCATCCCATCGGCATCGACCTTACTTTCTACACGCTGACGATCGTCAATGGGTTGATCTCGGTCGTTCTGCAGCCGATCATAGGTCTCGTGGCTACGAGTAACTTCATCCTTCTTACGAGCTTCGTCCTCTCTGCCTACGGGGCCTATTTGCTGGTCAGGTATCTTTTGCCATCCGAGGCTCTTGCTGTTGTCCCGTTCATCTCCGGGCTGATCTATGCCTTTTCCTCCAATCGGCTAATCTACGCCTCCCTCGGCCAATTCAACATAGCCAGCACGCAGTGGATACCCTTTTACGTGTTGTTCTTGATGAAGACCCATCGGCACCCCAATCGCCTGCGTTACCTCCTGTTGGCTGCCGTCTTTCTATTGCTCAACGGCTACAGTGAGTTGACCTATGCATCTTTCCTCATCATTTTGACCGCCATCTACCTGCTGTATTGGGTAGCGGCTGATGGCTGGAAGAGGAGTCTGCCGTTCCTCCGGAGTTTGGCCTTCGTGGGGATCATCTTTCTGTTGGGCATGTCGCCCGTTCTGTACCGTATGGTCCGCGTGATGGCGGTGGAGGGAGACTTCCTGGTGGAAGGACTGGGCTTTGCCAACGTCTTCTCGGCGGACGTTCTGGGCTTCCTGGTGCCCAGCCATCTCCACCCCCTGAGCGACTTATGGCGGAAGAGATTCGATTTCTCGTATCTGAACTTCGTATTCGTCGGGTACACGGTGCTCTTGCTCGCTGCCTTCGGCGCCGTCGGGGTGCTCAGAGATCGAACCATCCGCTTCTGGGTTGTTGCCACGGGTGTTTTTGGCCTCGTGGCCCTCGGGCCGACGCTGCGGGTCAACGGAAGCGAGTACGAACTGCCCCTGCCGTTCGATATCCTGCAGGCATTGCCTTTCTTCAAGGGGAATCGATATCCCAGCCGCTACAGTGTGATGCTCGCTCTTTGCTGGGCTGTACTGGCTGGCTATGGCCTGCGCCGGCTGAGCAGTCTAGTGAAGGGGAAGACGCGGAAATGGGCTCTCGCGGCCTGCGTCGCCGCGCTGATTCTGCTTGAGCACCTCTCCATACCTCTGCCCCTTTCAGACATGCGGGTGCCAGATGTATACCGGGACATCGCTGGTGAGGAGGGGGATTTCGCAGTCTTGGAGCTGCCTCTCGCCTGGAGGAATGGCTTTCGGGTGACCGGCACCAAGGACCCCGTGATCATGTTCGAGCAGTTCTACCAGACGACACATGGCAAGAGGATTCTCGGCGGCAACACCTCTCGCAATCCGGAATTCAAGTTCCAGTACTTCACCGAAGCACCGGTTCTCAATACCATTGTTGCTCTGGAGACGGGTCATGCGGTCGAGCGTGAGATCTGGGAGGCGGATAAGGAATTGGCTCCCTCGGTGATGGGTCTTCTCAGCGTGCGATACGTGATCCTGCATACTGAGGAGATTCCAGCAGTGCTGCACGACTACGTCACCTATGTCGTAGACGGTGAAGAAGTCTACAATCGGGACGGGATCATCGCCTATCGGGTGACGCCTCCTGCCCCGCAGGCACAGGTACTGACGGATCTCGGCACTGATGAGGCCCATCTCAATGTGGGCGAGGGGTGGAGCGAAAGTGGCCACCAATACGTGTGGGCCCAGCGGAGGGAGGCGTGTCTTCTCGTCTACTTGTCAAGGCAAAGCCAGGAGATGACGCTGCGCTCTATGGCACCTGGCCACGGGCAGACCGTGGAGGTAGTGGCCAACAGCCACGCGGTGGGCACTCTCGCTCTGTCTGAGGGGTGGCAGGAGTACCAGGTGCTGCTGCCTGTGACTTATCTCCGTGAAGGTCTCAACGAGTTCTGCTTCCGGTTCGGCCGTCTCTACCCTGTAGAGCAGGTAAGGGAAGGTGACTACGCGATTGGCACGACAGGCATCTCCTCTCCGGTCAATATCCTGGTGAAGAGTGCGGGCGAAGAGGTGGGGGACTTCGGCCACATCTATGTGGACGGGGTCAATGTGTCTCAAGATGAGCGAGGCTACAACATGGTGGTCCTGGATCCAGTGTCGGGGCAGGTGGAAGAAACCGGCCATTTCGACACTTTTCTGCACCAGGACGAGTCGCGGCTGATGGCCGATTTCATCGCCCGCATCCCCGAAGGCAAGATCGTGGCCGTAGCCGTCGAAGACGAGGCCTCGCTCAATCTCACGGAGGAGGCGGTGCAGGCCTTGCGCAGCATCGGCGCCGGTGAGGACCTGCGTGGCATGTTCCGGTGGGGACACGCCATCATTGGCGTCAAGGGTGCAGCACCTGGGCAGGCGTTGGAGACCACAGGTGTCCTACGGCCTGAGTTGGTCCGAGTTGGGCAGGCGTTCACGGAACCTGCGTCTGCGGCTGCTTTTGACCAGGTGATCTTCCGCGCCGCGGACCGATTTGCTGGGGCCACCGGATTGTAGGTACATAGCAGCTATGTTAACATATTCTGAGCAGTAATCGGTAAGAATCTATGGGCAGCCCGAGTCGCATTCAGCGTACCGTCTTGCTGGCGCTTCTCACCTTCCTGGCTTTTTGCCTCTTCATCTTCCGCCTGGATCATCAGAGCCTTTGGTATGATGAGGGCTTCAGCCAATATCTGGCCAGGATGAGCCTGGGAGAGATCACAGCCCGCACGGCCCGCGACATTCACCCTCCATTCTACTACTACCTTCTCCATTTCTGGATGCCGATGTTCGGGAACGGCGAGTTCTCTTTGCGGTTTCTCTCCCTCATCTTTGGGGTGCTGACCGTGCCTCTCATCTACGTGTCTGGGAGACGGTTCCTGGGCTATGCTGCTGGTGTGTTGGCAGCGGCCCTGATAGCGATTTCTCCGCTCTTCCTCTGGTATTCGCAGGAAGCCCGCATGTACACCCTGGTCACCTTCCTCTGTTTGCTTTCCACATATCTGCTACTGCGGATCATGGGGAAGCAAGGAAGGCCAGACTTGCTCTGGGGCGCGTACGGTCTGACCAGCGTGGTTGCGGTCTACACCCATTTCTACGCCTTCTTCGTGCTAGCCTTTCAGGCCATCTTCTTGGTGAGCTGGTGGGTGCTGTGGACCAGGGGCAGAGTCCGTCAGACGTGGCCCACGTTGGTGAGCGGGCTGCTGTGCCAGTCGGCGGTCGTCGCAGCCTATCTGCCGTGGAGCGGCTTCGTCTGGCAGCGCTACGGTGCTGACGTCAGCTACTGGAAGGGTACCCTGAGGGTGACCGAGGTACTGCGCAAGACGCTTATCACCTTCAGCACCGGCCACAGCGTGTTGGAAGCGATAGCGCAACCCATTGCCTTGGGCTATCTCATGATCCTGGCAACTGCCGTGGCGGTTCTGATCTTGAGGGCAGTGCGCCGATGGACTCCAGCCAGAGAAGAGCCGGCCGTGGGAGCTCCAATGGTGCAGCGCTGGCCCTGGCTGACATTGTCTGGCCTCCTTCTCTATTTGGGCCTGCCGTGCTTGCTCCTCTTGGTTATCTCCTTTCAGCGCGCCAAGTTCCATCCTCGCTACTTGATGCTGGCCTCGCCTGCCTACTTTCTTCTCATCGCGGGCGGGATAGCCAGCCTGTTTGCTCTTGCTCGCAGGAGCGTCGCACGGCGGCGACTCGCCGCTGTGGTTGCAGGGTCCCTGTTGTTGTCTTACGTCGCACTCACCTCCGCCTATGCGGTGTTCAACGCCTACTTCGACATCAATTTCCTGAAGGACGATTTCCGCAGCGCAGTTCGCTTCATTGAGAAGAACAAAGGTGATAACGAGGTCGTCATCCTCACCTCCGGGCACCTCTTTCCGGTCTTCACATACTATTATGGCCAAGACGATTGGTACCCCATCCCTGACGAACCCACACTTTCGGCGGAGCACGTGCTAGACTACAGTCTGGCCGACGAGTTGAACAGGGTACTGGCCGGGAGGGACGGGGCCTGGGTGTTGCTCTGGCAACATGACGTCGTCGATCCGGTTGGCTTCCTGACCATGATGCTAGGCCGAGAAGGGACCCTGGTGCCCTACAGGGGTGGCTTCTGGGGATTGAAGCTGCTTCACTATGTCTTCCCGTCCGATGTGCATTTCTCCAGCGAGCCCGAGATAGAGCATCCCGTGGAGGTCAATTTCGACGACGAGGTTCGGCTTCTGGGCTACACAGTACCTGAGGGGAAGGCAACCACCGGACAGGTGGAGGTGGTCCTCTACTGGCAGGCCCTCCAGGAACTCGAGGAGGATCTCAAAGTGTCCCTGCGGATCCGTGACCAAGCGGGACACGAGTGGGGCGGCTATGATGGCCGCCCGGCGTCTCTTCTCTACCCCGCCTTCCGTTGGGTCCCCGGCGAGAAGCTCTTCGGTGTGGTGGTCGTGGTGCCACTCACTGGGACGCCGCCCGGCGTGTATGACTTGCACGCCAGCGTCTATAGTGACGTCAACCTGGTGGGTCTGGATATTCTGGATGTTCAAGGAACGCCTACGGGAACCACTGCCTCGCTCGGTGCGGTGGAGCTACTCAGAGGGGCCAGGGCGACGTTGGCTGAGATGGAGCCTTCTCATTCACTGCAGGAAGATCTTGGTCAAGGGTTGGAGTTGGTGGGATATGATCTGAGCACGGACTCTGCCCAACCGGGCGACAAAGTAGTGCCAGGCTTGTACTGGCATGCCCAGAGGGCTTTGGCTGATGATTACGTCTTCCTGCTGCAACTCTACGATGAAAACGGTGAGCTGATAGACGAAGGATTGGGCGGGCCCGAGGTCATTGATTGGCACGCTTCTGCATCCTCGGGCGTGGGCGGTTACGCTTATCACCCGGCCAACAGGTATTATCCGACGTCTGCGTGGCGAAATGGCGAGGTGATATTGGGGCAGTACGATTACAGGGTGCCTCTGCACGCATCTGCGGGTGAGGCAGAGCTGCGGGTTAGTCTCCTTAGGTGTCGCGAGGGCCTTGTGTTGACTTCCCGTGCGTGGTCCGCGGCGGCGTACGACCAGGGCGAGACTCTCATCACCCTTCACCCTCCGAGCGGCGATGAAGGCGAGGGGTTGACCTGTCGCGGTGTGCAAGCACGGGACCCGGTCACGCTATCAACCTTCCAGGTCGAAGCCACGGAGAGAGTCTTCGCACCACCGGAGGTTCAGCATCGAGTGGACGTAGGCAACCTGGGGGACAAGGTATCGCTATATGGTTATGACTTGAGCACCAGTGTTGTTCGTCCCGGTGAAACGCTCTACCTGGATCTGTACTGGCAGGCCCTGGACATGATGGACACGTCATATACCGTCTTCACTCACTTGCTAGATGGCGACAGCCAGATACGTGGCCAAATGGATAGCCTGCCCGTGGGTGGCGCGCGTCCCACGACGGGTTGGGTGCCCTCGGAGTACCTCCGCGACGAGTATCAGTTGGTGGTCGACGCCGGGGCGTCACCGGGGGAGTATAGCCTCGAAGTGGGCATGTACGATGCAGCCACACCTGATTTCCGCCGACTTCTTCTACTAGATGCGGAAGGCAACGTGCTGGACAACCGCATCGTCCTTGACACTGTGATAAGGGTAGAGGCTCGATGACGAGATCGAGATCGATCCGTGTTGTCCTCTTGCTCGCTCTGTTGCTCCTCATGTGCCTTACAGCTCTTCCTGGGCCTATGATAGCTCAGGAGCAAGGAGGGGGCATGGTTGAGTGCCTCGCCTCGTCCGAAGACGCGGCTGCGCGGCTGGAATTCCCGGCTGGCGGCGGAGAAGTGCACGGAAGCTATCAGAGCAGCTACACTGCTCAGGATATGTCACTCCTCTACGACGAGGATGGCTCCAGCGAGCACTATGCTGAGCGGCGCACGGTGAGGATAAGTGTTCAGATCAGTGGGTCGTATTCCGGAGGCGAAGGGGGTGTCTTCTCTCTGCAAGTCATGGGAGGCGGCAGCGTCGATATCGACAACCTGGAGGACGACAGATTCGACCGCTCATATCGAGCCGAACTGGATGCCACTGCCACGGGCACTCGCAATGCAGATGGTTCTATCACGCTGGGGGGCATAGCCGCCGAATTCGTTCCCGTGGCCAGGAATGCCAATGAAATCCCCAATACCAGATGGTTGCAGCCACCATCCGTGCGCGCCCTTGCGGATCTGACCTTGACGTGCACCGGGTGGCCGAGGGAGGCGGATGTAGAGGCACAGCCGGCGGACGTGTCGCTGCTTTCCGGGCAACCACAGCCCAATGGGCCACCTCATCCACCTGGATTCTTCTATGAACTCTCGCCTCTCTATGAACCGTCTGAGCCTCCTCCGCCGCCACCGGCGCCTCCGCCGATGGGGGAATGCGGATCTGTGCAGGTAGTCTATCTGGACGACCTGGGCATAGAGCCAAACGAGGTCGACGTAGATGCCTTCATCGAGAATGCGCTCGCTATCCGAGGACCGGACTACAGCCTGATTCTGTCTCATCGCCAGCGCCTCGTGGAAAGACTTGGCCAGGAAGGATTCGAGGAGATCGATGCTCTACTCCAAGAACTGGGGTACATCGCCGAGACCTGCCCCTTCGTCTTAATCGTAGGTGATCCTGACGTGGTACCCTTCGCCATCCTTGCGAACCCGACCGACGATGGTGACGTACTGTTTACCGACGATGTTTACGGGGACAACGACCATGATGAGCTGACCTTGCCAGACATTCCTGTGGCTCGGATACCGGACGGCCGCTCCCTGGAGCTATTGGTCGCGCAATTGTCACCGTCGCATGTGCCCGAGCAGGGCAATTTCACCTTGGCCAACTCCAAGCGTCTCCACGCGGAAGGTGTAGCCAGGGAGGTTTTTGGCAGTATGCGCACCTTGTTGTGGAGTCTGCCGACGCGCCATGAGGTTGTCGAACCCGCGCAGGTGAGTGTCCGCCATGATTACTTCATGCTACACGGGGCATCCTGGGACACGAGTGTATGGTGGGGCGAGGAGTCAGAATACCCGGTGGCGTTCACTGTGGCCGAAGCTGACTCACGGGGCGTGGTCTTGAGCGGCGCATGCTACGCGAGTTATACGTTCGGGTGCACGCCTCTGGATTCGATACCCTTGGCCTTCCTGCGGAGTGGCGCCCGAGCTTTCGTTGGAGCGACCGGGATCACCTACTCCCCAATCTGGGAGCCGGGCCCTGACCCCACTGGTCCCATGCGGTACGACGCCGTGTTCCATCGCGGCTTTCTGGATGCACTGTCCGATGGTCAACCACCGTTGGCAGCCTTTATGGAAGCGAAGGAGCGATTGGCCGACACCTGTGAGACTGTGGATGCCACCACCGCTGAATTGAAGATGCTCCACGCGTTTGTGTACTTTGGGAAGCCGTGAAGTATGCACGATACATCGGCTGTTGCGGGCAATAGGCGAGGGGCGCGGGCCAAGCGCATTGAAGCTCGGGATGGAGTGAGCACCGGAGCTATACGTGCGAGTAGGAACTTCGGATAGATGAGCACTTCTGGCATCACCTGCTCAAGTTGTGGAGCGCGTAACGAGAAGGACGATCGCTTCTGCAAGAGGTGCGGCTCTGAGATGGGGCCTGCACCGTCGCCTCACGGGCTGCCGGAACCTGTGTTCGCTCCGAGTAGGGCGACAGGGTCGCTGCGCGGCAACCTGCCCCTGCTGGTGACCATGGGTCTGGTCTCCGCCCTGCTCATCGCGGTGCTGTTTGAAGTTGTGATCATTCTGTATCCACTCGACATGGTGCAAGAAGTCGGTGCGACTTTGTCCGTCTTGGAGGGCAAGGCTCTCGTACAGAGGGATGGAGAAGGTGATTGGCACGAGGCAACGGACGGGTACATTGTCCGTGGAGGCGACCGCATCCGCGTGCTTGGGAGTTCCCGAGTCTTGCTGACCTTCCTTGAGGGCACAGACACGGAACTCAGGCCGTACACCGAGGTCACAGTGGCGGAACTGGAATTGGCGGCGGGTCAGCCCGTGGTCGTCCGTCTGGATCTGCATCTGGGCGAGATGTGGAACCGCATCGGTGATCTCCCCGCGGATTCCCTGCATGAGATCAGGACGGCAGCGGCTACGGTGATCGGTCGGCGCAGCGAATACGGGATCGCAGCAAATGAAGCGGGGACTACCTGGCTTGCAGGCCGTGAGGGCGAGATAGATGTCACTGGAAGAGGACAGACGGTGCAGCTGCGCGCCGGGGACACGCTGGTCGTCGAGCCTGGCTTGCCGCCTGTGGCATATGAGGAGCCACCCATGGCTCCCCCGGCGCCCACGAAGGAACCCATCCCGGTGGTGCACACACTGGTGGGGATCGATCTGCCGACGTTTCTAAATGAGCCTCTGCCGACAGGGACCCCCACCAACACAGCGACTGCCGCCAGAGAGCCTGGTCCCACGCCAACGCCGACCGGGACGGCTACTCCCACAGCCACTGCCACGCGCACTAGCTGCCCTACTCTAGTGATAAGTGCTCCCCACTTAGCATATCCTCGGCGTGTGTTTGGTATGGAATGGGATGTGAGGGATGCAGCAATACCATCTGGCTGGCAGTTCGTGTTCGAGTTCAGCGGGGACCCTTCGCCGCAGGCCGTTTGGCAGCGCTCACAGCCGGACCGCGTTTACGAGGAGCATGGTCACTGGAAGGCGGATCTGCACGGCCCGGGTGAAGGGAACTGGTATTGGCGGGTATGCCTGGTGGCCGACCCCACGGGGCCGGTTCAGCTCGAGTGTTGCAGCGAGGCGCATCTGATAGTCCACCAGCGGGATGAGCCAGAAGAGCCGGACCAGCGCGACGAGTACGACATTTACGGCGCATCTGTTCCTCGCGACAGTGTACCGGGAGTTCCTTTGGGCGAACCTCTTGTTTCATAGAATGCTGGTAGCGATGAAATCGGGGATTTGTGCGAGTCTCTCGGCCTCGTGATGCCCTGGCGGTTAGAAAGACCGGGCCCGGTCCTGGGGAAGCTGCAGTGGTGGAGGAGCGGTAGGACTTCCACACGAGGAGACTGGATATGGATTTCAAGGAGGCGGAGAGCAGGTACTCGGCGCTCAAAGGCCGCCTGGAGGGTGGGGAACTAGGGGGGGAGGAGTTTCAGACCCAGGTGGGCCAGCTCCGCGTCAAAGACGAGCACGGCCACCATTGGGCCATCGATGCGCGAAGCGGTGGTTGGCTCTTGTACGATGGCGTGAAATGGGTTCCGGCCCGAGCTCCTGAGGACATATCCCATTCCCCTCGTCCCACCTACTCACAAGCCCCCCAGCGGAGGGGACTGCCGATACTCCTGATCGGCGCCGTGGCAGTGGCTGCCCTCTTGTGCCTGATGGCTCTCGGGGGGGCTGGCTTGATCCTGTCTCGCTCCCGTGGGGTGGAGGACGAGGCCGTCGTCAGTCAGGAGCAGGCGGGGAGGATAGCCGACCAACTCATTGCTGAGCGATTCCCCGACTTGACAGGTGCAGAGAGGACCATCAGCAGCTACGAGAACCCTGCCGGTGGGGAGTTCTGGAGCGTGACCTACCGTCGGGAGGTGGAAACCCAGGTAGGGGGCCGGACCTACACCATACCCCGGATCGTCATCGTCTCGGTGGACATGGATACGGGCGAAACCATAGCCGCCGTATCAGATTGACATAACGCGGCCAAACCGTCGCTTCGAGGCGATCTACATTATCCGCTCAGGGGTGGCAGTCCTTCTCTGTTGGCGGCCGTAGGTACTGTTCGTGCGTGTGTGCTACTTGTGGTCATCCAGGTGTCTGATCATCTTGATTCGCCGTGCCAGTGTTGAGAAGCTCTGGGTGGGTACGATCAAGGCGCCTCGCTGACGGGCTGCCTTATGAGTCACCAGGTGCGGGGTAGCATTGCCAGAAGGGCCAAACGGTGGTATCGTTCTGCAGTGCTTGCCCTCCGCAAACGTAGACAGGATGAGGAATTCCCTTGGAGGCGAAGCAAGTCCAGCACGAAGGAGGCGCTTCAGTGCCAGATCACCGTAGGATGCTCTCAGCAATGGTAGTGCTGTTGTTGGCTGCAGGGGTATTGGCCTGCAGCATAGACTTGGGAACCGGGGAGGCAAGGAAACCGATCGTGGAGATTCTATCCCCACCCAGTGGCAGTCAACTGGAACTGGGAGAGGAATTGGAGGTCGAATATCGCGCCGTCGATGAGGTTGCCGTAGTGCGCGTGGAGCTGGAGGCTGACGGGCGGATAGTGGCCGTGGAGCGGAGCTATCAGTCCCAGGGACAGCCGTCAATGAGAGGATTGCTACGCTGGACGCCAACAGCGCCTGGTTCCCACACTCTCTTGGTCTACGCCTACAACCGGGATCATGTGATGAGCGATGCGGTGGGCGTCAGCATCATCGTTGCGCAACTGCCTCCTACGTTCACAGTACCGCCGCCGCCAACTGAGACGCTGGCACCGCCAGCGCCCACTGAGACGCAAGTGCCCCCGACGGCAGTTTCCGCAACACCAACTCACACGTCGGTACCTCCTACGCCTGCGCCGCCCACACCAACTCGTACGCCGGAGCCGCCCACACCGGTGCCCGCAACACCCACGCATACGCCGATGAGCTGCCCGGCAATCAAGATCAACGTTCCCTCTTCGGCCTATCCCAGCCGTGTCTTCACCCTGGAGTGGGATGCGAACCCACACGCAGTCCCGTCGGGATGGCAGTGGGGCATCAGGTTCAAAGGGGCTGAGGTTGGTTGGACACACCTTCCTGTGCCGCTGGATTCCCCTCCGCGCGAGGAGGGCGGTCATTGGAAAGCGGACTACTTGCAGGGCCGTGGTGTGGAAGAGACCCTGTACTGGCAGGTGTGCCTTGTCAACACATCCGATCCCTCCAGGACATTCGAATGTTGCGGCCCGGTCCCGCCGTGGCCCATAATCCACGCTCGGTAGTATTAGCACGTTGGTTGGCCTTTCGTGGCCCAGCGGCCAGGAAGGCTGCTTACGTCGAGTATTGTTGCCGGGGGGAGACGATGCTCTCGCGACAAGCACTTTCCATGTCCTTGGTGCGGCGTGATTGACACCGAAGGAAGACCATCTGTGTTGCTCTCAAGGAGCCCGCAAGTCAGGTGGGCTTTTTGCGTCCTGCTGCTTGTGGGCTTCGGCGTGCGCCTGTACCGACTGACATTCCACAGCCTCTGGCTGGACGAAGCCGTCAGCGTCTATCTCGCCAGCTTCCCCCTCGCCGAGATCTTCGAACAGGGGATGTCTCTCCGGGAGCCCAATCCTCCTCTCTATCACCTCGTGCTGCACGTGTGGATGAGGGTTTTCGGTACTGGGGAGGCGGCAGTACGCCTCTTCTCCTCTCTGCTTGGAACGCTTTATGTCCCAGCCATCTACCTGCTGGGTAAGCGTCTATCGTCAAGCCGAGTGGCGCTGATCGCGACCTTCCTAGCTGCTCTGAACCCGTTCTTGGTCTGGTACTCTCAGGAAGCGAGAATGTACGCCCTGGTGGCGACTCTGGCCGTGTGGTCCCTGTACTGCTTCGTGCGCGCTCTCGAGACACCACGGTGGTATTGGTGGGTTGCCTACACAGTCGTGAACGTGTTCAGTTTGTACGCTCATCTCTACGCCGCGTTCCTGTTGCCCGCTCAGCTCCTTTTCCTTGTTCTCTTTCCCAGTCGACATAGAGAGGCTTTGCGGAGAGGTCTGTTGGCCTGGGGGCTGAGCCTGCTGGGTTTCGCACCTTGGCTGCTTGGAGCCTGGGAAGTGAGTAGTGCTGCTCCTTCTTGGAGGCCGTCACTGAGCCTGTTCGCCATGCTAACTGCCTGTTTGGAGGCTTTCACCTTGCGGCGCTCACCTCTGTCCGGGGCAGGCCTCGCCGCTGTACTGGCTGTGTCGAGTGTCTTCGTCCTGGGAGGACTCTTCCTCCCCTGTGTGACCCGTGCAGGGACCGGCGCCCGCCGATGGCAGGCGCTGGACATGCGGATCGGTGCCTTCTTGACGTTGTCTTTGTTCGTACCGCTTCTCCTGGCCTATCTCCTTTCGTTTCGCCTACCGATCTTCACTGTCTACTATCTGATCGTCATCGTGGCGCCGTTCATCCTGGCTCTCGCAGCGGGTCTTGACAAGATGGTTTCCCGTTCCAGGGCGGCAGGTCTCATCTCTTTGCTCTTCATGGTGGGCTTCTTCTTTTATGGCTTGCGCTTCAACTGGAGCTTGAACTATCGCAAGGAGGAATGGCGTTCTGCCGCACGCTACGTCGCGACGCACGCGACTTCAGGGGATGCTATCCTCTGTCATGTTGACTACACACGTATACCCTTCACGTACTATTACCAAGGGGACGTGCCTGTTTTCGCGCCCTTTGGGGGGCCAGTGGGCGGGGAGGCCGACGTCGCCCGCACCCTGGAGGGCTTGAGCGAGTATGACACCGTATGGCTGGTCCAATCTCATGCAGAGGGAGCTGATCCGACTCGCGCGGTCGAGACGTGGCTGGCGAACCGGTTTCCGGTGGTCACGGAGCAGTACCCTCCGGGGGTCGAGGTGAAAGGGTATGCGCCGCAATATCGCTTGACGCGGATGCCCTCCACGGCGGTTCCTGTGGAGGCGGTCTTTGATGACAAGGTGCGCTTAGTGGGCTACGAGTTGGACAGTGAATCCTATTCGGCTACTGACGACACCTATCATCCTCCGAGCGGGTGGATGCACGTCACTCTTTACTGGGAATCTCTCGTGCCTCTCGCTGAGGAGTACAGCGCTGTCGTGCAACTGATCGATGATGCCCACCAACTCTGGGGTGGGGCGTTGCAGCGGCCTACGAATACTATGACTTTCTATCCACCGACCGCGTGGCGCGTGGGCGAGCTAGTGCGCGACGACTACGATGTCAACTTGAACCCAAGCACACCTGCCGGAACGTATCTACTACACGTGAGCCTTTTCACCTCTGCTGATGCGGTGGTGCCAGCCAGCTTCGAGGGAGGCCAGGGAGACTCCGTGCCGCTGGGCAACGTGAGGATTATGTCGCCCTGACATAAGTACTATAGACTGCTGGCCAGGACTGTGATAACATTGCCCGCAGAGGGTGGCGAATGCTTTGCTTCAATGCCAACGGGCTAGACATCTTCTATGAACTCCATGGCAACGGGGAGCCGATGCTCCTCCTCCATGGATTTGGCCGCACGGGGGAGAGCGACTGGAAGTACCAGATCCCGGTGTTCGCTGATAGCTACCAGTTGATCGCACCTGACCTGAGAGGCCATGGCCGAACCGACCACCCGGAGACCATCAGCGGGCCCGGATTCTTCCAGCTGGCCACGTGCGACATGGTGGCGCTCTTGTCTGCCCTTGATGTGGGCCCGACCCACGTGTGCGGATCGAGCATGGGATCTACCATCGCTATTGGGGTCTACTTCACCGCCCCATCCTTAGTGAAGTCCCTCATCCTGGTATCCGCCGCAGCCAGAGTCAACCGGAAAATCGCGAAAGGGCTTTTCGATCTCTGGGAGAGCATGGCGGACCCCGACGGCATCGATCCTGGTTGGGCGAGGGGGCTGGCTCGTATGCATGGAGAGGAACGATGGAGGATCCTTCTGCAGAACTACGGAGCTGCCGTCATAGCTGCCCTGGACCAAGATGAGGAGATTGCGTACCGGCGAGCCAGTGAGATCAACTGCCCTACCGTGATTGTTCAGGGCGGCAAGGACTTGGTCAGCCCCCCGATACTGTCTGAGGAGCTTCACGCCGGGATTCGCGATTCCGAGTTGGTCCTGCTGGATTGCGAACACTGGGTTCAGGGCTTGTTGCCGGACGAGTTCAACGAGACGGTCTTGGGGTTCCTGGGCCGCCGCTTTCCAGGCGAGTCTTCCGAGTAGGGCACCTGTGCGGGAGCACACTTATGACTGAGACGGCCAAGCTACTGATAGCTACCAGAAACCCAGGTAAGCTCAGAGAGTATGAGCAGCTTCTCGCCGGTATGCCCATGAAGCTCACTGCCTTGAACGAAGAGGGGATCAGCGACGACATCGCGGAGACTGGTGAGAGCTTCGCCGATAATGCCATCCACAAGGCTCAGGGGTACGCACGCGTCAGTGGCCTGCTCACTCTTGCTGATGATTCGGGCCTCGAGGTGGATGCGCTGGACGGAGAGCCGGGTGTCCATTCAGCCAGGTATGCCGGGCCTGACGCCACGGATGAAGAAAGATACCAGTTGTTGTTGGAAAGGCTGCGAGACGTGCCTTGGGAGGAGCGGGGAGCTCGCTTTCGCTGCGTGATAGCGGTGGCCCAACCGGAGGGTCGGGTGTGGACGGCGGAAGGCACCTGTGAGGGAGTGATAGCATTTGCACCGAAGGGAGAGCACGGCTTTGGCTACGACCCTGTCTTCTACCTGCCCGAGCACCAGAAGACCATGGCGGAGCTCGCCCCTGAGGTCAAGAATCGCATCAGCCACCGGGCAAGAGCTGCTGAGGGGATCAGAGCCACCTTGCACAGGATTCTGAGGAGGCAAGATGTATCAGGTTCGCGTTAGGCGCCACTTCGACGCTGCTCATGCGCTTCGGGGATACGAGGGCAAATGCGAGGCCACGCACGGGCATCGTTACGAGGTTGTGGTCTGCCTCGAGGCTGATGATTTGGACGAAACAGGCCTGGCCTACGACTTCACCGCGCTCAAGGAGGCCTTGGAACCCATTATCGACCGTTTCGACCATGCCTTCTTGAATGAGATTCCACCCTTTGATGAGTTGAACCCCAGCTCCGAGAACATCGCCCGCGTGATCTATGAGGAGTTGCAGCAGTCCGTGGAGGGAGCCCACTTGCATTCAGTGGAAATCTGGGAATCCCCTGACGCATGGGTGACATACTCCGCAACCTGAGCAAGAGCCATTTACTTTCTTGCTCGAGCATAGTATAATCAGAATACCCAATGGCGTTCTGCCAGCCGAGGAGTGGCAAGGGCGGGTCATTGGCAACCGGATCAGGAAGCAGAATGGGGAGAAGAAAGAGGTTGCAGGGGCTAGCGGTCCTGGTTGCACTGGTTGTGCAACTGGTTCTCTTCGCCGGGCCCGTCGATGCCACACCTGGAGCCGCGGAACCTATCGTGCATGTGGTCCGTTGGGGCGAGACCCTTCACCTCATCGCCCGACGATACGGAACCACCATCGACGCCATAGCCAGGGCAAACAACCTCCACAACCCCAATTTCGTCTATGCCGGTCAGCGGCTGGCTATCCCCACGAACGGGTTTTCGCCGTCTGCAGGAAGCAACGGCGTCTATGTCGTGCAGCGGGGCGACACCCTCCGCATCATCGCGTCCCGGTATGGAACCTCCGTCAGCTACCTGGCCAGCCTGAATGGGCTGCGCAACCCCAACTTCATCTGGGTGGGGCAGAGGCTGAAGGTCCCTTCTTCCTCAGGCGCCACCCCTCCTGCGCCCGCTCAAGGGTCCACCGTCATCCACGTGGTGCAGCGGGGGGAGATCCTGGCTCGCATAGCGCAGCGATACGGCACCACGGTCAGCGCGATAGCTGCCGCCAACAACCTCTCCAATCCCTCTTTCATCTATGTCGGCCAGCGCTTGAAGATACCCAGTGCAGGGTCCAGCCCGGCCAGCACCGCTCCTGCTCCCAGTGCCCCGAGCAGCCCGGCAAGCTCGGGGGAGAAGTGGATAGACGTCAACCTCAGCACTCAGACGCTGCAGGCTTACGAGGGGAATCGCGTCGTCTATACCGCTCGCGTGTCGACAGGGATATCCAGGTACCCTACGCCTACGGGAACCTACCGTATCCAGCGCAAGTATTGGTACGATGACATGACGGGCGGCTCCCACGCTCGCGGCGACTATTACTATCTGCCCGACGTTCCCTACTGCATGTACTACTATGCCGGATACTCGCTCCATGGGACCTATTGGCACAACAACTTCGGCACGCCCATGAGCCACGGCTGCACAAACCTCAGCATACCCGACGCCGGCTGGCTGTTCAATTGGGCGCCCATCGGAACCAAGGTGGTGAACCACTACTGATCAGTGGTATCCTGAGGCACGCTGCACGTACTTGCAGCGTTTTCTTTTGTGGTGCTGGCAAAAGGCGACAGCAGGGGAGCAATCTTGGGGGCTCCGACGGTGGAGGCATAGCAAATGAGGCAGGCTTCTAAACGTATCGTGACCGTGTTGATCAATCTGCTCACCCGTTGGGAGGTGGAAGGGAAGGAGAATCTGCCGCCAGGAGGGCCCCTATTGATGGTGTTCAACCACCTGGCGTGGTGGGACGCACCGTTGGGGATGGCTGCGGTGCCGTATGAAGTAACTGGAATAGCCTTGAAGGACTTGCAGCGCATACCCATCACTGGCCAACTCCTGAGCCTAGCCAACGTCATCTGGGTGGACCGCGGGCGATACGACCGTGAGGCACTGCGGCGAGCTCTCGCCGTGCTCGAGCAAGGCGGGATCTTGGCCATAGCACCTGAGGGCAGGATGAGTGTGACGGGGGCACTGGAGCGGGGCAAGCCGGGATCCGTGTTCATCGCGCGCAAGGCTGACGTGCCCATCCTGCCCATTGGCCTCACCGGCACCGAGAAGGTCTTGAGTGAGTGGCGGAGATTCAGGCGTCCTCATCTCAGGGTGGTCATAGGCAAAGTGTTCAGGCTACCCGAGAGGCGCCAGTATGGGTCGCGCAAGGAGGAGCGCCAGGCTGATGCCGACTACATCCTGGAGAGGATAGCGGAACTGTTGCCACCTGAGTACCGGGGCGTCTACGCCGACACTGTCGAGTAGGGGATCTGGTGGAGACGCCTGCCCTGTCGATCCCGCTTGATGAGCTGACCTTCACCGTCCTTGACGTGGAGACGACAGGTCTCAACCCCCACTTTGGAGATCGAGTCTGTGAGATCGCGCTCCTTCAATGCCAGGGTGGCATCGAGATGAGTCGCTTCCACAGCCTGGTGAACCCCCGACGACCCATTTCGCCAGGGGCCTTCGCCGTAAATCGGATCAGAGACGAAGACCTGATCGATGCCCCTCTCTTCTCTGAGATTGCCGAGGCCGTCTTGGAGGTGCTGGGAGACGGCGTGATGGTGGCGCACAACGCGCCTTTCGATCTGGGGTTTCTGGCCTCGGAGTTGGCAATCTCGCGCTTGCCGCCTGTTGAAAATCCGGTCGTAGATACCTTGGCTCTGTGCCGGTATTGCTACTCCTTCCCCAGCAATAGTTTGCCGAATGTGGCCTACTATCTGGGTATAGACACTCAGCGCGAGCACCGTGCCTTGGCGGATGCCATCACTACCAAGCACCTGCTCGACCACCTCCTCGCTGATCTGTCAGGCGCGGGCGTATACACTCTGGGGGATCTGATGGGGGTGCAAGGTGGTCAGATAGGCTGGCCAGCACAGGAGATAGTACCTCTGCCCCCACAAATAGACGAAGCGCTGAGAGGCGAAGGCCAACTGGAATTGAGGTACGTTTCCGCCTCCGGAGAGGAGACTCGACGACTGGTCAGGCCGCTTTACGTGACGGCTTTCGCTGGCTATCTATATCTGATCGCCTTCTGTCACTTGCGTGACGAGCAACGGACGTTTCGGCTGGACCGTATCATCGGGATGCGGTCAGGGCTGTAGATATGGTGGATCTTCTTGCGCTGCATTCTGTTCTCGCAGGAAACTGAGCATGGCTGATTGGGATGATGGTCAAGACCTCTTTCGCCTTGTGCGCGAAGAGTTGTTTACCGCAGTCGTGGGCGACGTGATGGATGCGTCAGGGCTGATCCATCAGTTCTTGCCGCCGGAGATCAGGCCTCTCCGGGATGATATGGTGCTGGTCGGTCGAGCCATGCCGGTGCTCGAGGCAGACTGTCCGGACGATACCATGGCGTACCAGGAGAGAGAGGCGCGCTTCGGCCTGATGCTCGACGCGCTGGATGACCTGAAGCAAGGAGAGGTCTATATCTGCACTGGCTCCTCTCCTCACTATGCCCTGTGGGGCGAGTTGATGAGCACCCGAGCCATGAAGCTTGGAGCATCCGGGGCGGTCCTGGACGGCTATTCCCGGGATACCAGCGGCATTTTGCGTTTGAACTTCCCGACCTTCTCGCACGGCCCGTACGCACAGGACCAAGCCATCCGCGGCCGCGTTGTTGACTTTCGGTGTTCCATTTCCTTCGGCAACGGTGTGTTGGTCAAGCCGGGAGATCTGATCTTTGGCGACCTGGATGGGGTGGTTGTCGTGCCGGCGGAGGACGAGAGAGAGGTCATTCACAAAGCTCTGGAGAGGGTGCGGGGCGAGAATGCCGTCCGAAGGGCCATAGAGGAGGGCATGTCCGCACGGGAGGCCTTCGAGCGCTACGGCATCATGTGAGGGTGCGTAACGACACTGGCCATCCATACACACGTGCGGTGAGCACCGCCGCCTGAGTGGGACGTAGGCACTCCTTGACCTCGTCGGTGCGGGTGAGCACCAGATAGGTCATCATCCCGCCTCGAGATACCTCCACCGTGGCGATGCGACTGGCATCCGCGTTGGGTGGTCCCTCGACCAGAGGGATCAATTTCGAGATATCGTTCAAGTCAGCCCCGCCGTACTCGTCTTGACCCTCGTCCCCCCGTGACCGCCAAGACGGGAGGAGACCACGACATACCCTTCGTTGGCACAGGGCGTCATCTCCAGCTGAGAGGGGCCCTCGGCCCCGGCGTTGTAGATGATCACCGGATACAGACCGTCCTCTTGCGGCTGCAAGAGATAGCCCTTGATGCGCAGACCGTCTCTGAGATGGGTGAGGTCCTCCACGTAGACCCTGTCAACCTCCTGCTCGGTCATGCCCCGGGCCAGCAATTCGTCGCGTTCCTGCTGGCTGAACCGGTAGGTCTGGCGATCAACCATCTGGCTGTCTTCGAGACGGGTATGAGGAGGCGCCCGCGACGGCCTGCCCGACGTTGGGCCTGCACCGAATGACCCCATGCCTTAACCAAATCTTAACCGCATGGCTGCACACTACTCTTGACAAATCTCTAGAAGTGAGATATAATAAGGATAGAGTTCCTTCGTTCGCGGCCGAAGGCGCTCGAGTCCTTAAGCACAGAGGTGCAGTGTTGCAGTCTCAAGTCTGACCTGGTCAGTCTGCGAGGAGGAGATATCGTCTCTATCAAGCGCCGATCGCCGGAGCAGGGAGGTGGTCGGCGCTCTTGTCATCCAGGGGAGCAAGCTCCCTGGCGGTGATGAACTTGGGGCTGTATTGTCGTTAGTTGGCCCTCGGTGAGCCAGCGGCAAACCCAGCGCGCGGTTTCGCAGTGTTCTTTCTTCTCGCTCAACCAGCCATTAGGCCGCAACCCACCTTTGCGGTCCCCAGGAACTGACCCTTGGCAGCAAATCCTGAGAAGACAACCTTGGCCCGAAGGAGGGGCGCAGAGCCTGGGTGTGTAGAGCGGATTATTCCCACATCTGAATAGCCGGGCCAATGAGTAGATTTGCGTGACAAGTCTGGTAGAACCTGAGAGAGCATGAAGTAATCTGTGGACAGTACCCTGAGTGAAGAATCGCTTTCTCTGCGAGAAGTGATCTAGCTAGAACGCGTCACAGTCAAGGGAGTGGAAGGATGAAATCGCGCAAAGGAATCTTGTCTAGCAGGCTGTTGATAACGGGAGTTGCCGGTTTGCTGGCTGTATTGATGATTTGCGCAGCCTTTGTTTTGGCGCCACGGTCGAGTATGGCAGAGCCGCAGGCGACTTGCACCATCGACAACGAGGGGGTGAACGATGAAGATGAACATATGGACGGCTCTGCAGACCTCACGCAGATGTGCGTGGACTACGCTGGACTCGGCAACATCACTCCCACGATTGCGGTCACCTGGCAGTGGGACAAGATAGACTGGACGGCTGCGCAGAAAGGCGACGCTTGCGGTTTGTATGATAGTGACAGCAACGGCTTGGCGAACTACGCCCTCTGCGTGACTCTTGATGGGAGCCCTGCCACCTGGCAGGCCACCACGATCTACGCCTGTGACAGCCAGAGGCCTGATCGCTGTGGCCAGCCGGACTCCGGTACAACGCCACTGACCACTACTTGTACTGTGGACCAGCAGGATGTCGATCCATTCTTCCCGTCTGGCACAGACTATCCCACGGACACGGTAGCACTTTGTGACGTCTCGGTGGCGGAGGTGGGAGGTTCTGCCGCGACGTTGCTCGATGTCTGTTCATTGCCATGGAAACAGCCGACAGCCGACCCATACGACTGCATCATCTACGCGACAAAGAGAGGTTCGCTAGAGGTTCAGAAGGATGTTGTCCCCGACGATCCCGATACGAACTGGGACATTAAGGTCCGCGACGCGACGGGAGCGATCGTAGGCAGAAGCACCCTGACGGGGGATGGCACGACCGGATCTCGTATATACCCGATTGGCACGTATACCGTCACCGAGGACGCCGGGACCAGTACCGACCTCGATGACTACAATACCACCTACAGCTGCACCGGCGGTTCTGCACCCTCCGGCAACGGCACCAGCTTCTCCGTGGACATAGGCGTGGACGAGATCGTCGTCTGCACGTTCACCAACACTTTCAGGAAAGGCACGCTAGAGGTGAAGAAGGGCCTTGAGCCTTACGACGATCCCGGCCTGTTCAATCTGTGGATCGACGGAACGGAGTATGCGACAGGTGTCGGTCATGGTGGCACCACCCAGCCGCAGACCGTAATCAGTGGTACGCACACCGTCAGTGAGACCGCCAGCACCGGCACCAACCCTGACGATTACTGCACCTCCTATGCATGTGAGGTGAACGGCGAACTCACTCAAGGGGGCTTAGGTCCCAGCGTCGATGTCATCGTACCTGCGAATGCGACCGTCGTCTGCACGTTCAAGAACGCTAGGCGCGGCAGCATCATCGTCGAGAAGGTGACCGATCCGCCTGGTGATGCGCAGGCCTTCGACTTCACGGCGGATTCCCCGCTGACGCCGGAGGCCTTCTCGCTGCAGGACGGCGGCGACCAGTCGTTCACCAACCTTGATCCTGGCACCTACTCGGTGACGGAAACGGTCCCCAGCGGCTGGGGTCTCACCACGACCTGCTCCGGTGGCAGCAGCCCGACTTCCATCCAGCTCGAAGCCGGTGAGACCGTCACTTGCACCTTCGAGAATACCTTGCGCGGCAACATGGTCGTCGAGAAACAGACACACCCCGATGGCGCGTCAGGTACCTTCACCTTCTCAGGTGACCTACCGGGCGACTTGGCTGATGGCGAGACCACCAGCGCCGAGGTCGCGCCTGGGCAATACGCCGTCACCGAAACAGTCCCATCGGGGTGGGATCTGACAGACATCACCTGCACGGACCTGGATAGCTCTGGTGACCTCAATTCGGCAAGTGCAATGTACGACATCCAGGGAGGCGAGACCGTCACCTGCACCTTCACCAACAGCCGTCTGCCGACCCTGGAGGTGGAGAAGGCCCTGGTGCCCTCAACCGACGAAGGTCGGTTCAACCTCTACATTGACGAAACCGGGTACGCAAACAAGGGCCACGGTGGGAGCACTCTGGAGCAGGCCGTGATCAGCGGTACCCACACCATCAGTGAGGCCGCCTTCATCGGCTTCAGCCTCGATGACTACGAGACCACCTATGAGTGCACCATCGATGGGGCTGCTGGACCCTCCGGGTCTGGCACCAGCGTGGATGTCAGCCTCACTTACGGCGATAACGCCGTCTGCATCTTCACCAACAGCCGCCTGCCGACCCTGGAGGTGAAGAAGCTTCTGGATCCCACCGGGGACCCTGGGCTGTTCGACCTGTTGATCGATGGAGTGGTTAGGAAAGCAGATGCGACTCACAACGGCACGACCAGCGCCAGGATCGTGGACCCGGGTATGCGCACCGTCAGTGAGGAGGGGGGCACTGGCACCGATCTCGATGACTACGACACGAGCTATGAGTGCACCATCGATGGGGCTGTTGGGCCCTCCGGCTCTGGCACCAGCGTCGATATCAGCCTCACTTACGGCGATAATGCCGTCTGCAGCTTCACCAACAGCAACATCCCGTCGAGCATCCACGTGACGAAGACTGCCTACCCAACCAGCGTGTCTGTGCTAGGCGAGACCGTTACCTTTACTGTGCAGGTGGAGAATACCAGCGAGGTGGACCTCGTGACCATCGACACCCTGGCCGACACCATCTACGGCGACATCACCATAGTTCACGGCGATGTTCTGACCACCACCTGCGCACTAACAACACCGCTGGTTCTCGATGTCGGCGATCCAGCATATGAGTGCACCTTCAGCGCCATCGTCTCCGGCAAGCCTGGAGATATCATCACCAACACGGTGAGGGCTTCGGGCTACGACGACGATTGGCAGGAGGTCTTGGATGAGGACGAGGCCACGGTGGAAGTATACGGTGCGCTGATCTATCTACCTCTAGTGGCGAAAGACTGGTAGGGATGTTTGTGGGTCTTCCAGGGTAGAAGGGCTGCACAGATCACAGAAGCAGGGCCATCGTGCGCAAGATGGCCCGTTTTCCTCGCTTGGCGAAGGTGCGACGTATTAGTCGGCGGGGGACATCTTCCGCACTCATGGACATGGCGCCAGACGGCTAGACAATCCCCGTCGCTCCCACTGTGTACGGAGAAGGGCTGCCACGGCAGCCCTTGATGCGCAAACCTTCACTCATGTAAGTGATTTCCTCTACGCTGATCCCTTCGACCTCCTCCTCCGTCATGCCCACGCGCAGCAATGTCTCTCGCTCCTCCGGGCTGAATTTGTGGGGTCCGCGCTCTACGATCCGGCCGTCATCGGCAGAGGTTCCCCTTGGCCAGGATGGCGTGGGAGCCTCCCTCGCCAGGGACACTGTTGGAGCGTCCAGGTGGCTGCGTATCCACCCCATCTGTTCCTCAAAGGCTTCCAGACGATGGGTCGATAGCTCATGATCAGCGCGCTCATAGACGCTGAGCTTATGGGGCTGGCCATAGTATTCCAAAGCATCGGCCATGAGATAGGCATGGACCACGTGAACATCTTCGTCTTGATCACCATGCTGGATCAGCACAGGAGCGTTGATGAGATGAGCGAAGTTGACCGCCGAACGCGTGAAGTACACCTGAGGTACTTCTTGCATATTCCCTCCCAGCTCTTGCTCGAGCCCATCGAGACCACACATCAGGTTGCTCCTCGCCCCACGAACGGCTGCCACCCTGATCTCGTCAGTACGGGTCAAAGCCAGATAGGTCATCATCCCGCCGCGAGACACCCCCACCATGGCCAGGCGATTGGCATCCGCGTTGGGTAGTCCCCTGACCGGAGCGATCAGGTTCAAGACATCGTTCAAGTCAGCCCCGCCGTACTCGTCTTGCCCCTCGCTCCCCCCGTGGCCTCGAAGCCAGGAGGAAACCACGACATATCCTTCAATGGCATAGGGCATCATCTCCACCGGCGACGGGCCTCCATCCCCCGCGTTGTAGATGATCGCGGGATACAGACCATCCTCCTGCGGCTGCAAGAGATATCCCTTGATGCGCAGATCGTCGCTGAGATAGGTGATGTCCTCCACGTAGACACCGTCAATGTCCTGCTCAGTCATGCCCCAGGCCAGCAATTCGTCGCGTTCCTCCTGGCTAAACTGGTATGTCTGACGATCAACCATCTGGCCGTCTTCGGGACGCGTGACAGGACCCGTCCCCGTCCGGCATGCCGGCAGGCAGAGAGTCACGACTATGAACACGAGAGACAGCTTTCTCATCCTGTCCTCCTCGAGCGTGTAATCGTGAGGCGGCTACGCATCTCTCTCACTTGGCTTCCTACTCCACCTAGCCACACGGGTCGCTGCCTCTTGTGAGGTGCGATCATGGCGCCAAGGGACAAACGCCCCTCGCGATCAGTCGCCGCTCGGCTGGAGGCTCAGCGCTGGAACAAACAGGCCTCCACGCCACCGACGCGACGGTCGTGGCCAAGGGGGCAACCTCTGGTCGCGCAGACCAGTCCCTACGGCGACTGCAAATGGCTCGCCATCCAGTCAATCCGTTCCTCGAA
>CAYGAW010000061.1:0-11406 GCA_964347945.1 uncultured Anaerolineales bacterium
CGCGGCTACTCAGGATGCGGAGCCTACTCAGCATGCTTCACCAAGAACCCCTCTATCAGGGGCTAGACTCAAGCATCCTGAGTAGCTGCCGAACCCAGTGAAGCAGCATCCACCAAGCATCCTTGAGTAGCTGCCGAGCCCAGTGACGCAGCGTATCGAAGGATGCGGCTCAACAAACCCACCTGCCTTCTCCAGCCGCATGCTTCGATACGCCGCTTCCTCCTTCGACACGGCTCCTGCGCCCTTCGATGCTTCGACTGGGCTCAGCACAAGTACGCCGCTCCGCGGCTACTCAGGGTGCGGAGCCTGCTCAAGATGTTTCGGCGGCGGATCTGAGGTCGTATTTCCACACCCTGTGCTGACTGAGTTTGCCTTTGCCCTCGCAGTGGCCTAGAATCGAAATCACGACAAACCGTCCACATCCTGCCGCCCGAGACGACTCGCTACGGGGGAGGGAGCTGTTCCTGCGCAGCACCGAGGCTGGTCTGGGAGGGTAGCGACTTTGACCACAGGGACCATCTTCGACGTCAAGAGATTCTCGATTCACGACGGGCCGGGCATTCGCACCACCGTGTTCTTCAAAGGATGCCCTCTGACTTGCTCGTGGTGTCACAATCCCGAGGGCCAGGCCACCGAACCGGAACTGATTTTCCGCGCCAACCGGTGCCTTCGCTGCGGTGCTTGCGTCTCGGTCTGTGAGCAGGATGCGATTTCTACAGACGGAGACGTTCCAGTCACCGACCGTAGCAAATGCTCGCTCTGCGGGGCCTGTGTCGAGGCATGTTATGCTGAAGCCCGCGAGATTGCTGGTCGGGAGGTAACGGTCGCGCAGGTGATGGCCGAGATCGAACGGGACATCCCCTTCTACGATCGGTCCGGGGGAGGGGTGACTATCTCCGGTGGAGAGCCTCTGTTGCAGAAGGACTTCCTGCTTGCCCTCCTTCGGTCATGCAGGCAGGCAGAGATTCATACTGCCTTGGATACGTGCGGCCATTCGTCCTGGGAAACCCTGGATAGCGTCCGGGAATACGTGGACCTGTTTCTGTACGATCTCAAAGTGATGGACGATGCCAAGCATCGGAAGTTCACTGGAGCTTCAAGCGAACTGGCCCTGAACAATCTAGAGGCGCTTTCAGAGGAGGGGCACAACATCGTCGTTCGTGTGCCCATCATTCCAGGGATAAACGACGACGAGGAGAACATTCGTGAGACGGGGGCTCTTGCTGCCCGTTTGAGGAGCCTAGAGCGCGTGGATCTCCTCCCCTATCACGACGCGGCTCTCCAGAAGTACGCCCGGTTCGACAAGCACTACGAACTACCTGAAACCCGTCCTCCGTCAGACGAGCACATGAACGACCTGGCGCGAACTCTGCGAGGATTCGGCCTGCAGGTGCAAATCGGAGGTTGATGCCATGTCCATGAGTGAACGAGTCGCCCGGCTACGGCAGCAGAGCCTCGACGCCGTTCCCACGTTGTCGACCGAACGTGCAGAGCTTATGACCGAATTCTATAGAGAGGAGCTGGGACCAGTATCGGCGCCTGTCCGGCGGGCCCTGGCCTTCAAGTACTTGATGGAGCGCAAGGCCATCTGCATCAACGACGGGGAGTTGATCGTCGGGGAAAAGGGCCCTGCGCCCAAGGAGGCCCCCACCTACCCCGAACTATGCTGCCATAGTCTGAAAGACCTGGACATCCTCAACTCACGTGACAAGACCTCCTTCGCTGTCAGCCCGGAAGCCCGGCAACTGTACGAGGAGTCGATCATCCCCTTCTGGCAAGGTAAGTCCATGCGCGATCTTATCTTCCGCGAGATGAACGACGACTGGAAGGCCGCGTATGAGTGTGGTGTGTTTACCGAGTTCATGGAGCAGCGCGCCCCGGGTCACACTGTTCTGGATGACAAAATCTACCGCAAAGGATTCCTTCATTTCAAGCGAGACATGGAGCGCAGTTTGGAGAACCTGGACTATCTGAACGATCCGCAGGCTTACTCCAAGCAAGAGGAACTCAAAGCGATGCTCATCTGCGCCGACGCATTGATCCGCTTTGCAGGGCGCCATACGGAGGCGGCCCTGGAGTTGGCCCAGGAAGAAGAGGATCCTCATAGAAAGGCAGAACTGGAGCGCATTGCGCAGATTTGTTCATATGTCCCCGCTCACCCTCCCAGGGACTTCTGGGAGGCCTTGCAGTACTACTGGTTCGTGCATCTCGGTGTGACCACGGAATTGAACACCTGGGACTCGTTCAACCCAGGCCGCCTGGATCAGCACCTGTACCCGTTCTACAGCACGGGCCTGGAGAATGGCACCCTGGACCGCGAGGGAGCGGAAGAGTTGCTACAATGCTTCTGGGTCAAATTCAACAACCAGCCCGCCCCACCAAAAGTGGGTGTTACCGCTGCCGAGAGTGGTACGTACACAGATTTTGCACTCATCAACACCGGTGGGCTGAGAGAGGACGGGTCCGACGCTGTCAACGAACTCACGTATCTGATTCTTGACGTGGTGGAGGAGATGCGCCTCGTGCAGCCCAGTTGCTGTGTGCAGGTCAGCAAGAAGAGCCCCGATAGATTCGTCAAGAGGGCTGCTCGCATCATTCGCACGGGTTTTGGCCAACCCTCCGTGTTCAACACCGACGTCATCATGCAGGAGCTGATCAGGCAGGGCAAGTCCGTGGAAGACGCGCGAAATGGAGGGTCGAGCGGCTGTGTAGAAGTGGGCGCCTTTGGCAAAGAGTGCTACATCCTCACCGGATACCTCAATATGGTCAAGATCTTCGAACTCACCCTCAACAACGGTCTTGACACACGAACGGGTCGCAGGATTGGCTTGGAGACAGGCGATGCCACACAATTCGACTCTTTCGAGGAGCTGTTCGAGGCCTACGAGAAGCAACTGAATCACTTCGTGGACGTCAAGGTGCGGGGCAACAACGTAGTGGAAAGGCTGTACGCCACCTATATGCCAGCGCCATTCCTTTCGCTGCTGATCGACGACTGCATCGCCAACGGCAAAGACTATCACGACGGCGGCGCGCGGTACAACACGACGTACGTCCAGGGGGTGGGTCTGGGCACGCTTACCGATGCGGCCACTGCCATCAAGTACCACGTCTTCGACGAAGGCACCCTGGGCATGGAAGCCTTGCTCACTCCCCTCAGACACAACTTCGAGGGCCACGAGAGGGAGCGCCAGTTGCTACTGAACAAGACTCCCAGGTACGGCAACGATGACGACTATGCTGACGAGGTGATGGTCGCCCTCTTCGAGGCCTACTTCAAGGCAGTAGACGGCCGGCCAAACACCAAGGGAGGATCCTACCACATCAATCTCCTCCCCACCACGGTCCACGTCTACTTTGGATCGGTCACCGGGGCCACGCCCGACGGGCGACGGGCATGGGAGCCGCTGTCCGAAGGGGTTTCACCTGTGCAGGGTGCAGACCGGCGAGGGCCAACGGCGGTTCTCAAGTCGGTGGCCAAGATGGACCATGCCCGTACGGGCGGTGCGCTGCTCAACCAGAAGTTCACGCCGCAGCTGCTACAGGATGAAGCGGGCCTGGACAACCTGGTTCACCTGATACGGACGTACTTCAAATTGGACGGTCACCACGTACAATTCAACGTGGTGGATGCCGCTACGCTTCGCGCCGCTCAACAGCACCCCGAGCAATACCGGGACCTCATCGTGCGGGTCGCGGGCTACAGCGACTACTTCTGCGACCTCGCCCCGGTGCTACAAGACGAGATCATTTCGCGGACGGAGCACCAGGCCCTGTAAGAAACCGGTCATACCGGGCGCCCTGAGCGTCGGTGTCGCTCCCCTGGCTCCAGCCACACCACGGTGAGATCTCCACGAAGGCAAGCATCTTCTCAGCGAACCGGTCTCGGCTGCCGGTACGTCACCGCACGGCAACGGCCTCTATCTCGACCAAGGCGCCTCTAGCCAGCGGACCGACCTCGACCGTGGAACGGGCAGGTGGATTCTCGCCGAAGAACTCGGAGTACACCGCATTCATTTCGGCGAAGTTCTTCATGTCCGTCAGGAACACGGTGGTCTTCACCACCTGATACAGAGAACTCCCCGCCTCTTCGAGAATGCTCTCCAGATTCCTGATCACCTGTCCTGTCTGCTCGGTGACGTCGTCGCCAACCAGTTCACCCGTCTCTGGGTCCAGGGCAATAGCACCGGCCGTGAAGACCAGGTCTCCGGCGATCACCGCCTGAGAATAGGGGCCCACCGCAGCTGGTGCCCTGTCAGTCGAGACGATTAAACGATCCATAGCCATCCTCCTTGTCGATAAGAATCTCACGCTGTTGAGCGAACCTCGCGGTACCAACCGATCTCGCCTGCGTAACGATACATCTCCACCACCGAGTCGAGGTTCATCCCCTTGAAGACACTGCTACAGGTCGAGAACATATACCCCCCGCCAGGCGCTCCCTGCTCCATGCAGCGCCTTACCTCCTGGCGGACTGCGTCCAGGTCAGACTGGCACAGTGGGGCGGGATCAGCGTTGCCAATCAGAACCAGGTCGTCGCCGAATTCCTGCTTGACCTGCCCCAGGTTTACCCCAGCGCCCGGCTCCAGGGAATGCACGCCTGCGAAACCGGCTTCGATGGCCATGGGCAACAAAGAGGTGATGTTACCATCGCTGTGCCAAATCACTGGCGCATCCAGCTCCTCGACTATCCGGCGATGGTGGGGTAGAACGAATTCGCGCCACTGCTGAGGCGAGATCATGGGTCCACCTCCGTGGGCTGCATCCTCCCCCAGGATCAAGACCTCCGCCCCCAGGCTGACAGCCTCTTGGCACACAGCGATACACCATTCGGTGCGAACCTCCAGGAGCTGGTGAATGAACGCTTTTCTGGTCAGAAAGCTGAGAAAGAAGCGTTCCATGCCCATGGACATATAGGCCGCTGTGAAAGGTGCAATGTGAGACCCGAACATGAAGCAGTGATCTGGATACAGTTCCCTCGCCTCCCTGCATCTGACAGGATCGAAGTGCTTTTCCGCGTAGTCCAGGGGCGGGCTATATCGCTCGACATCTGCCTCCGTCTCCACAACGCCCCCCGCGTACCAGCCATTCTTCCAGATCCGTCCCCACTCGTCCACACCATCTCCCCAAGCGTTGCTCTCTGGCAGGTTCTGGTTGGGGAGCATGACGCAGTCCAGCCCGAGGTTGACGTGGGTCCTCTGTAGATCTCCGTCGCCGACCGTCGCCACCAGATCATCGTTGTCGATCCAGACCTCGAATCTGGGCACTCGATCCGGCTCTCGGTGTTCCAGCGCCGCGAAGACGCGCTCCTTAGGTTTCATTCGCGGAGAACCTCATCCTGTTTGACCTCCACTATCCAGTGCCGAAGTTTGCCCTGGCTATCTTCCGGGGCGTGGTCCCTGGCTACCTTGGGCGATTTCCAGCAGAGCTTCCGAATCCACGTTGCCCCCACTGACCACCACCACGACGTTGCGCCCGACTTCCTTCAGCTTGCCGTGGAGAAGGGCTGCGATGCCCACGGCGCCTCCGCCCTCAACCACCAGGTGAAGCTCCTCCAGGGCAAAAGCCATTGCTGCGGCAATCTCCTCGTCTGAGACCAACACGAAGTCATCGACGAACTTCTGAGACAACCGAAACGTGTACTGGTTATCCTGCCCGATGCCACCAACGAGGGCATCGGCAAGGGTGTCCTCCTCAGGCATTCGCACCGGTCTGCCGGCTTTCAGACTATGGTACATGACGGGAGCACGATCCATCGAAACGCCTATCAGCCGAGCATCCGCCCTAGCAGATTTCAGAGCCAAGCCGATGCCCGATATCAACCCGCCTCCACCCACCGGCACCAGGACAGTGTCCACCTCGGGCAGGTCCTCCAGTATCTCCATGCCGATAGTGCCCTGCCCCGCGATGACGAAGGGGTCGTCGTACGGATTCACCATGGTCAGGCCTCTCTCCCTCGCCAGTCGAGGCGCCGAGTCCTCGGCCTCGTCATAGGTCGTGCCGCAAACCGCCACCTCGGCGCCCAGGCGCCAGATGGCCTCCACCTTGTTCCTGGGAACCCCCTCTGGGATGCAGATTGTGGCGCTGATGTCCAATCTCTGGGCTACATAGGAGACCGCGCGGCCATGGTTCCCGGTGGAGACAGTGATCACCCCTCGTTCCTTCTCCTTGGCCGTGAGGGTGACCATCCTGTTGGCCGCGCCCCGGACCTTGAAGGAGCCCGTCTCCTGCAAGCTCTCCAGCTTCAGATAGACGGACGCTTCGACCGTGTCCGACAAAGCTTGGGATCTGATCAACGGAGTTCTCGTGGCCAGGGGCTTGATCCTCTGGCTGGCCAAGTGGACGTCGCGCTCTGTCACACCGCGGTCAAACATAGGTCTCCCCACTGCATGACTGGGATAGCGCCCCGCTTGTCACCCCCACCCCAGCACTGTCCCCTTGAGGGGGTGGGAGATGGCTCGCCTACCTTGACGCAAGGACCTAGGGGCGAGTCGATCGACCAGGTCTCACTTCATCCACGCCCAACTTGTCCCAGCCGCCCAACCAGGGAATAGGTGGTTCCCCTCCCTTGAGGGGAGCATGACAACCATCGGGCAGGCCTCAAGCGCCCAGTTCTGCAACCAGCTCGTGGATGCGGTCCAGTCCTCCCTCTAGGTAGTCCGCCGGCAGACCAAAACTGATGCGCAAGTAATGGTCCATGCCGAACTGGTCCCCCGGCACGATGAACACGCTCTGCTCGTGGAGCAACCGCTCCACCAACTCTGTGGAGTTGATATCGAGGTGATAGCGAACGTAGGCTATGGCCGCCGCCTGGGGTGGCACCAGGCTGAAGGTGCCCTCGTGGCTCTCCAGCCAGGCGTCGAGGATCGGAAAACCCCTCCGGATGTAGTCACGGGCCCGCTGCACCACGCGAGGTCGCACCTCAGGCGATAGGGCGATGGCCGCCAGTTTGTTGGACAGCATCGTGGCGCCAATGGTGATGTATTCGTGACGAGCCCAGATCTCGTCCACGGTATCCGCCGGCCCCACCACCCAGCCGATTCGCAGCCCAGGGAGGCCATAGGCCTTGCTGAGGCTATTCATGGCCAGCACCTTGTCGTACCGCCCCCAGAAGGAGGGCGTCTGGGTGTCGGTGAGCCTTTCCACGCCGCTGTAGACCTCGTCGGCCAGCAGCCAGGCGCCCACCCTGTCCGCAGCAGCGACGATGGCGTCCATCTCCGCCTCGGTCATGATGTACCCCGTGGGGTTGTTGGGATTGCAGACAGCGATGAGTTTGGTCTTCTCGGAGACGACGTCGTTCAGTTCGTCGAGGTCAGGAGCCCACCCCCGGTCCTCTCGCAAGCGGAATTCCTTCACCTCGATGCCCATGTTCTTTGCGGCGCCCCAGATTTGCATGTAGTTGGGCAGCATCATCACCATCTCTTCCCCTGGAGCCATCATGGTCTGGACGGTGATATAGTTGGCCTCGGCGCAGCCGACAGTTACGAGCACGTTGTCAGGTGTCGCGCCTGGATACAGCGCGGCGATGCGCTCTCGTAGTTCGATGATGCCGTTGGCCTGGGGATAGTGGAGAGGGGTCGTGAGCAGTTGCTCGATGACCGAGGGATCCTCCACGAACTCGCTGACGCTCATAGGGTGAACGCCGCTCTCGGAGAGGTTGTACTCCACGACGTTCTCCCACTTGGACATCATCCTTTCCATTTCAAAAGGTACAAAAGATGTCATTCCTTTCCTCTCCTTCCCTCACTGCTATCCAAGTCCAGAAGCCTCCTTCCCAGCCACAGTCAAGCATCCCGAGTAGCTGCCGTGCGAAGTGAGGCACCGCCCAACAAGCATCCTGAGTAGCTGCCGAACCTAGTGAGTCAGCGTATCGAAGGATGCGCCTCAACAACCCGGCTGGCCTTGTCCATCCGCATGCTTAGATACGCCGCTTCGTCCTTCGATACGGCTCCTGCGCCCTTCGACACGCCGCCCAGCGGCTACTCACGGTGCGGAGCCTACTCAGGATGCGCGGCTACTCGGCATGCTTGGCACTTTCCGTGGCTGTCAGTCTGAAACTACTCCTCGACTTGGGTGAATTCCTCGAGGATGTCGATGTTCCTCTTGATCAATTCGGCAACAAATTCGTCGTACACCGGCCCCTCCATGGCATCCTCGGGGGCCACGATGCCCTTCCTCTCGATCTTACCTTCTGCTATGAACCTTGCGGTAATAGCACACGAGAATCCAGTCACCCTGGCCATGGAGGACATGCCCAGCTCCGTGTCCGCCTCATCCCACATATAGTAGTCAACGCGGACCTTCTTCTTGTCCTTGGTGCCGGTGACCGTGTTCCACATCACGCAGACGTCGGTCTCGCCCTTCTGGGGCTTGAGTCTGGGCGTGATGAGAGAGAGCAAGAACTCCCGCGGCACTATCTCCTGCCCCTCGAACTCCACGGGGTCCAGATCCAGCAACCCAATCTCCTTCAACGTCTGTACCCCGTCGAAATGGCCCGGCCAGCGAACCGTCTTCTCGGCGAACTCCTTGAGCTCCGGCCTGGTGAAGATGAAACTGGGCATACCGGGCGTCACGGCGCACTCCAACTCCTCGTCCACCCCCAACTTGTCGAACTTGAAGCGTTCGCGGTCTATGAGGGCGTCCACTTCCACTATCTCGCCGCCCTGGATCACGTTCAGCTTCACCATGTACTCCCGCAGCACGTGTTCGAAGGCCCACGTGATCATGTACCTGAGAGGGTGGTTCGCCGCCGCGTCCTTGGAGGGGATACCGCCCACCCTGGCCACGGCCGTCTCCGCCTTGTCCAGCTTCCTGATCCCCTCGCCCACGGTGACGTTGCTCAATCCCGGTGCGAAGCCCATGCCATCGACGAAGGTCACGTCGTTCTTGATGGCCGTCTCGTGAATCCAGTCACCGTATTCGTTCAGATCCATGCCCTTGGGAATCTGTAGACCCTCGGTCTCGTAGGCGTCGGGTCGCCGGTGGTACTCTTCCAGCATGTCTACGATGTGTAGACCGGCCTCCACAGCGCTGTGAATGAGGCTGTAGCTCGTCCTCCTGTCAGGCAAAGCGATGATGCCCACGTCGTACAGCCCCATCAGCTTCTTGGTCTCCTCCCTGTTGAGGATGTCCAGAGGCTGCGGAATCACCTTGTCGCTGCCGATCCACTCTTTGGTCTCGTCCAGCGCCTCTTTGCGCCGCCCCACGATGCCGATGGCTTTGACCTCGCCATCCTTGGCCAGGTCCCAGGCCACGGCGCGACCTATGGCGCCCGACCCTCCGAAAACCAGAACCTTCATGACTTTTGCCTCCTTTTGTTCATCTCGGCCCCTCCGGCTGGCCAGCTAGGGTCAGTCACGGACGGGCGAGCATGGTTCGTTCGAGTCACAGGCTGCTATTATAGCGTATCGCCCTTGCCAACTCAAACATGTAGAAGGCCCGCCGTGAGGGCGGGCCCTAAGATCGAGGGTGAGAGGAAGGTGGGCTCCTGGTCAATCTAACCCATGGACATTGGCCGGTTCGCATCAAGTGCGAAAACCGCTTAGGCCAGCCTGTATGATGGTTTCAGATGTCTCAGGCGGCGCCGCCAAAGAGTAACCCCAGTATCGGAAACAGGACGGCGAAGAAGAGTAGAACGTAGAGCACGATTGAAATCCATCTCTTATCCGGCCTGTTGATCCAGGCGTAGAGAATGACGGAGAAGAGCAGGGTCTGAATCAGCACTTCCGGGAGGCCAATGAGGTGGAACCAGGTGGGTAGGGTGGTGTAGATCATACCCTCGATCGACCCGGCGCCAGCATCTATGGGATTGAGTCCCGCAAAGATGACGAACAGGCCCCACATATACAACCAACTTCTCTTCTTGCCAAGAGGACATCATAGAAAGGGTAAAGCACCAAAGCAAACAGCGGCCCGCGGATGAACTGGAACAGGGAGCCAGCTACCACGAGAGGGTGATCAGTGGGGCGCAGCAGCATATCTACAGCGGGGTCGGACCAAGCGGTGGTGTAGTCGAACAATGTGAATGCCAGGAGGCCTACGAAGGCATACGTCACGACGTGGACGACGGTGGTCTTCCATACGAACCTCGGCAGTGATTTCGTCTCCATGATCGTTCTTCTTCTTTGATGCAGCAGCCACTGGTCTTTGGCTAATAACTGTACTCTGGCTTGAGCAGAAGGGCAAAGGATCTACACTATTCCGGAGCCTCCTTCCGCCGGCCCACGATCGTTACCGCGCCGACCAGGAAGGCTGGCCGTCATCGGCCGGGTCGTTGGTCACACAGGTAACCCCGCTTCCGTCAGCATTCATGACATAGATTTCCCAGTTGCCATCGCTGATGGACGCGAAGGCGATCCGACTGCCGTCCGGCGACCAGGAAGGCGCTGACTCGTCGGTCTCGATGTTCGTGAGGCGTGTGACCCCGCTTCCGTCAGCGTTCATGACGTAGACTTCACCATTGCTGCCCCGGTAGGAAATAAAAAGCAGGCGCGTGCCATCCGGCGACCAAGAAGCCGACCAATCGTCGCGGGGGCTGTTCGTCAGGCGGGTGACGCCGGTTCCATCGGCGTTCATCACGTAGAGTTCCCAGTTGCCATCGCGGTGGGAACGGAAAGCGATGCGCGTGCCGTCCGGTGACCAGGCGGGCTCCATTCCATCGATCTCGGCGTCCGTCAAACTGGCCAGCCCGCTTCCGTCAGCGTTCATGACGTACATTCGCCAGTGGCCACCTCTGACGGAAGCGAAAGCGATGCGCGTGCCGTCAGGCGACCAGGAAGGGTCGAGATCTTGGGTCAGGTTGTTCGTGAGGCGGGTGACCCCGCTTCCGTCAGCGTTCATGACGTAGATTTCCGGGTTGCCATCGCGATCGGACCAGAAAGCGATGCGCGTGCCATCCGGCGACCAGGAAGGGAAGAAATCATTGGCCGGGTTGGTCGTCAGGCGCGTGACCCCGCTTCCGTCAGCGTTCATGACGTAGATCTCCCAGTTGCCATCCCGGTCCGAAACGAAAGCGATGCGGCCCTCGCCAGTTGGCGTGGGTCTGGGCGCACCGATGCATGAGGTGGTTATCAGCGCTGTGGCGCCGGCGATTGCGCTGATGAGAAGCGAGAGCAGGGCGGTGCGCAGGTGTCGGTGACGCTTGGCCGCGTCCATTGTTCGGTTCTGCTCCGGTTTGGGTTGTCAGCGATGGGAGCCGTGGCACCGTCGCGTGTCTGACCGGGGCGGTGAGCACCGATGGGGCGCCGAGCTATTACCAACGTCGATCGAGAAAGGGGAACGGTCCCCAGGGCTCTGGTCAGCGCTCCTTGATTATGCCACAAAGGTGGGAGATATGTCAAGTCGTGGTGGAGGCCTCAGAAGGAGGGCCCGCCGTTGGGATCTGCGCATGTATCAGACGACGTCAGG
>CAYGAW010000062.1:0-49451 GCA_964347945.1 uncultured Anaerolineales bacterium
AAGAGAAACCCTGGGATCGGCCAGGGTTGTCGAGGAGATAGCAGCCCTAGTCTATCTGAGCACCGAGTGCAGGACAGGCTCGCCCTCTCGCCACCTCACTCTAGAACACGAAAGAGCCACCCCTTGGGGGTGGCCCCATGACCCGCCCAGGACTCGAACCTGGAACCTACTGATTAAGAGTCAGCTGCTCTGCCAAATTGAGCTAGCGGGCCTCAATTTCCAATTATACAGCCCTCTTTCCGTTCTGTCAAACCGTTGAGATGCAGGGTGTTGAGCAAGCGCTGTCAGACACACACAAGGTGATTGCAGCTCCGCCAGCCACTGGATCGCTTGGCTTCGATGGTTCGACTGGGCTCAGCACAAGTACGCCGCTTCGTCCTTCGATACGGCTCCTCGGGAGCCTACTCAGGATGCACGGCTCAGCACTTCAATCGGGCGGCGCCAACTGCGAAACTGGCCAAGGCTGGTTACGAAACACACTTCCAGCATCTTTCCCTTCACTCTTGGCATCGCGTTTCCAACCCGACGCCCTGCTACCGGTGACCACGACCTTGAGCCAATTGGCTGGCAAAGCGAACCGTGCCTGCCTACGGTACCTCTGGCAGGTAATAGGTGAACAGAGCCCGGTACTCCTGGTTCAGGTTCAAGAAGTCGCCGTTCCACCCCCCTATCGCGTAGATCTTGGTCTCGGTGTTCACCACTCCCAGATTGCGCCATTCCCCGAATACCGGCGTCTCGATGGTGGACCATCCATCAGTTCTCGGGTCATACCTCTCGTTGTACGCCAGATAGCCGTTCCATCCCCCGCCTATGGCGTACAGGCTGCCAGCGATGGCAGCCAGACCCAGGCCACCGCGGCGCATCATCATGGGCGACCTCGCCCTCCACGGCTCGCCCACTCCTTCCAGAGTTGGATCATACTCCTCTACTGTGGCGAACTCGTCCCGACCATCGTAGCCGCCTGCCACATAGATCTTGCCCTCCAGCGCCACTGCACCGGCGAACCCGCGAGCCGTGGGCATGGGGCTCCTCTCTAGCCAAGAGCCGCTGACGGTATCGTACTCGAATGTAGAAGCGACATAAACAGAGCCATCCCATCCGCCGAAGACGTATAGCCTATCTCCAACAGTGGCGATGGCGTAGGCGCACAGAGGAGTTGGAAGCGGCGCTCCACGTCCCCAGGAATCCTCACTGGGGTCATAGATCTCCAGGTCGGCGATCACTTCCCCATCCGGCGTGTAGCCACCCGGCACGAAGACCTTGCCGCCTATAGCTGCGGCACCGATGTTGTGCACCGGAATAGGCTTCGGGCTCTTGACTCGCCAGCCGTTGACCGATGTATCGAACTCCTCCACAATCCCCGTGGCACCATCCACGGTGTCTCCGCCGATGGTGTATATCTTCCCCTCGGAATAGGCTACCGCAAGACGGCTTCTAGCCGTGGGCATGGCCGCCATGGCATTCCAGCGCTCGAATTCCAGAGCAGGGCCACCCAGTTCAGTGCTGCCGCCGACGTCAGCGAACTCACTGGAGGCAGTGGAGGCCGGCTGTCTCCGTACCTCAGGAAGAAACACCAGCAGCGCAGCGAGGACGGCTGCAGCGAGGAAGTAGACCCGTTTGGCCAAAGAGATGGGCTGCCTGCCAAGCCGCTCGCCTTCCGGAACAGCCTCAACAGCCTCTTCGGCTCCGGGGATTGGCCTCTCCACTTCGATCCAACCCTGGCTCACGGCATACAGTGCCACTTCCGTGCGCGACTGGATGTCCAGCTTGGCGAAGATGTTCTTGAGGTGAACCTTCACGGTGTTGACGCTGATCACTAGCTCCTGGGCGATCTGCTGGTTGGTGGCGCCGGTCGCCACGGCGCGCACTATCTCCAGCTCTCGCTCGGTGAGGACGCTGTCGCTATCCCGCATCCCGCTCATCTCCAAGAGGGGCCACTGTCCGAAACGGGACAAGTGGCCCCTCCTGCTTCCATCATCTCCACCCTAGACGTCGCCCTTTTTCCACCGAAGACGACCCATTCCGGGCGGACTACTGCACGTCAAAGCCCTCGGCCGGCTTCTGCACGAAGTAGTTGTTGCAAGCCTGGTCAATGAGTTTCTCGCTCAAGACTGGTTCTTCGTCGTTGTATCGAGCGATGGTCACGATCTGATCCACCAGGTCACGAGGATGGCACGCCCTGAGCGGCCTATTCGCCTGCCCATAGTACCTCTCCACGAGGTACGAGAACCCATCCTTGGCGAACTCGACTCCCTTAGCCTCACAGACCCTCTGGAACAGTGCGAAGTATTCGTAGAGATTCGGGTTGGGGATCATGATCTTATGAGGAATCCGCCGCAGGAACGCTTCGTCCAGTGTGTTAGGATCCAGATTGGTCGAGAATATCACCAGTGAATCGAAGGGGATCTGCACCTGCTTGCCCGTGTGCAGTGCCAAGTAGTCCACCTGACCCTCCAAGGGGACTATCCACCGATTCAAGAGTTCCTCAGGCAGCAGCAACTGCCTGCCAAAATCGTCTATGAAGAATATACCACCGTTCGCTTTCATCTGTAGAGAAGCCTCGTGGCACTTGGAGATGGGATCGAAGACCAAGCCGAGGGAGGTCAAAGTCAACTCTCCTCCAACCATCACCACCGGGCGCTTGCACAGAGCCCAGCGATTGTCCCTCTCAACGTCTCTGCCTTCCGCTCCTCCATTCACCGGGTAGTGATACTCAGGGTCGAACACCTTTATCAGCTGCCCCTCGACCTCACAGGCGTAGGGCACAAAGATGCTACCGAGCACCAGGGTGACTAAGTTTTGCGCAATGTAGGTCTTGCCATTGCCCGGAGCCCCATATAACAGGATCGGCTGACCAGAGTTGAGGGCGGGACCCAGCTGAGCAAGCACCGACGGACTCACGACCACCTCGTCCAAAACCCGCTCGAGATCGCCACGCCTGATCACCGAACAGGCCATTCCCACACTCTGTCGCTGGACGATCTCCACGTAGGCATCCAAAGCAACCGGGGCGGGTCCTACGTATTCGTTCCGCGAGAGGGCCTCGCGCGCCCTGGCTACACCCGCCTCGGTGATGCCATACCGATACACCGGCACAACGCCACTGTCGCTTCCCTTTACTGTGCAGAGTTTCTCTTTGCGCAGCATGTCCATGAGATCCACCGCGACGGGTAATGGCGTCCTCATCCTGCTGGCTATCTCGCTCCCGGCCATCTCGCGGTCGAAGTACAGGATCTTGAGAGCCAGATCAACCAAAACACCCCTCGACACGCCCAGATCATCAACAGACAGAGGCTTGCTCAAAGGACCACCAGCTGGCGTCTTGGCACTCTGCGATTCCTCGCTCATTTCAGCTCCTTCGGCACCGAATCGTGTTGGCCAGTAGTCCGATCCCCATTAGCTGCGACCATTGTGTAGGCGCCTTTCCGCAGTATCTGGGTGCCGTCAGGCCTATTATATAGCACTCCGCAGCCACGGGCAACCCTTGGCTCGCCCTTATGGTGTTGCCTTCTGCCGCAAGCTCACCTACAATGTGGGAAACAAGTCAGCCGTCTGCTGACCCCGCACGACGAGGGCGATGCGTCTTGGATTCCCGGTCAAAGTACTTGGCCAGCCTGGCTTGAAATCCCATGACTCCAGGCGCTGGCAGAACCACCCGCATCTCAGCGTCAGTCTGGCCTACCTCCGCGACATCTTCGTCTATCTGGGCAGGCAAAGCATCTACATGTACCGCATGGCGTCTGATCTCGCACCCTACGCAGCCCACCCTGAGATGCCACAGTTCCACAACCAAATCGACGAGTGTGCCAAGGAACTCGCCATCGTTGGCGATTTGGCCAGGAAGAGCAGGCTACGTCTCTCGTTCCACGTGTCCCTCTCCACCGTCCTGAACGCCCTCGATGAATCGATTGCTGATCAGAGCGCCGAGCAGGTCAGAGTTCAAGCAAGGATCCTCCACAGCATGGGCCTGGGACCAGAGGCTGTTGTAGTCACACACGTGGGCGGAGTCTACGGTGACAAAGAAGCCTCCCTCAAGCGATTCATACAGCAATACCAACGCCTCCCCGAGTTCGTCCGCCAGCGACTGGTGGTCGAGAATGACGACGCTCGCTTCTCAGTCGGCGACATCGCCCTGATTCATCAGGAGACTGGGGTGCCGTTGGTGTTCGACTACTTGCACTTCCAGAACTACAATCCCGAAGACATGAGCCTCACGGACGCCCTGGAGCGATGCCTGCGTACCTGGCCAACGGAAGTCAAGCCCAAGGTCCATTTCAGTTCTCCCCGTACCGCCATGCATCTAGTTGAGGGGCCGAGTGTCCAGAGCGAGGAGATCAGCGTGGCGCTTCGAGCACCACGCTCCTCCGAACACGCTGATTTCGTCGATCCTTTCCAGTTCATCAACTTCATCAGGTCGGCCAAGAACGAGAGCCTACCAACATTCGACGTAATGCTGGAAGCGAAGGCCAAGGACCTGGCCGTCCTGCGCCTTCGCGAGCAGGTGGCTCGCTTGGCCCCGGAAGTGGAGTCAAACTAGATGATGCTAGACGAAGACGATCTGACCTTAGACGAGCCGCGTGTGCTCGTGGCTGTGATGAACAATCGCCGCGACTTCCTCATCGCCCGCGACGAAGGCTGGTATCGCATTCCCTATGAGCGTGGGCCCTCGCAGGTGGGAGCCGACTTCCTAGCCTTCTATCAGACCAAGGCCTTTGACGAAGAGCACTGGATGATCAAGTACTTTGCCCCCATCAGGCGCTATCGCATCGTATCCAGAAAGTCTCTTCTCCCCGATGAAGCAGATCATCCGCGGGCAGGCCACTTGTACTACAAGCTCGAAATCGGCTCTCTCCGGACTCTGCCTCGTCCCATTCCGAGTCATCGCTTGCGACGGATTACCTTCATTCCTACCACGCTGGGACGGCTGCTTCAGGCACAGGAGATCAATGACTTGTGGTTGGGTAGCGCAGTAGAGGAGAGGCTGTGGCAGGCCTTCAAGGAGAACGGTATCAACGGGGAACGCTACTATGCTCTGAAGGAAGAGGACGAATACTGTCAGATAGACATCGCCCTCTTTTGCGCTCGGGGAAGAATAGCGGTTCTTTTGGAGGCTAAGACTCCGGTCGAGAACGTCAGCATTGTGCGAGAACAACCTCGTATAGACGACTACGATTTGGCTGCACGTGGCTGGACGCTGCTATGCTTCTCACCCGCAGAGTTGACAACGTCCCTGCCCAAGTGTCTGGATCGCATCTTGGAGGCTGTCGCCAAGCATGGCGGCCCTTCTTCCCACTAGTCGCGTCGCGATGCTGGGAGATTCTCATGCGAAACATGTCACTGAAAGAACGGACGCATTCATCTTGACAAACTTCCGTAACTGCACTATAATCCGCGATAATGCCAAGACTTGGAGGGTGGTAGGTGACGTTGCCCCGAGAATATGACAACAGAAGAACCCTTCATCTACTTGGAAACGCATATGATTCGTCACCAATGTCGAGGCAATGGCTCTAGTAGTCCATTGCCTCGATTTGCTGGCGCCCCGCGTGGGGCCTGTGGCAGATCAAAAAAACACAAGGAGGTAGGTGATGGCAAAAGTACCGTCTGATCTGGAGATCGCCCAAGCGGCGAAGCTGAAGCCCATACTAGAGATTGCCGAAATGTTGGGCTTGACCGAAGACGACCTGGACCTATTCGGCAAATACAAGGCCAAAATCCATCTGGACGTCCTTGAGAGATTCAAGGATCGCCCTAATGGCAAGTACGTAGATGTCACGGCCATTACCCCAACCCCTCTGGGCGAGGGAAAGACCGTGACTACCATTGGCGTGAGCCAGGGCCTGAACTACATCGGCAAGAGGGTGCTCACCGTCATCCGGCAACCGTCACAGGGTCCCACCTTCGGTATCAAGGGTGGTGCAGCCGGAGGCGGCTACTCCCAGATCGTGCCGATGGAGGATTTCAACCTTCATCTGACGGGCGACATCCATGCGGTGGGCGCCGCACACAACCTGCTCGCGGCCGCCATAGATGCCAGGATCATGCATGAGGACTGGCTGAGCGACGACCGACTTGCCGGGATGGGCTTGAAGCGATTGGACATCGACCCCTACAGCATCACTTGGAACCGCGTGGTGGACGTCAACGACCGAGCCCTTCGAAATGTGATCGTGGGTCTGGGAACCAAGTGGGATGGACGCCCTCGCCAGTCAGGGTTCGACATCACGGTCGCTTCCGAAGTGATGGCAATCCTGGCCCTGACCACGGGGCTGAAGGACTTGCGGGAGCGCCTGGGCCGAATCGTCATCGGCACAGACAAGAACAGGAACCCCGTGACCGCGGAGGACCTGGGCGTTGCTGGCGCGATGACGGTGCTCATGAAAGAGGCCCTCATGCCCAACCTGATGCAGACGTTGGAGAATAGCGCCGCCATGGTGCATGCTGGCCCCTTCGCTAACATCGCGCATGGCAACTCCTCCATCATCGCCGACATCATCGGCCTCAAGATGGTGTCCGACGGCTATCTCGTCACGGAGTCCGGCTTCGGCGCTGACTGCGGGATGGAGAAGTTCTTCGACATCAAGTGCCGTTACAGTGGGCTTATCCCCAACTGCGTGGTCATGGCTGCTACCATCAGGGCGCTGAAGATGCATGGAGGCGGGCCGAAGGTCGTGGCTGGCAGGCCCCTGGACGCTGCGTACCAGGAAGAGAACCTGGAACTCCTGGAGAAGGGGCTGGACAATCTAAAGGCCAACATCAATATCGCCAAGCAGTATGGTGTTCCCGTGGTTGTCGCGGTCAACCGATTCACCGCCGATACTGATGCCGAAATCGAGATGGTCCGACAAGCTGCCCTAGATGGCGGCGCGGAGGACTCGGTGGAGAGCAATGTCTGGGCCAAGGGTGGCGAGGGTGGTGCTGCACTGGCCGAGGCCGTGGTCAAAGCTTGCGAGAAGCCCAACAAGTTCCAGTTCCTCTATCCTCTGGACATCCCCATCAAGGACAAGATAGAAACCATCGCCACCAAGGTGTATGGAGCCGACGGGGCGGACTACACGGCTGAGGCGGAGGCCAAGGTCAGGCTCTACACCAAGCTAGGTTATGACAAACTGCCGCTCAACATGGCCAAGACGCACCTCTCCCTGTCCCACGACCCAGCGTGGAAGGGGGTGCCTAAGAACTACAACTTGCCCATTCGCGACATCAGAGCCTCGATAGGTGCAGGCTTCCTGTACCCGCTCTGTGGGGAGATGCGCACCATGCCCGGCCTGCCGTCTCGCCCCGTGTTCTTTGATGTGGACATTGATGAGACGGGGAAGACCCTAGGCCTGTTCTAGGATGCGGGCTGGCATGGCGGCCGCCGCGTGTCTCGAGCATCGACACTGCGTATAGATTTGGGAACTCCAGGGGGCGAACTGATCGCTATCGGTTCGCCCCCCTACCCCGCTTGAGGGGTTCGATTCCTTCTTGCAGTAGGCGGCAAAGCGTGGTATCATTGTAAATAGGAGTGAACAGGTCAACTTTGCAAGGGGGTGAAAAGAACCATGGCTGTCTCAACTTTGCCGGTACCTTCCATGTACGCCGATCACCACGTGGTGGCGGTACGAGAAGTGCTCGGCGGCTTGCCAGGCGTGCAGGACATCCAGGCCAGCGCCGCTTTCAAGCAAGTCACCGTCAAGCATACACAGAAGGTAACCAAGAAAGCCCTTACGGAAGCTCTTCAGAAAGCTGGCTATCCGGTGGGGGAGCAAAAGCCGGTAGAGGAGGAACCCTCGCACCTGGGCGATCCGTCCTGGTACGAGTGCGCCCCGCGTTCTATCAAGACCGACGAAGCCGACCTTGAGATGTCCGGAGACTTTCGCCTTTACTAGAGTTGCGAGAGATGGGCTGCTTGCTGCACCCACCCTCTGCTCTACTGCATTTGATGACGCAACCACTGAGAGGAGCACCAAATGGCAGAGACCAAGAAGACCATTGATCCTGCAGCGGAGGCCATGCTGGACAAAGCTGCGGAGATGGGCATTGACACAGCTTTCGACCGCGTCGACGAGTTGAAGCCGTGTCCCATTGGCGCCAAGGGCATATGCTGCAAGAACTGCGCCATGGGGCCGTGTCGACTCACCAAAGAAGGCCAGGTGGGCATATGTGGAGCCACGGTCGAGACGGTGGCTGCCAGAAACCTGGCCCGGGCCATAGCTGCTGGATCTGCCGCTCACTCGGATCATGGGCGAGATATGGCCTTCGTCCTCCACGGAGCAGCTACGGGCGAAGCCCCGGGGTACCAGATCAGAGATGAGTTCAAGTTGAGAGAAGTCGCTATTGACTTGGGTGTCGAGATCGGCGACCGCACCAAAGAAGAGATAGCCGTCGACGTGGCAGAGAAGGCGCTCGCCCAGTTCGGTAAACAGAGTGGAGAGCTTACATACCTCGCGCGAGCACCCAGGAAGCGCCAGGAAATCTGGAAGGATTTGGGCATCGCGCCTCGAGGCATCGATCGAGAGATAGTGGAAATCCTACACCGCACGGTTGTGGGTAACGATCAGGACCCAGAGCACATTCTCGATCAAGGTATGCGCGCCGCTCTTGGGGATGGCTGGGGAGGTTCCATGCTCGCCACAGACATCTCCGATATTCTTTTCGGCACGCCCAGCCCGCTGGTCACGCAGGTGAATCTCGGTGTTCTGAAAGAGGACGAGGTCAACATAGTCATCCACGGACATGAACCAACTCTGTCGGAGATGGTTGTGGCCGCGGCCAGGGACCCCGAGATGATCGAATACGCCAAGTCCAAGGGCGCCAACGGAATCACCCTGGCCGGTATCTGCTGCACGTCCAACGAGACCTTGATGAGGCAGGGCGTTCCCGCAGCCGGCAATTTCCTGCACCAGGAGTTGGCTGTGCTCACCGGCGCCGTGGAGGCCATGGTGGTGGACGTTCAGTGCGTTTTCCAGGGTCTACAGCAAGTGGCAGAGAACTTTCACACCAAGCTGATTACCACTTCGCCCAAGGCGATGATCACCGGCGCATTGCACATGGAGTTTGACGAGCACCGTGCGCCCGAGATTGCCCGGGATATAGTCAAGACCGGCGTTGACAACTTCTCGAACCGTGGTGCCACGTACATCCCCGACGTACACGAGAATATGGTGCCCGGTTTCTCCCACGAATACATCAGATACATGCTGGGCGGCTACTATCGCGGTTCGCTGCGCCCTCTCAACGATGCCATAATGGCTGGGCGTCTGCGAGGGGTGGCCGGGGTGGTGGGATGCAATAACCCACGCGCGGTTCAAGACGAGGCCCATTTCGACATCGTCAAGGAGTTCCTGAAGAACGATGTACTGGTCGTTCAGACTGGCTGCGGGGCACTCTGCAACGCCAAGTACGGCCTGCTCCAGGGCGAAGCCCTCAAGCACGCCGGGCCTGGCCTGCGAGAGATTTGTGAGGCAGTGGGAATACCGCCGGTCCTACACATGGGCTCTTGTGTGGACAATAGCCGCATCTTGACGGTGCTGTCCGAGATGGCTACCGAGGGCGGCCTCGGCGAAGACATCTCCGACATCCCCGGCGTGGGCATCGCCCCGGAATGGATGAGCGAAAAGGCCCTGGCCATCGGGACCTACTTCGTTGCCTCGGGAGCCTATGTCATCTTCGGCGTCAAGTCCCCCGTCGAGGGCAGCGAAGCGGTGACCGACCTCATCAACAGCCGCTGGGAGGAGAAGGTTGGCGGCAAGCTGGAGTTCGAGCCGGATCCCAAGACGATCGTGAAGAAGTCGCTGGACCACATAGACAAGAAACGAGCAGCCCTCGGCTTGCCCGAGTACGATCCAGCGCGCTTCGGAGAGAGCGGAGATCGTCGTTTCAATGCCTGGCTGAAGGCCCGACAAGAGGGCGTCGAAGTCAGTCCGTATAGCATGGCTGGCGTGGCCGTTGAAGAGGCGTAAGGAGGATAGACACAAATGTCGAGGTACATAGCTGGCGCCGCCATTCGTGGCGCTAATAGCATCGTCGAGGAAGCGGAGGCATTGCTGCAGAAGGCCCTGGCGGAGAAAGGACCCGACGCTCCGGTGCAGTTCCCCAACACGGCGTACTACCTACCGGTCATCTATGGCTTCACAGCCATGGAGGTCTCCAAGCTGCGGGATCTGCCACCCGTTATCGACCACGCCAGAAAGCTGCTTCACCCGGTGCCCAGGGGCAAGTTGTGGACTCCATACCTGGGTGAGGCCCTGGATTGTGGCGTCGCCACCCTCTTCGCCGAGGAAGCCATCATGGGCATCAAATACGCGCTCGGGGAGCAGCCGGAAAGACTGGATGGCTATTCCCAGCTTGTCACCGCTGGTGGAGAGGGGTACTGCAACGGCCCCATCGATGACGTTCAGCTCCGGGCCTGGGGCATTCAACTGGTGGATGGCCGCATGCCTGGCTTCTGCGCGCTAATAGGCTGCGCCAAGTCCAATGAGGTCGCTGTGCAACTCGTGCGGGAGCTTCAGCGACGCAACATCTTGGTGTTCCTCAGCGGCAATGTGAATGGCCGCAGCATCATTCATCAGTTGCTCGAGGAGGGGGTGGAGATGGGTTATGACACCTACATCATCCCCTTCGGCACCGACACCATCAGCACCATCTATCCTCTGGGCTTTGCCACCCGTTCGGGACTCACGTTCGGGGGCCTGAAGCCCGGCCAGGCCAGAGAGAATCTCATCTACAACAAGTTCCGTGTCTTCGCCATGGCGCTGGCTCTGGGCGAGATCGATGATCTCAAGTATGCCACCGCCGCCGGGGCCATCAACTACGGTTTCCCGGCCATAGCAGACACCGTGATACCTGAGGTGCGGCCCACCGGCGTGACTGAGTTTGAACACGTTATCTCCATGCCCTTCGACGACATAGACGGCAAGGATGACTTGGAGCGCGCCGAGAAACTCATCCAGAAGTGTATCGAGGTCCGGGGAGTCAAAGTCAAGATAGCCGAAATCCCCATCCCGGTGCCCTACGGCTCGGCTTTCGAGGGAGAGCGGGTCCGCAAGGATGACATGCGGATCGAGTTCGGCGGCAAGAAATCGCGTGCTTTTGAGTATCTCCGCATGGTGGATCCGGATGAGATCGAGGATGGCAAGATCGAGCTGATAGGACCCGACTTCGACGATGTCGAGGAAGCAGGGGCCATGGACGTGGGCATCGTGATCGAGGTGGGCGGCCGCAAGATGCAGAAGGACTTCGAGCCCGTCCTGGAGCGCCAGATACATTACTTCCTCAACGCCGCATCGGGTGTCCAACACATCGGACAGCGAGACATCGCGTGGATACGCATCAACAAGACGGCGGCGGAGAAGGGCTTCAGGTTGAAGCACTTCGGCGAGATCCTGTATGCCCGTTTCAAGGGCGAACCTTGGAACAGCATTGTGGACAAGGCCCAGGTCAAGCTCATCACCGACCCCGAGGAGATGAAGAAGTGGATCGAGTTGGCTCGTGAGGCGTACAGCGAGCGCAACGTACGGGTGGCAGGCCTGACGGATGAAGGTGTGGACGAGTTCTACTCCTGCACTCTCTGCCAGTCGTTCGCCCCCACCCATGTGTGCGTCATTTCACCGCAACGCCTGGGGCTGTGCGGGGCCTACAACTGGCTGGACTGCAAAGCGGCCCACCAGATCAATCCCACAGGTCCCAATCAGCCTATCGCCAAGGGCGACTTGCTGGATCCACAGGTAGGGCGCTGGAGCGGGCCCGAGGAGTTCGTGCATTCGCACTCCAACCAGACTGTGGAGCACGTCACCATGTACTCCATCATGACCGATCCCATGACTGCGTGCGGCTGCTTCGAGTGTATGGTCCTCGTTATCCCTGAGGCCAATGGCGTGATGATAGTGTCGCGCGAGGATCCGAGCATGACCCCCGGGGGCATGACCTTCTCTACCATGGCCGGGATGTTTGGCGGCGGATTGCAGACACCCGGTGCTATGGGCGTGGGCAAGTACTACCTCACCAGTCCCAAATTCATCTCTGCGGACGGTGGATTCAAGCGCGTGGTATGGATGTCCTCCTTCCTCAAGGAGAGTATGCCTGAGGAGTTTGCCGAGGTGGCCGAGAGGGAAGGCCTTCCTGACCTCATTGATCGCATAGCCGATGAACGCAATGTGGAAACGGTCGATGAGTTGCTGTCCTGGCTTGAGGAGCATGACCACCCGGCCCCGAAGATGGATCCGATATTGTAACAAGGTCACTAGGGGTGGTCTACCGTGCACGGTAGACCACCCCGATCGAAACCCCGCGGAGCAGGCGGGGAGCGGTAGAGTAGACTTGGAAGGAGTAGCAATCATGGCTGTTGCGGTGGAGATCCCGAAGAAGAAGTGGACGGGACAGGTAAGAGAAGTCGTCCTGGGTGCTACCGAGGCCGAGGGCGGTACCCGCAGCAAGACCGTAATCGTGGGCGGTGAAACCACACTGCCCTTTCTCGATTTCGAGGCCCCCATGCCAAATCCTCCGCGCATCGCCGTTGAGATCCAGGACCGCAGGCCCAGCGATTGGTCCCCTGTCCTGATGGACGTCTGGGGAGAGGCCATGGACGACCCAGCCACCTGGGCCGCGGCAGTGGAGGGTCTTGATGTGGACCTCGTGCTCTTGAAGATCAATCTCACTGATGCGAACGGCAATGAAACGACAGTTGAGCAAGCTAGGACGGCGGTGAGAAAGGTCCTGGACGCTACCACGTTGCCGCTCATTGTCTTTGGTCCAGGCCAGACAGACAAAGATATCGAGCTCCTCGTGGCCGTCGCTGAGGAAGCCACTGGAGAGCGCATCGTCCTCGGAGTGTGTGATGACAAGAACTACAAAACTATAGTAGCCGCCGCCCTGGCCCACGGACATCTGGTGAACGGCCGCACAGCGATGGATGTGAACCTGGCCAAGCAGCTGAACATACTCATCAGTGATGTCGGGCTGCGGTTGGACCGAGTAATCATGGACCCCACCACGGCAGCGCTAGGCTACGGTGTGGAGTATGGCTATTCAGCCATGGAGCGGCTCAGACTCGCTGCCCTCCAGGGGGATAGCATGACTCAGCAGCCCATGCTGGTGACACCAGGAGAGGAAGCCTGGCGGATGAAGGAGGCCAAGGTTGGCGAGGATGTTCCTGCGGAATGGGGTGACTGGGAAGAGCGTGCAATTACGTGGGAGACTCTGACGGCCACGACCCTTATTCACTCTGGGGCGGATATCGTGGTCCTTCGTCATCCTGAGTCGGTGCGCCGTATCAAAGACCTGATCAACAAGCTGTGGACCAAGGGGGAATAAGTCATGGCCCTGACAGGGTTGGAGATCTACAAACTACTGCCGAAGACGAACTGCAAAGACTGCGGATTCCCGACCTGCCTTGCATTCGCGATGAAGTTGGCCGCGAAGCAGGCGGAACTGGCCGCGTGCCCCCACGTTAGCGACGAGGCCAAGGCCGCACTGGAGTCGGCCGCGGCACCACCCATCCGGCTTGTTGCCGTAGGCAATGACGAGCACAAGATCGAGGTGGGCAACGAGACCGAACTGTACCGACATGACAAGAGTTTCTTCCACATGCCGGGTATTCTCGTGCGCGTGAGGGATACCCAACCTCTCGCGGAGGTCGAGGAGTTGGTGGCCCAGGTTGATGGCTACTCCGTTGACTACGTAGGCATGGTACTCGGTTTGGATGGTATAGCCGTTGAAAGCGCGTCCGGAGACCCCGCAAAGTTTGCCGAGTATTCCAGGGCTGTACATGCCAGGACCTCGAAGCCGCTGATCTTGATGGCCGACAACCCCGAGGTGACAAGAGCCGGCCTGGCGGAAGTGCAGGGCACGACACCGCTGATCTATGCAGCCAATGGAGACAACTGGCAAGCCATGGCCGAGTTGGCGAAGGAGCGTGGCGCACCCTTGGCTGTTCGAGCTGAGGGACTGGAGTCGCTCGCAGAATTGGTGAAGAGTGTTAGAGACAGCGGAGTCGAGGACATCGTACTCGACCCACAAACAAGAGATTTCCACGACTCATTGAACGTTCTGACCGAGATCAGGCGTCTTGCTCTCGATGCCAAGCCAGATCGCCTGCTGGGATACCCCGTGATCACCTTCCCCGGGGAAGGCGCCGAGTCCTCGGCAGAGGAATCCATGCTTGCCACCCAGCACGTAGCCAAGTACGCCTCACTCATCGTCATGGATCACTTCGAACCGGCCGTAGCCTATCCCATGCTGGCCTTACGACAGAACATCTATACTGATCCGCGGCAACCCGTACAGGTCACTCCAGGGGTTTATGAGATCAACGAGCCAGGGCCTGATGACCAACTGATGATCACCACCAACTTCTCGATCACCTATTTCTCCGTCGCCAACGAGGTCGAAGGGACGGGTATGCCAGCATGGCTTCTTATCGCCGATTCTGAGGGTCTGTCTGTGCTCACCGGCTGGGCGGCGGGCAAATTCGATGCGGATAAGATCGCGACGACGGTGAAGACTTCCGGCATCGCTGACAAGATAAGCCATACGAAGCTGATTATCCCTGGGGCAGTGTCGGTCCTCTCTGGAGAACTGGAGGATGAGCTGAGTGGCTGGGAGATTCTCGTGGGACCTCGGGAAGCCGTAGACCTTCCAGCCTTCATGAAACTGTGGGAGAAGTAACCTGGCGCCAGGTGCTCCAGGACCGAGTCCTCTCTCGTGAAGCCAACAGTCCCGACAGCGTGATCGCAAGTCCGCTGGTTTGTGCTTCATCGGGGCCCAAGGTCGAGTGAGAAGCAGTAGCGCGGCTGCGAATTGGCGTTGGCCTCCAGGAACCTTTGCTGACATACCACCCCATCGGGGGGACGGCGAGCCTTCTTTGCTCGTAGCAGCTTCGCATCATCCAGAAGCATAAGGAGGAGAAACATGTTCAAGATTGGCGAAGAGATCCAGGTTATCTCCACCAAAGTGAGAAAGGCCATCGAACAAAGAAACAAGGACCCGATCCAGGAGTTGGCTGTCGCCCAGGTGGAGGCCGGGGCTGACGCGCTGGAGGTGAACATCGGTCCTCAGAAGAAGAAGGGACCGGAAGTCATGGAGTGGATGGTGGACACGATTCAGGAGGTCGTCGATGTTCCTCTTTGTCTCGACACCACGAACCTGGCAGCCATGGAAGCTGGTCTCAAGAGAGTCAAGCAGCAAGCCATCGTCAATTCTACGTCGGCGGACCCGGATCGCTTGCGAGACGTGCCTCCCGTCGCGGCCAAGCACAACGCCAAACTGATAGCACTGACCATGGCCAAGAGCATCCCCGTTGAGGCGGACAAGAGAGTGGCCATCGCCATGGAGCATTTGATGCCGCGCATCATGGAATTGGGCATCCCCATGGATCAGGTCCTCATGGATCCCCTGATCCTCACCGTCAGTGGGATGCAGGAGTACTGTCCCGAGGCGATCGAAACCATCCGCTTCTTGAAGCAGATATCAGATCCCCCACCGCTTACATTGGCGGGCCTGTCCAACGTATCCAATGGCGTACCTAAGGAGAACCGCAGTCTCATCAATTCTACCTACGCAGTGATGCTGCTGGCCGCCGGCCTGGACGCGGCTATCGTGGACGCGAGGGACGAACGACTGAAGGAATGGGTGCGCATTGTCGAGGAGCGAGATAGTAGCACGCCGGTTGGTCAGCTGCTGCTAAGCCTTTACGATGCCACAGCTGCCATGGAGGATCTGGGTGTTGACGCTGTTGACATGCAAGATCCAGAACAGGCCGCCATCTTCAAGACTGTACAGATCTTGCAGAACAAGATCATCTACGCTGATGGGTACTTACAGATTTAGGACCACCTCCTTGGAATCGCTATTGGTGTGAGACCTCCATTTGGAAGAGGAGCGAAGGCCGCATGTCGAGCAAGAAGTCGAACAGTGAGCATATTGGCGCGGTGCTGGTCGTCGGCGGCGGTATTGGTGGCATGCAAGCTGCCCTTGATCTGGCTGAAGCGGGCATCAAGGTCTACCTGGTGGAGAGCAAGAGTGCCATCGGGGGGCATATGGCGCAGCTGGACAAGACTTTTCCCACCAACGACTGCGCCATGTGTATCATGTCTCCCAAGATGGTGGACGTCGGCCGTCACATCAATATCGACATCTTGACCAACACAGAGGTTCTTGCTGTGGATGGTGAAGCTGGCAACTTCACCGCCCGGCTGAAGATCAAACCCCGGTATGTTGATTTAGAGAAGTGTACAGGCTGCGGCGATTGTGCGAGCGTCTGTCCCATCCTCCTGCCTAATGAGTATGAGGAGGGGCTGACAACATGGCATGCCGCTCACCGCCTCTATCCGCAGGCGATCCCTCACGCCTTCGCCATTGAGAAGCAAGGTATTGCCCCCTGCCGCGACGCCTGCCCGACTGGACAGCGCGCCCAGGGATACATCGCACTCACAAGGGAAGGGCGGTACGACGAAGCTTTGCGAGTCATCAAAGAAGACAATCCCTTCCCCGCCATTTGTGGCCGCATCTGCAATCACCGGTGCGAGGATGCGTGCAACCGCGGCTTGATAGATGAGCCCGTCGCCATCGCCTCACTGAAACGCTTTGTGACCGACCAGGTCTACTCCAAGCCACGGGAAACGGTGGAACCTGTGCCACGCACGCGTCGGGAGCGAATCGCAATCGTAGGCGCCGGGCCTGCCGGTCTTGCAGCCGCCCAAGACCTGGTCAAGCTGGGCTACGGCGCTACGGTCTTCGAAGCCCTGCCGGTGGCGGGTGGGATGCTCCGCGTGGGCGTTCCTGAGTACCGTTTGCCGGCGGAATTGATCCAACGCGAAGTGGACGATATTCTTGACCTGGGGGTGGAGCTAAGGCTCAATACTCGCATAGACAACCTCCAGCAGCTGGTAGACGAGGGGTACGACGCCATATTCTTGGCTGTAGGGGCTCATGAAGGCAAGAAGATGGCCATCCCCGGCGCGGATCTGGATGGTACCCTGATCAGCATCGCATTCTTGCGCGACGTTAGACTAGGTCGAGAAGTCAAACTGGGAAGAAAGGTGAGCGTGGTAGGGGGTGGTGACGTAGCCATAGACGCAGCTCGCACCGCCCTTCGTGTGGGAGTGGAAGAGGTTGTCATCGTCTACCGCCGCTCCGAAGCCGAGATGCCGTGCCGCCGCGAGGAGCTAGAGGCCGCCAAGGAAGAGGGCATCCGCTTCGAGTGGCTTACCAACCCGGTGCGAGTCCTTGGGGAGGAACAAGGGCGAGTATCGGGCATCGAGTGCATCGAGATGGAATTGGGCGAGCCCGACGAAAGCGGGCGCCGCCGACCCGTGCCAATCCCTGGCACCGAGCACGTGATCCCCATCGACAACGTGATCTTCTCCATTGGGCAGGCAGCAGGCCTCTCCTTCATCCCCGAAGACAGTCAAGTGGGCACAACTTCCTGGGGCACCATCGTCGCCGATCCCGAGACACTGGCGTGTGAACGTGCAGGAGTCTTCGCCGGGGGGGATGCCATCAGCGGAACAGCATTTGTCATCGAAGCGGTGGCTCACGGTCATCGCGCAGCGGATTCCATCCATCGCTATCTCAGCGGCGAGGGACTACCGCCACTTAAGCCTGAGCTCCCGGTCGTCGAAATGGCTCCCGAAGAAGCCACTGCACGCATGCAGGAACTGAAGTTCTCTCGCCAGAGCCGCCTAGGGATGCCGGCATTACCTGCCGCTGAGCGCAGACTGAGTTTCGAGGAGGTGGAACTGGGCTATACAGAGGAGATGGCTCAGGAAGAGGCTGCGCGTTGCTTGCAGTGCGGCATCTGCTCCGAGTGCCTGGCTTGCGTCTACACCTGTCAGGCTGGCGCGGTGAACCACGAAGACACAGAGCAGATGAGGGAGATCGATGTAGGCGCTGTCATCCTGGTTCCTGGGTTCGAAGCCTACAACGCTGAACTCTCGGAGGAGTTTGGACTGGGCAGGTATCCGAACGTCGTAACCAGCATTCAGTTTGAACGACTGCTCTCTGCGTCCGGCCCGACGGAAGGCCACGTGAAGCGTCCCTCTGATGGCGAGCGTCCGCGCAGGATAGCGTTCCTCCAGTGCATTGGATCTCGCGATCAGACCCATGACTACTGTTCATCAGTCTGTTGCATGTACGCCACGAAAGAAGCGATCATGGCCTGCGAGCATGAGCCGGACACCGAGATCCAGGTCTTCATGATGGACATGAGAGCATTCGGAAAGGGATATCTCGACTACTACCGCCAGGCCCAGGAGAACTACGGGATCAAGTACACCTACTGTCGTATCTCCGCGCTGAAAGAGGATCCTGCTTCAAAGAACCTGCTCGTGAGGTACTATACTGATGACGGAATGCTGCAGGAAGAGAGCTTCGATCTCGTCGTCCTGTCCGTCGGAATGGAGATGTCACCCGAGGTCAGGAAGCTGGGGTGGGACCTGGGAATCGAGCTGGATGAGTATGGCTTCTGCAGCACACCCGCATTCCAGCCCCTGGAGAGCAGTCGGCCGGGAATCTTCGCCTGTGGTCCGTTCGTCGAACCCAAAGACATCCCAGAGACGGTGGTGGAGGCCAGCGCGGCGGCGAGCGGTGCGGAGAGCCTACTAGCCGCAGTCAGGGGAACGCTGACCGCAGGTAGAGACTATCCACCAGAGCGCGACGTATCTCAACAGGAGCCACGCATAGGAGTCTTTGTCTGCCACTGTGGTTCCAACATTGGCGGTTTCCTTGATGTGCCTGCGGTCGCGGAATACGCGAAGACCCTGCCCCATGTAGTCCACGCCGAAGACAACCTTTACACCTGCTCACAGGATTCCGTTGAGCTGATCAAGGAGCGTATCGCCGAGCATGACCTCAATAGGGTGGTCGTGGCCTCCTGCACGCCTCACACCCACGAGCCGATGTTCCAGGACACCATTCGCCAGGCTGGCTTGAATGAGCACCTCTTCGAGATGGCGAATATCCGCAATCAGTGCTCGTGGGTGCATTCTCATGACTGGGACAAGGCCACCGAAAAGGCCAAGGAGTTGGTGCGCATGTCGGTTGCCAGGGCAGCGCTTCTGGAGCCTCTGCACAAGGTCGACCTGCCTTTGCACCATTCCGCTTTGGTCATCGGCGGCGGAGTCGCTGGCATGAACGCAGCTCTATCTTTGGCCGAGCAAGGTTTTCCGGTACATCTGGTTGAGCGCGCGGAGGAGTTGGGTGGGAACTTGCGCCGCGTTCACTATACCCTTGATGACCTGGACCCCCAAGCCTACCTGCAAGACCTGGTTGGCCAAGTCGAGGGTCACGGACTCATCACCGTTCACAAGGAAACGAGCCTGAAAACCACATCGGGCTTCATCGGCAACTTCACGTCGAGGCTAGTAGTCAACGGTTCTGAGAAAACGGTGGAGCACGGCGTAGTCATTGTGGCTACTGGAGGTCAAGAATACCGGGGAGATGAGTACCTCTACGGTCAGGATGATCGGGTGGTCACCCAGCAAGAGTTTGAACAGCGGGCGGCGGGAGCCCCGGAAGAGATAGCCAAGCTGCAGAATGTGGTCATGATCCTGTGCGTAGGCCCTGGTACCCAGTATTGTAGCCGTGTCTGCTGTGCAGGGGCGGTCAAGAACGCTCTCAAGATCAAGCAACTCAACCCTAGCGCCAACGTCCAGATTCTATACAGGGATATTAGAACCTACGGCTTCCAGGAGAGACACTACCATGAGGCTCTCGAAAAGGGCGTTATCTTCACTCGCTATGATGATACTAGGCTCCCGCAAGTAACCCGAGCTGGTGATCTGGAGGTGAGATTCTGGGAGTGGGCTCTGGAAGAGGAGATGGTTGTCAAGCCGGACCTCCTGATCCTCAATACAGGTGTCGTTGCTGCGGAGGGGGCGCGAGAACTGGCGTCCGTTCTCAAGGTACCGTGCAGTCTGGATGACTTCTTCTTGGAGGCACATATCAAGCTGCGGCCGGTGGACTTCGTCACCGAGGGTATGTTCATGGCCGGCTCCGCTCATTATCCCAAGTTCCTGGAGGAATCCATCGTCCAGGCGCAGGCGGCGGCAGCGCGGGCAGCGACGATACTCAGCAAGGAAACACTAAGCGCGGGCGGAGTAGTGGCTGTGGTCGACAATGACAAGTGCACTGGTTGCCTCACCTGTGTCCGCGTTTGCCCGTACAATGTCCCAGTAATCAACCCGTCTCTGATGGGCACGGGTGGTATCCTGGGGGCGGCCCAGATCGAAATGGCGGCCTGTCAGGGTTGCGGCACGTGTGCGGCCGAGTGCCCGGCCAAAGCGATTCAATTGATGCACTATACCGATGCCCAGGTAACGGCGGAGGAGAGAGCACTACTCCAAGAGCTACCCGTCGCCTGATCGGAGGTTGGGAATGAGCGAGTTCGAACCCGAAATCGTCGCTTTCTGCTGTCACTACTGCGCCTATGCCGCGGCGGATCTGGCGGGTTCTCTCCGCCTTCAGTACCCACCCAATCTCAAAGTCATTCGGCTACCTTGCACTGGCAAGCTGGACACTCTGCACGTTCTCAAGGCCTTCGAGGAGGGAGCCGACGGCGTCATGGTGGCTGGTTGACTAATCGGAGACTGCCATTACCTGGAAGGTAATGTAAGAGCAGAGCGCAGAGTCAGATATGTGAAAGGTCTCCTGGACGAGATTGGCCTGGGAGCCGACCGCCTGGAGATGCACTTCATCTCTTCGGCGATGGGTCGAGAATTCGCGGAGATTACGACCGAGATGACCGGTCGAATCAGGGAACTGGGCCCAAGCCCACTACGAGAAAGAGGAAGCGCACCATGATCGTAGGTGAACAAAAACCCCTAGAAGAGCTCAAGGAGATTGTCGCCGACTGCGAGAGCATACTCATTCTCGGATGCGGCACCTGTGTTACCGTTTGCTTCGCAGGCGGCGAGAAGGAAGTGGGCGTCCTAGCTTCCGCCCTGCGCATGGCCACCAAGATCAACGGCCAGGAGAAGGCGTTTGACGAGGCCACCGTGCAAAGGCAGTGCGAATGGGAGTTTCTGGATGTCATCGGGGATCAGATAGCCAATCATGATTTGGTTCTATCCATGGCCTGCGGCATCGGCGTCCAAGCGATTGTGGAGCGTTTCCCGGAGGCCAACGTAGCTCCAGCCGTGAATACCACCTTTCTCGGGCTGCCGGAGGAGCATGGTCTGTGGACCGAGCGTTGCGCTGCCTGTGGCGAATGCGTCCTTCACCGCACAGCAGGCATTTGTCCCATCGCCCGATGTGCCAAGAGCCTGCTCAATGGGCCCTGCGGAGGTTCGCAGAACGGAGAGTGCGAGATAGACCCGGAGGTTCCCTGCGCCTGGCAACTGATCTACGATCGCTTGAAGGCCCAAGGCCGACTGGATGCAATGGTAGAGATCATTCCCGTCAAGGACTGGTCAACCAGCCGAGACGGCGGCCCGCGCAGACTTCTGAGAGAGGACCTCCGCACAGAGTGACACTGGCGAAAGCGAGAGATCTATCATATGCCAAGGTCAGAAACTAGGGAATACCCTCTTCTCTGGCTCCAAGGAGGCGCATGTACCGGCTGTTCCGTGTCCTTGCTCAACTCCGTGAGTCCGAGCGCCAGGAATGTCTTGGTCGACGAGATGATCCCCGGCAAGCATATCAATATGCGGTTCCATAGCACCATAATGGCTGGGGTTGGCGATCCCGCGATCGCAGAACTGGAGCGGACGCGGGACGAGGCGAGTGGAGCCTATCTGCTGGTGGTGGAAGGCTCAGTGCCCCTGGGAGCCGATGGCGTCTATGGTGTGATCGGCGAGCACAACGGCAAGGGAATCCCTATGCATGCATGGGTGAAATCTCTTGCCCCTGACGCCCTGGCGGTTGTCGCCGTGGGCACCTGTGCAGCCTTTGGAGGGATCCCAGCGGGGGCGCCCAATCCCACAGAGTCAGTGAGTGTAGAGGAGGTGTTCTCCTCCGAGGGAATCCCTACTCCCTTGATCAACGTTCCGGGCTGTCCCCCTCACCCTGACTGGTTTGTCGGGACCATAGCCAGTGTGTTGCTGCAAGGGCTGCCCAAGGAGAGCGACTTGGACGAGTATGTGCGACCCAAGGCATTCTACGGGCAGCTGATACACGAGAATTGTCCGCGAAGAGCATACTTCGATGAAGGCAAATTCGCCAAGAAGCTCAGCGATCCATACTGCCTCTACGAATTGGGGTGCAAGGGGCCCGTGACCCACGCCGATTGTCCCACTCGCCTTTGGAACCATGGAGTGAATTGGTGCGTGGGCAGCGGTGCGCCATGCATAGGATGCGTGGAACCCGCCTTCCCAGATGTGGTTGCACCTGTCTACGAGAAGATCACGGACGAAGCCCTGCCCAACATCGGTGCAGAAGAATAGGTACGATGACATGGCCACGATAACCATTGATCCCATCACCCGTATAGAAGGACATCTCAAGATCGAAGCTGTAGTGGAAGACGGCGAGGTCAAAGATGCCAGGAGCAGTGGCACTCTGTTTCGAGGTTTCGAGCTCATCCTGCGCGGCAGAGATCCCCGTGATGCCTCTCAATTGACACAGCGCATCTGCGGTGTCTGTCCACAGGTTCACGCCACAGCATCCGTCCTGTGTCTCGACAGTGCCTTCGGGATCGCCGATAAGATCACTGATAACGGAAGGCTCATCCGCAACCTCTTATTAGGCGCGAACTACCTTCAGTCGCACATATTGCACTTCTACCACTTGGCAGCTCTGGATTATGTGGATGTCACCAGGGTAGCCGACTATGAGGGTCACAATCCCGCCTTGAACTCCATCAAGAGATTCATCTCGCGTGGCCAGTTGGGACCCTTTGTGCCCCGGTATGAGGGAGACTACCGCTTGCCCGGCGAGGTGGATCAGGCCGCCACAGCGCACTATGTAGAGGCTCTGGACATCCGGCGGAAGGCCCAGGAGATGCTGGCCCTCTTCGGCGGCAAGATGCCGCACAATTGCGCCACCGTGGCGGGAGGAGTAACGGAGCATCCCACCGTAGACAAGATAGCGTCCTTCCTTTGGAGGCTGAATGAGATCAGGGACTTCATCGATAATACCTACATTCCCGATGTGCTGGCCGTGGCCGACTCGTACGCTGACTACTTCCAAGTAGGCGCAGGCTGCGGCAATCTGATGGCATATGGGGTCTTTGACCTAGACGGGAGAGACCCAGAGTATCTGCAAAGAAAGCGACTCTTGCACTCCGGGACCGTCTCCTCAAATCTACAGCTGGGAGACGTGGAGCCCGGCCGAATCGCGGAGTACGTGAAGCATTCATGGTTCGACGATTCCAGTACCGGGCGATATCCAGGAGAAGGCGAGACCGCGCCCACACCGGGAAAGAACGGAGCCTACTCTTGGCTGAAGGCCCCCCGGTACAACGGGCAGCCCTACGAAGTAGGCCCTCTGGCACGCATGGTCGTCAACTATGCGGCTGGGGATCCCACCGTCACCGAGTTGGTGGATACAGTCTTGTCCAGGTTCAATGCCGGACCAGAAGCTCTCTTCTCTGTGCTGGGACGCCATGCTGCGAGGGCCCTCGAATGCAAGTACGTAGCTGATTCCATGGCCGACTGGGTATTGCAGCTTGAGCCTGGTGAACCAGTGTACACCGGGTATACCATTCCAGAGAGGGCATCAGGCATGGGGCTGGTGTGCGGTCCACGCGGCGCTCTGGGACACTGGATTCAGATCGAAGACCAGAAGATCGCCAACTATCAGTGCGTTGTGCCCACCACCTGGAACGCTTCGCCCAGAGATGACCAAGGAGAGCCGGGCCCCATTGAACAGGCACTCATCGGCACGAAGGTGAAGGACCAGGCTAACCCCTTCGAGATTGTGCGCATTGTGCGCAGCTTCGACCCGTGCCTCGCCTGCGCCGTGCACATTATCACGCCGAAGGGCAACGACCTGGGACGTTTCAGGATAGCCTGACGATTTCATCCCAGCATCGAGTAACGTGTACTGTCGGGCGTTCGCGCTCAAGAGGATTGTGCGAACATGATCCCTGTGCAATTGCTGCGGAAGGTTTCCATCTTCGAAGGGCTCGATGACGGCCAGCTCCAGAAGATAGCAAACCTGTGCAGAGAAGAGATTCACGTTGCTGGCTCCTTGATCTTCAAGGAAGGGGATCCGCCCAGCAAGTTCTACATCCTGAGGGAAGGCAGAGTTGCCTTGCAGATGGCTGTGCGACTGTGGCCTGAGCGTGACATAAGGGAGATGACCATCGAAACCTTGGGTCCCGGGGACCCATTCGGCCTATCGGCCCTGACGGATTCTGATGTCTTGACCATGTCTGCCAGGGCGTTGGACAGGTGCAGACTCATCGTGTTGCACGCCGCCGGTCTGCGCCGACTCATGGACAGCGACCACGAGATGGGTCACAGGATCAGTAGCGGCCTATCGAGTATGGTGGCCGAGAGGTTGAGAGACACGAGACTCAAGCTGACCGAGCTTCTGGGCCAGAGCCAGGTCGCGCTTGAGCGCACTCCCGAGGAATCGACGGCTATCCGACGGATCCAATACGGCATCAATTTCAGGTGGATCGCCGTGGTCGGCGTAGTTCTCATCACGGTCGCTGCCAACCTGGTCTTCGGGATAACGTTCCCCATGCTTCCGGTGTTCATCATCGCAGCCATGATCGCCGTGTACAACCTAATGTTCTGGCGATACACCGAGCGCCTGGAGGTGCAAGAATCCAGCGACGTAATAACCAAAGTGAGAACATACGTCTGGGTGCAGTCTGCCGCGGACCTCCTCGCGACGACGGCCATTATTCATTTCGCAGGAGGTGTCGAGAACCCACTCTCCCTGTACTACGTCTTCCATGTGATCCTGGCTAGCATTATCCTGCCATACACCTTGGCCTACCTATTGGCGACTCTCGCGGTGGGCCTGTTTTCGACGTTGGTGATATTGGAGTATCTGCAGATCATTCCCCACGTACATCTTGAGGGACTGGTGCCATTTGACCTCTACCTCCATGCGCCCTACGTACTCGCCATCCTCTTCGCCTTCGCCACCACTCTTTACATCAGCACCTACTTGACGACGGCCATCGCTGGCGAACTTCGCAAGAGGCAACGCGAAACAGTTGCGCTCCGGGATCGGTTGCTTCTCGAGGCCGAGGAACTGCAGAAAGCCAACGAGGAACTGGTGAGGCTAGATAGGTTGAAGACCTACTTCCTGGCCATGGCGTCCCATGATTTGAAGACTCCCCTGGCAGCCGTGCAGAGCTATCTGCAGGTAATGCTCGGTGGGTTTGTTGGAGAGCTCAGCGGCGAGCACAGTCATATGCTGGAGAGAAGCAGCGCGAGAATCCAAGAGCTTTTTGATCTCATCAACCGTTTCCTGGACCTGGCCCAGATCGAAAAGGGCAAAGTCGTCGAGGAAATGGAGATGATAGCCATACAGGATGTGCTGAGTTCCTGTGTGGAAGAGATCAAGGTTCTGGCCGCACAGAAGAGCCAGGAGTTGAAGACCGAGATCCCTCCCGATCTTCCCATGATCTACGGCTCTGCGCACCACCTGAAGCAGGTGGTGACCAATCTCCTGAGTAACGGTGTCAAGTTTACTCCGGAGGAAGGAACGATAACTCTATGCGCCCGCGAGCTAAATGACCACCTCGAAGTTGCCGTCATGGACACCGGTATTGGCGTCGCTCCCGAAGATCTGCCTCACCTCTTCGAGCAGTTCTACCGGGGCAAGGCAGGGGCGGCAGCCAAGGGCACGGGATTGGGTCTTTCCATAGTCAGGAGAATCGTGGAAGCTCACCAGGGTGAGATCTGGGCTGAGTCACCCTACGACGGCGTAGAATCTGGAGCGAAGTTCGTTTTCACGCTGCCCAAGGGTCAACCGGCTGGCATCAGGGTCTTCGGCGACTGAGGTTCAGGTAGGCTAATCACGGCAGGTGGGGGACATGAAGAGTGGGAGCAACTTGGAGAAGGTTCTGACTGAAGGCCATTTCGCGGTGACTACGGAGATGGGGCCTCCAAAGGGCGGCAGCGCTGACTTCGTGCGCAAGACTGCCGCGCACATCAAGGACTGCTGCGACGCCATGAACGTCACCGACAACCAGACGGCCATCGTACGCATGTCCAGTCTGGCAGCGTGTGCCATCCTGAGGGACATGGGAATAGATCCTGTGATGCAAATGGTAACGCGCGACAGAAACAGACTGGCCATGCAGAGCGACATCTTGGGCGCCGTGGCCCTGGGCATACGCAACCTGTTGTGCCTTACGGGTGACCATCAGAAGTTCGGCAACCATCCCACAGCCAAGAACGTCCATGACATCGACTCTATCCAGCTGGAACAGATGGTCAAGACCATGCGGGACGAAGGACTCTTCCTGAGCGGGGACAAGATCTCCGGGGACGTGCCGATCTTCATCGGAGCTGCGGCCAACCCCTTCGCCGACCCCTTTGAGTTTCGGGTACTGCGGCTGGCCAAGAAGATCAAAGCTGGGGCCGATTTCATTCAGACACAGGCTGTCTTCGACATTCCCCGCTTTGCCAAGTGGATGGAGATGGTGCGCGATCAAGGTCTCCACGAACAAGTCTACATCTTGGCCGGGCTGATTCCTATGAAATCGGCCGGAATGGCGCGCTATATGAAGAAATACGTGGCGGGCCTGATGATCCCTGACGAGCTAGTCAAGAGGATGGAAGACGCGTCGGACGCCAAGCAAGAAGGAGTCAATATCGCCTGTGAGCTCATCGAACAGATTAGGGACATCCCAGGTGTTCAGGGAGTCCACATCATGGCTGTCGCCTGGGAAGAGATCGTACCGGAAATCGTTGAGAGAGCGCAGTTGCTGCCCAGACCAATCGTTTGACTTCGGTAGGAGAGAGAAAGAATGGAGAAACAGCCGAAGCTCTTGGTGGTAGATGACGATCCTGACATTCTGGACGCCATAACGACTATCCTCGCAACCCAACCGTACGACATACGTACGGCTCGCGACGGTGTGGAGTGCGTGGACCAGGTAAGAGAAGACATCCCAGACCTGATCATCCTCGATCTTCTGATGCCTAAGAAGGATGGGTTTGCTGTCGTTCGAGAGTTGAGGGAGAACCCCAAGTATGGCAAGATGCCCATCCTGATTCTGACGTCGGTCAGGGAAGATGCGAGCCGCAGACGGTATGAACTGGAGACTGGCTTGGCGATGGACGTGCAAGACTATGTTGAGAAGCCCATCTCGCCAATGGACCTGCTCGAGCGCGTGAAGAAGCTCTTGGAGAGCAGCAGGTAGGCGATGCTAGCGCGAACATTCAAATTGGAGGAGACAAATGGCTGATCCGGCAAAGATACTTCTTGTCGACGATGACCCCGACTTTGTGGAAGCGACAAAGATTGTCCTCGAGAGCGCGCCATATGATGTCGCTGTGGCCTACAACGGAGATGAAGCTCTCAAGAAAGTCGGAGAAGTCAATCCGGACTTGATCATCCTGGATATCATCATGCCAGAGCAGGATGGCTTCAAGGTCTGTGAAGCGCTCAAGAGTGACCCAGAGTTGTCCAAGATCCCAGTCATCATGCTGACTAGCCTGTCGCAACGGATGGGAGAGACGGCTTTTTCGGTGACTGATGGTATGATGCTGGAAGCGGACGACTATGTGGACAAGCCGGTCACTCCGGATGACCTGCTGAAGCGTGTGGAGAAGTTCCTCGGGAGGAGGCGCTGACAGCTGCCGTTCGTTTCGAAGCAGAGTTGGTCAGCCGGCCAGTCGCAGCGAATGCTGGCAACTCGAGAAAGAAAGGTAGGAAATGCTTGTTTCTGAACAGAAGCCCTTGGAAGAGATCCTAGGCTCACTGGAGGGTGAGAGTGCCATTTTCTTGTTGGGCTGCCGGGGATGCGCCGAAGCATCCCACACCGGCGGCGAGAGCGAAGTCCTGAGCATGAAAGCGAATCTGGAACAGGCGGGCAAGAAGGTGTCTGGCTGGACCGTGCTCGACTTCCTGTGCCAGAAGGCCCTCGTCAAGACTGGACTGCAGCCCTATACAGACAAGATCCTGTCCAGCGACTCTCTTCTGGTGCTCTGTTGCGGCGTGGGGGTGCAGGCCACCGCGGCGGTCGTGGACAAGGTCATACACCCCGGCTGCAATACTCTCTCCATGGGGGGATCGCAGGGAGAGTGGCGAGGCAGCGAACGCTGCGCCGAGTGTGGTGAATGTCTACTGGACTACACAGCCGGTATCTGCCCCATAACTGCCTGCACAAAGAGCTTGATCAACGGCCCGTGCGGAGGCGCCAGGGATGGCAAATGCGAGCATCAGCCCGACGTCCGTCCCTGTGGGTGGGAACTGATCTACAAGCGACTGAAGAAGCTCAACCGTTTGGACAAACTCAGGGAAATCCACACGCCGAAGGACTACGCCAAGGGAGAGCCACCTAAGGCTTTGCGAAGCACAACATTCTGGGCTCTAGAGCAAGCGGAGAAATAGGAAAGAGAGTGGAGTATGAAACTTGCCGAACTCTTCGCTGATGGTAGATTTGTGATTACCTCGGAGGCAGGCCCACCCAAAGGAGTGGACACAACGAAGATGTTGGAAGAGGTGGGTTTGCTCCGCGACAAAGTGGACGCTTTCAACGTCACCGACCAGCAGAGCTCCGTCATGCGCCTGGGCTCCCTGGCTGTGAGTCACCTCCTAAAGAAAAGTGGCGCCGAGCCCATATTCCAGCTCACCTGCAGGGATAGAAACCGCATAGCCCTGCAATCAGACCTCCTCAGCGCTTATGTCTTGGGCATCGAGAATGTATTGTGCCTTACTGGCGACTATGTGTCCTTGGGAGACCATCCGGCGGCCAAGCCCGTCTTCGATCTGGATTCCGTGTCTCTCATACACACGGTGAAGACGCTGTGCGAAGGCCACGATCTGGCGGGAAAAGAATTGTCGGGGAAACCTGATTTCTGCATTGGAGCCGTCGTGAGCCCTGGCGCCAACCCATTGGAGCCTCAGATCATCAAGATGGAGAGCAAAATAGAGGCTGGGGCTCAATTCTTCCAAACACAAGCGGTATATAGCTTAGACCAGTTCAGCCAATTCATGAAGGAAGTTGAGCATCTGAACGTCCCTGTCCTGGGAGGAATCATCCTCCTCAAGTCTGCCGGTATGGCCCGCTTCATGAATAGCAACGTGGCTGGTGTTTTTGTGCCGGACGATCTGATCGACGAGATGGATGAGGCAACGGATAGGGTAGAGAAGAGCGTCGAGATAGGAGCACGGTTGATCAAAGGTATGAAGGATCTCTGCCAAGGTGTCCACATCATGGCACTGGGTTGGGAGAAGTGGGTACCGGACCTCTTGAGAGAAGCAGGGTTATAGACCATCTGAAGCTTCATATTGTGCGTGAGGAAGTATGGGGATGACAACGACAGACGTTCAGGTAGAAGAGAAAACGCTGGCTCGACTTATCCAGGAACGCAGTGGTGAGAACATCTACTCATGCTACCAGTGTTTCAGGTGCAGCAGCGGTTGCCCCCTGTCTGAGCACTTCGACCTGACCCCCAGCCAGGTTATGCGATACCTTCAGCTCGGCAAGGAAGACGCGGTGCTCGAGTCAAGGACCATTTGGCTTTGCAGCTCCTGCCAGGCTTGTAGCACGCGTTGCCCCCAAGGAATCGACCTCGTTCGCGTGATGGACGAACTGAAGGCCATCAGTCGGGAGAGAGGCGTCGAACCAGGCGTTCCCGCCATGCCGCGATTGTACGACATCTTCCTGAGAGATGTACGCCTCTTGGGCCGAACCTACGAATTGGGCTTGGCTGCCGAGCTGGGGCTGCGGAGTGGTGACCCGTTCAAAGAGCTCCCCATGGGTCTGGACATGATTCGGAAAGGGAAGTTCAGCCTGCTCCCCAGACGAACATCCTACCCCAGGCGTGTCAGTCCCCAGCGCGTCACAGGGGATCAGATGGCCTACTACCCAGGCTGCTCTTTGCACTCCACGGCCTCCGAACTGAACGACTCCATCAAGGCTGTGTTCCGAGAGTTGGGCATCGAACTAGTGGAGCCAAAAGGGTGGGTCTGCTGCGGAAGCACCCCCGCTCACGCCACAGATCACTTCCTATCTACACAGATGGCGATGAGGAATCTGGCACTCATCGAGCGCCGGGGCTTCGAGGAAGTAATGGCCGCATGCCTGGGATGCTTCTCTCGTTTCATGTGGGCACTGCACGACGTGCAGATCGAGCCCGAGCTCAAGCGGCGGATAGATGAAGAACTTGGGTACGAGTACCAACACAGCTTGGATGTGCGATATGTGGTCGATGTTCTAGCCGAGGACGTCGGTCTTCCAGCCATAGCCAAGAGGGTTCGCAATCCGTTGGAAGGACTGAGAGTGGTTTGTTATTACGGTTGTGTCTATACTCGTCCCCCGAAGGTTACCAAGGCCCAGCACGTTGAGTATCCCATGGACCTGGACCACATGGTGGACGCCCTGGGTGCGGAGAGCCTAGACTGGTCATACAAGACCGAGTGCTGTGGCGCGACACTCTCCATGTCCATGACCGAGACAGACCTGGCCCTGCAATTGACCGGAAAGATCCTCGACGATGCGCACGAGGTAGGGGCCGAGGCTGTGGTGTTGTCTTGCCCCCTGTGCCACATGAACCTGGATGCGCGACAAGGGCAGATCGAACGTGACTATGAGTTGCCTATTCTGTACATCACTCAGTTGATGGGCCTGGCCTTTGGGCTGCCACCCAAGGCGCTGGCCCTGGAAAAGAACATGGTCAGTCCCCGCAGCCTTCTGGAAGAAAAGGGGCTGCTGGCTAGTGCGCGGTAGTATAGCAGCAAGCAGAACAACGTAAGGAGGACGAAGCCTATGACAGCGAAAATCATAGATGGCAGAGCAATTGCCGAGCAGGTTCGCGAGGAGGTGAAGGAGGAAGTCGCTGAACTGACATCCAAGTACGGCATGCCGCCGGGGCTGGAGGTGATCCTCATTGGAGACGACCCGGCCAGTGCGATCTACGTGCGCAACAAAGGCAAGCACTCCGAGAAAGTGGGCATCCGTTCCAAGACCCATCATCTGCCGGCCACGGTCACCACTGAAGAGGTCCTCGACCTCATCGACAAGCTGAATGCAGATGAAACGGTGCACGGCATGCTGGTGCAACTGCCTGTGCCAGACCAGGTGGACGAGAAGGCTCTTCAGCGACGCATTTCGCCCGCCAAGGATGTGGATGGGCTCAACCCTGTGAATATCGGGCTGCTATCGCTGGGCGAAGACTGCTTGGTTCCTGCCACCCCTTCGGGCATCATCGACATGCTGGAGAGGGAAGGCCACCCGGTCTACGGCCAGAATGTGACTATCGTGGGCCGGAGCAACATCGTGGGCAAACCTTTCTACATGCTGTGCATCCGCGGGCACGGGACGCCTACGATTTGCCACACCCGTACTCGTGATCTGGCCGCCGAGACGCGCCGAGCTGACATCCTGGTGGCAGCCGTGGGCGTGCCAGAAATGATCAAGGCGGACATGGTCAAGCCCGGCGCAGTGGTGGTAGACGTGGGTACCAGCCGTGTGGACGACCCAAGCGTGGAGAGAGGCTGGCGTTGGAGTGGCGATGTGGCCTTCGATGAGGTGAAAGAGGTGGCAGCCGCCATTACCCCTGTGCCCGGTGGAGTGGGACCGTTGACCATCGCCTGGCTGCTGAAGAACTCCACCAAGGCTGCCCGACGCCTCATGTCCGGCGAGGTCAAAGCTTAGCCCAAAGGCGGCGGCAGTCAGGGATCCCAATCGAAGTCGTAGCCAGACGTAGTAGACTGTACATTTCTCCCAGGGGGAGCCTAGATTGTGCATCCCTCTGGGAGTGCTTTGTGTAATTGCAGGTGACTGAAGAATCGGAAAGTCGCATCCTGATCGTCGGTGTGGGTAACCTGCTTCTGGGAGACGAGGGAGTGGGCATTCACGCGGTCCGCGAGTTGGAGAAGCGAAGCCTGCCAGCATACGTTCATGTGGTTGATGGTGGCACAGCGGGGTTGAACCTGCTGGATCTCATGATAGGCCACGAGCGGGTGATCATCATCGATGCAGTGGACGGTGGCGCGCAGCCTGGGACCCTCTACCGCTTCTCACCACAGGAGATCGCAGAGGATGTTGAACGCCTTCCTCTCTCCTTGCACCAGATGGAGGTGCTGAACGTCCTGCAACTGGCCACATACCTCGGTCAGCCACTGCCTCCCATCGTTGTCTATGGCATACAGCCCGAGACAATCGATTGGAGCACCGAACTCTCGGCTACACTCAGAAGCCGCATGGAAGGGCTATTGCATGCGGTGCTCAACGAGGTCTCGGAGACCGCTCGATAACGACTCCCGCCCATATCGTTAAGGCCGCCCTCCTTGCCAATCTTGCTGACATCCGGCCGTGCCGTGACCACTCGGCGTACACGCCGCGCTCTAGTGCACTCTCCTGCTAGGCGCCTTGCAGTACTCGTCTCGCAACACATTCTTCGATATCTTGCCGGAGCCGGTCTTGGGCAACGCTGAGACGAGATCCACAGACTTGGGCGCCTTGAAGCTGGCCATTCTCTCCTTGCAGAACTGGATGATCTCCTCCTCAGAGGCGTCCTGGCCTTGTTTGAGGGCGACGACGCCCGTCACGGCCTCCCCCCACTTCTCGTCTGGAACTCCGATCACCGCGGCCTCTAGTATCGCGGGATGCGAATACAGCACGTTCTCCACCTCGACTGAGTATACGTTCTCCCCTCCGGTGATGATCATGTCCCGCTTGCGATCCACGATGTTCACGTATCCTTCCTCGTCCACGACCGCCATGTCTCCGGTGTATAGCCAACCATCCTTGATGGCCTCCTCGGTGACCTCAGGCAAGTTCCAGTAGCCGGACGTCACGCTGTCGCCGCGAACGATGATCTCCCCCACTTCCTCGCCATCCGGCTCTACATCCTCGCCCTCTGCGTTGACGACCCTCAGTTCCACGGTGATGAACTCGCGACCGGTCTTGGCTCGGAATCGCGTCTGTTGTTCGTCACTCAACCCTTTGAGGTGATCCTTCAACGTGGATACTGTGAGGTAAGGGCTGGTCTCCGTCATGCCATAGGTCTGAGCGTACTCACAGCCAAAGGTCTCCATGATGCGCTCCACCAACTTCCCGGCGATGGGAGCGCCGCCACTGAGCAGCAGACGCAGGCTAGCATAGTCATACTTGGCCACGTCGGCATAGTTCACCAGGGCGTTCAGCATGGTGGGAATCATGTTGGTGATGGTCACTCCCTCGCGCTCGATGGCCTCCAAGACCGCCTGTTCTCTGAACTCTGGCACCATCACGTGCACTCCCCCCACCCAGGTAATGGCCCAGGTGGCCCAGCCGTCTGCAAGGTGAAACAGAGGGGCAGCATGAATCCAGACATCAGCATCGGTGAGCTGGAACTCAGCTATGGTTCCTAGCGCGTGTACGTAGACGTTGCGATGGGTGAGCACCACTCCCTTGCCTTTACCGGTCGTTCCACTGGTGTAGTAGATCTGCGCTAGGTCGTCCCCCCCAATCTCCGCAATGGGAGGACCTGCCGGGCTGGCCTCCTCCAGAAGTGACTCGTAGCTCGGTTCTTCGCACCCACTTCCCTTCTCCCTGACACTATCACCCGCCCACACGACCTTGCACTTCTCGCCCTCCAAATCCGCAACGGATTCTACTCGCTCACGCAAGTACTCATCCACGACAAGGATCTTCGCTTCGGAATCTCTAATTATGTCAAGCCAGTCGGAGGTACTCAACCGGTAGTTCATGGGCACCAAGACCGCGCCGATCTGCATCACTCCGAAATAGCACTCCAGGTAGCGGTGGCAGTTGCGGTGCAGGATAGCCACCCTATCGCCCTTCTCTATTCCAAGAGAACGCAATGCTTGCGATAGGCAGTCAACTCGCTGTCCAAACTCGGAATACGTCCAGGAGCTATCTCCACATACCACGGCGCGCTTGCGAGGGTAGAGGCGAACTGCCTTTCTCAAAGGCTCGGTTAGAATCACACCGGCCTCCCTAATTCTTAGCCGCCACGTTAGCTGCCACCAGGATAGGATCCCATACTGGTGCAAAAGGAGGAGCGTAGCTCAGATCCAACCGCTGCAAGTCCCCGATGGTCAAACCATGATGCAGAGCCGTGGCGAAGACATCGATACGCTTCGCCTCCGGCACCGGCCCTGCAATCTGAGCTCCCAGCAGCCTACCGTCTTCAGAATCCCACACAAGTTTGATGTGCATCGGTCCGGGGCTCGGGTAGTAATGCGCTCTCGTTCCATGCCTGATCGTCTGGGCTCGTGCAGGGATTCCCGACTCCTCAGCGGCCTTCCCGGTCAGACCGGTGACCGCCACTCCTAGCTCGAAGGCCTTAGTGATGGCCGTGCCGACAACGCCGGTGAACGCAGCCTCTCCCCCGGCCGCGTTGGTTCCAGCCACACGCCCCTGCTTGTTGGCCGTAGTTCCCAGAGGGATATAAGAAGGCTTGTCAAGCAGCGCGTGACGTGTCTCCGCACAGTCACCCGCTGCATATACGTCGGGCACGTTGGTGCGCATCCTCTCGTCCACAGCAATAGCACCTTTCGCCCCCAATGCGATGCCTGCTTCCTCGGCCAGCCGGGATTGGGCCCGGACGCCTGCTCCAATCAACACTAGGTCCGCCTCGTAGCGCCCCTGCTGCGAGAGCACCATCCGCGCTCGACCGCTGGTGTCTCCTTCTACGCCCAAGGCCGTATCGTCCACCGATATCTTGACACCATTCCGCTCCAACTCGTCCTGCATCAACTGCGCGATGTCTGGATCGAAGTTGTTGAGAACCTGGGAAGGCCTGTTCAACATCGTGGTCTCCAACCCCAGCCCCGTGAAAGCCTCGGCAACCTCAACTCCGATGTATCCTGCGCCGATGATCACCGCACGTCGAGGCTTTTCGTGCGCGATGAACTCCTTGACCGCGATGCCATCCTCTACATTTCGCAGCACGAACACGCCCTCCAGGTCTACTCCGGGGATGGGAGGCCTGAGGGCGGTCCCACCACTGGCGACGACCAGCTTGTCGTACTCAAGCGTGAATTCTCGCCCACCCTCCAGGTCCCTCACGGTGACCTGCTTGTTCATCGTATCGATAGCCCGCACCTCGTGGTGCGTGCGGGCCTCGATGTTCTGCTGGGCAAACTGCTCTGGAGTCCTCGCAATGAGGTCGTCGGCGTTCTTCACCACGCCGCCGATGAAATAGGGTAAGCCACAAGAACCGTAGGACACATACCCTGTCTTCTCGAAGGCCACGATCTCCAGATCCCCGTTAGTACGGCGGGCCCGTGCCGCGGCACTCATCCCTGCTGCCACACCGCCGATGATCACCAAACGCTCCCTATCCTTTGAACTAGACATGAACCCTCCCGGATACTCCGAGACAACTACTCAAATCAAGATGTAGAGGCTATAACATCACGCAATACTCTAAGATTCTGCCTGTCCTCTTCGTAATCAGGCCCTTTGGGCGTTTCCAGCACCATCGGCAGATCCCGAAAACGGTCGTCGTTCAGTAGCAAACGAAAAGGCTCCAGGCCCAGCTTCCCACGGCCAATGTGCTGATGACGATCCAGGCGACTGCCAAGCTCGCCTTTCGCATCGTTGAGGTGAATGACCTTGAGGCGTTCCAGGCCGATCAACTCATCCAGTTCTCGAAAAGTACCCTCGTATCCTTCACGCGTGCGCAGCTCGTAGCCCGCGGCAAAGGCATGACAGGTGTCGAAACAGATCCCCAGCCAGCTGTCATCTGCGACTAGGTCCAACAGCTGAGCTAGTTGCCCGAAACTGTGTCCCAGGTTCGTCCCCTGTCCAGCGGTTATCTCCAGCAGCACTTCCACCTGGTGTCCTCCGGCTTGCTCGCGGGCCTGATCGAGGGCCTGGGCGATGCGTCTCGATCCCGCTTCCTCCCCAGTATCGACGTGAGAACCAGGATGGATGACCAGGTAGGGGATGCCCAGCTGCTGGCAGTGCCCGAGCTCCTCGACGAACACCCGCATCGACTTCTGCCACAACTCCTCATCGGGGGAGCCGAGGTTAATCAGGTAGCAATCGTGAGCTACCACAGGGTCAATCCCGGTGTGCTGCTTATTCTCGCAAAACCGGAGGACCTCTTCCTCGTCCAGGACGCGCGGGCGCCACTGGCGGGGGCTCCTGGTGAAGATCTGAATGGTCTCACAGCCGACGTCATGGCCACGGAGAATGGCCTTGTCTACGCCGCCAGCGATGGAAATGTGAGCACCCAGAGGCATCGCTCGTTCCCACCAAGAATGAAGTTGCTGACCCTAAGTCGTCGCCGTAGTTGTGTCCACCGCTAGGCTACGCGTGCCGTCACGCTCTCCAACCCGTGTCAGATTTTCATGCGATCACGGTGTCTACACGTGTGAATTGCACAGTGTCCACCAAACCCCGGTTGGTGATGCGTAGCTCAGGGATGACCGGCAGAGCGAGAATGGACATGGTCATGAAAGGCGAAGGCAGGTCGCAGCCCAGCTCGTGCCAGGCCCTAGCCAGAGCCTGCACCTCGTCGTCGACCACCTCCACCGGTTCCTGTGACATTAGCCCCGCGATGGGCAGCGGAACGAGAGCCAGCACTTCGCCATCGCGGACCGCCACCATACCCCCACCGGCCCTCACCAGCGTGTTACCGGCGAAAGCCATGTCGGCTTCGTTGGTGCCCACGATAAGCAGGTTGTGGCTATCGTGGGCAATCGTGGAAGCCACAGCTCCGTCCTTGAGACCAAACCCTGTGACGAACCCCAGCCCGATCTGTCCAGTGGCTTTGTGTCTCTCCACCGAGGCCACTTTGGCCAGGTCAGCACTCGCGGATGCGGCCACGGTCCCGTCAAGAACGGGTCGCTCCACTTGCACGTGCCTGGTGACCACCTGCCCACCTTGCACCTCGATCACTCGCACGGTGACACTGGACGCACCATCGGGAACTCGAATCATGAAGTCGTCCTCTCCGAGGGCGCGAGGCAAGCGCACGGAATGCCGTACCGAGTCGGGGTAGCTGAAGTCAGGCAACTCCACCGACAATTGTCCTCCTTCGGCGACCAGCACACCATCCACCAGGACCTTGTCCACCCGCATCTCTTTCAAGTCCCGCACGAAGATGATGTCGGCGCACTTGCCCGGGCTAACGCTTCCCAGGTCGTGACCCAGACGGAAGTACTCGGCCACGTTGACGGTGGCCATCTGGACTGCCCGCACTGGTTCCAGACCCTCTTCGATGGCTCTTCTGACTACGTGGTTCAAATGACCCACATTGATCAGCGTGTCGGGGTGTGTGTCGTCGGTCACAATCATCGCGTGCCGGCTGTCTACGCCCGTGTCGCTGATAGCGCGAATCGTCTCCTTCAAATCGTGCCAGGCGGACCCTTCACGAAGCATGACACACATGCCCAGACGCAATTTCGCCAAGGCATCCTCCATGCGAGTGGACTCATGACAGGAACTGATGCCTGCGGCGATGAAAGCCTGCAAGCCGCGCTCCGTCTCAGGGATGGAGTAATGCCCCGTCACCACCTTTCCCGCGTCCAGTGTGGCCCGCAGTATGGCATGGACGTCCCTATCACCGTCTATCACGCCAGGCATATTCATCATCTCCCCCAACCCCGCCACGTAGTCCCAGCCCATGGCCTCACTCACGTCCGGTGGACCGATGACCGCGCCTGCGTCCTCGAAGCCTGGCATCGCCGGCACGCAGGAAGGCATGGCCAGGTACACCTTCAAGGGCAGGTGTCGAGCCTCCTCCATCATCACCTTGATGCCCTCGATGCCGAGCACATTGGCCAGTTCGTGGTTATCGATGAACACAGCCGTCGTCCCATGGGGCAAGACGGCGCGGGCGAACTGAGTGGGGGTGATCATGCTGCTCTCGATGTGGACATGTCCCTCCATCAATCCCGGAAGGAGATAATACCCGCTGGCGTCTATCAGTTCCGTCCCACCGCCTATGGTGTGCTCAGCCTGGCCAACCAGGACGACACGGCCAGCTTTGATGGCCACATCAACCCCGTCTTGGATCTCAGCCGTGTGTACGTTGACCAGTCTACCGCCACGAATGACCACCTCGGCCTCATCTCGCCCCATGGCGGCATCGACCAAGGTTCGCGTTACCTCCCCCAGCTTCCGACGCTGAGGCGCGTAGACTGCCATTGGACCTCTCCTTTGGCCGGATCCTAGCTGGTGGCGCCCACCCTACCGACTACACAGCGTCCCTGAGGAAGAACTCATACGGGTCCTCGATGAGCGTCTGCAACTCTTGCAGGAAACGCGCTGCGGTCGCCCCGTCCAACACCCGATGATCCACAGAAAGGGTGAGATAGATCGTTGGCCTGGCAACCACCTCCCCATCCTCCACCACGGGACGCTCAAGTATCCGACCAGTGGCCAGGATCGCACTCTGTGGCGGATTGATGATGGCCTGGAAGACATCCACGCCCAGCATCCCCAGATTGGTGAGGGTGAAAGTCCCCCCGGTTACTTCATCGAGAGTGAGCCTCCCTGCCTTTGCCTTTTCCGCCAGTTCGCTTCGGGCCGCGGCTATCTCGGCCAGAGTTAGCTCGTCTGCGGCCTTGACGACCGGGACGACCAACCCCTCGTCAATGGCGGTGGCGAGCCCTATGTTGATCTCACGGAACACCCGAATCCCTCCGTCCTCCCAGGTCGCGTTGGCAAGGGGATGGTTTCGCAATGCAGCCGCGAGCAGCTTCACCAGAAGATCGGTGAACGTCAGGCGCACCTGAGCTTCCTTCTCACAGATGGGAAGCAGCCTGTCCCTGAGTTCCACGAGAGCCGTGGCTTTGACCTCCACCCCCAGGTAGAAGTGGGGTGCCACGGAGAAGCTCTGGCTCATGCGCTCTGCCATCAGCTTGTGAATGGGGTGTAAGGAGAGCAATCCCTCTTCTTCGACACGGCTTTCCTTCGGCTGCGCCACGAAATCCAAGACATCCTGTTCGACGATGCGTCCGTCCGGGCCAGACCCTGGCACAACTCCTAGTGCGATGCCATGCTCGCGAGCCACTCGTCGCGCGGCGGGCGATGCCTTCGGGCTCCCTGGAGCAGGCTCAGCAGCACCCGGCATCGCCTGGGCATGCTCCACTGCTGTTTGGACGTCCTGCTTTACGATCATCCCATCCTTGCCAGAGCCCTTCACCTGGCCCAGATCTATGCCCTTGTCTCGTGCCAGCCTCCTGGCGGCAGGAGTGGCCGCGATCGCGGCAGCAGCGACGGGAGGTGCTGCCGTGACCTCCTCCACCCGCACCTCCTCGGCAGGATGGACTCCGGGGATGGCTTCGGGCACCTCCTCGCCGGGTGCAGCTATGTAGGCCACCACCTGGGCTATAGGCACAGTCTCATCTTCATGCACCAATATCCTGGCCAATACGCCCGACGCTGTGCACTCCACCTCCATCACCACTTTATCCGTCTGCACCTCAAAGAGAATCTCACCCTCTTCTACAGCGTCGCCCTCCTCCTTCACCCAGCGAACGATGGTGCCTTCTTCCATGGTCAAGCCCAGCTTGGGCATTATTACCTCATCCACCCCGACCCTCCTGCCTCAGTTGCTCCCTCCCCACAGGCGCGCCAAGACCCCCAGCGTTCCTCTAGAGACTGAACTATTATGAACATCGGAGGCATCACACTCTGGGTTATGCTGCCTCCGAATGACGGTCTATGAATCTGTGTTGATGCTGCACCAAGTGGACGTTCCGTTCGGTTCACATCGCCTTCGCCGCGCGCCAGTCCAATCCACCGAGCCCATCAGCTGACGTCTGGAGCGATATCGAGCCGACCGACCCGCGACACTGTCCACTATTGTGCTCAAACCCTAAACATGGGGACCAGTTCAGTAGTCAAGCTCTCGAAGTAGCTGTTGGCCGGCATCGATGCATCGGTCCCATAGGCGAAATCAGCGATCTCAGCCCTCAACTGCAAACCCACCGCCTCGATGATGATCGGCCTGCCCTTCTGCACCAGGACCGCCTCCCCGCGATCTGTCATCTTGGCTCGCAGGATTTCGTTGTTGTACGCGAAGTCGCTCATGACCACGTTGGTGATCGTCTGCACGTTGTCCATGTCTGTCTTGTCGAAGAGCCATATCTCGAAGGCCACGATCTTGTCTGGGCTCCCTTCACCCATGATCTCGGAGAAGCCCACACCGCATGCCCCGTAGAACTCGCCCTCGGGTCCCGGCGCTTCGATGTTGAACGACGTATCGTACCCATCATCCCCAAAGTTGTAGGTAGTGACGAAGTGCCCCAGACCTGCCTCTTCAGGCGCTGCGGGAGCGCCCACCTCCTCCCACGGTACCCGGCTGGGGAGCCTGCCAGAACGCTGCAAGAAACGGAACACGATGATAGCGATGAGCGCCAGTATGAGAAGTGCGAGGAAAAGGACTCCACAGACAGGCAGCAACGAGCGAAGCCTCCCTGCGATCCCTCCAGCCACGGGCTCCGGTGCCGGCTCAGGGCCTGGGGCCACGGGTTCAGGCGTGATGTCCAGAGCCATCGCAAGGTACAGGAAACGACGTTTGGCCTCGCCGTCGCCGACCTCCTCGGCCTCTGCGATGAGCGTGGCCAGCATCTCCCCGATCTCTTTTCTGTCAAAGCCAACCATCCGCTGCCGTGCCAATTCCCCATCTTCGTTGACGCTGTAGGAATCAGCGACGAGTCTTATGTAGACCTGTTTCTGTTCCAGTCGGAGATCATAGGGATCAGCATTGACGTACTGCACTGGCCAGATCACCCAGCCAAAGAGCATCCAGCCGATCAGGCAGCCCACAATAAAGCAGACGACCCCGGCAATGATCGCGCGCCGTCCTATCATCGTGGTGACGTCTTGCAGCATTCCCGCCTCCCTTCGCCTCCGACAGGCTCCTTACACATCAATCTCGCTATTCTATCACACTGTCACATTCTATACAACGCGGCGCCGATGCCCAAAGAGCGCCTCTGGAGACGCCCGCTTGAAGTGTTTCCGATACGCTGCAGTCTCCTCTAGCGCGCCTTTCAGCGGCATTGCCACCTCCTCCAGATCCAACACATCCTGCCTCATCGCCTTGTCAGACGCAGCGAGCTCCAACTCGTCGCCCTTCTGGCCCACAACGATGATCTGTCGCTGAGCCGCAAGCCAAGCGACGCCAACCTGTACCGTCGACTCCCGCTGAGCAGTCGCCGCTGCCAGCAGCGAGATCGTTGCTCGACCCGCAAAGGAGCCAAGTCTATGCTTGACCAAGCCGGCCAGACGCTCCAAGAATCTCTGAATCTCATCTAAGTCAGGGTCCCTCGCAAATAGATAGACCCTCTCCGGCACGACGGTGTCCAGCACCGCCTGCAGCTCGCTTGGACCGGGTGGCGCTGTGTAGATAGCCAGAGCCCTCGCTCCGCCAAGCTCATATCGATCCTGTCCACCAACCTCCTTCCTGTGTTGCGCCTCGCTCCATACCGCCAGGTCCTCGACTCGCCTCAGCTCCTCTAGAATGCGTCGTCCGTCTTCTGCTTCCCTGTGGTCCACCACCTCAAGCGGTGGCAACTCCACCGGGAGCACTACCCCGGGCGCTTCAACGACCCGGGCCTCCACCCACTCCATCTGCACCTCTCGCTGTCCGCGGTAGTCGCTAGCTCGCACGACATAGGCCAGGTCAAACCGCCCTTCCGGCAGAGACGACTGGTCTGCCTGCCACCAGATGACCTTGGCCTGAGTACCTTCGTCGTCCTCAACAAGCAGCTGGAGATGCTCGCCATGGCGACCAACAGCGCTCTGGCTGGTCAGATCAAGCCCTGTGGTAGCCAGAGTCAAAGATGGGTTACCTGGCCCAAAGGGCGCCAGCCGCTCCAACTCCTCCACCAGCTCCAGTGAAAGGGCTGCCAGTGGCATGAATCCGGCTATCTCGAGGCTTGGCGCCTGTTCAACTTCTCCGAGCATCTCTGCGACAGTACGAGACAAGGCGCGACTGAACTCAGGGATCCGCTCCGGATCGATAGAGATCCCCGCAGCCATCGGATGGCCGCCGAAGCTGCTGAGCATCTCCCGATGGGCGGCGATGGCCGTCGTGATGTTGCACCCTTCGACCGAGCGAGCCGATCCTCGGGCCACCTTTCCCGGAGGGCTAGCGATAAGTAATGTTGGGCGACCATACCGCTCGACGAGGCGGCTGGCCACAATACCTATCACTCCCGCCGGCCACGATGGACTGCTCAGCACCAGAGCACCCTGTTCCAACAGTGAGGCATCCCGTTCGATCTGGGCCACCGCCGCCTGGAAAACCTGGTCGGACAGTAGCCTCCGGCGTGCATTCAGACCCTCGAGCTCAGTGGCCAGGATCCGCGCCTGGCCCAGATCATCTGTGGTCAGCAACTCGACGGCTACGTTTGCATCGGCGAGGCGCCCCAGGGCGTTAAGGCGGGGGGCCAGGATGAAGCCAACGTGCTCCTCGGTGAGCCATTCGGAGTTCACTTCAGCCAACTCCATCATCACTCGGAGACCAAGACGTTCCGTGCGCCGCAAGGCCTCGAGTCCTCGCTGCAGCAGGTGGCGTGTATCTCTTGTCTGCATCGCCACGTCAGCGACGATCCCCAACGCCACCAGGTCCAGGTACTGAGCCACATCCCCCATCCGGCCTGCTGACTGGTACAGTCCCTCGGCTAGCTTGTATGCGCACCCCACCCCCGGGAGTTCGCTGAGCGGATGCCCCTCCGGCAGCATCTTCGGGTTCACCACTGCATCTGCCTCGGGCAGCACGGGCGGAAGATCGTGATGGTCGGTTACGATCACTTCCACATCTCTCTCATGAGCATACTCGATCGCTTCGTGGGCCGAGACGCCTGTATCACAAGTCAACACCACCCCAACGCCTTCCCCTATGAGCCTGCTAAGCACAGGGATGTTGATCCCATGAGACTCGGTCGCGCGCACTGGTATGTGATACTGAACGTCCGCCCCCAGATCTTCCAAGGTGGAAAACAGGAGACTGGTCGCCGTTTGCCCATCTACGTCGAAATCGCCCCAGACGCAGATCTTCTCCCTGTCCCGGATGGCTCTTTCCAGGCGCTCGACGGCCTCCACGAGTCCCGGCAGCTCCGTCGGTGGAGCGGGCTCGTACGAGTCTGGGTCCAGAAAGGCCCTGGCCTCCTCAACGTCGGTGAATCCTCGCCTCGCCAGAGTCGTGGCCACGAGGCGATGCCCACCGATGGCCGCCTGTAGGTCCGCAGGCACCACGATCTCTTGGGGTTCGATCCACTCCCTCATGGACTGCCTCAATATTCGATCTCCGCAACGTGCTCGAGATCGAGGGACAACCCGAAATCCTCGTCGAGTTCCCATTCCTCTTCCGCATCTGTGCGGTCGCCCGCAGTCTCCCCTCGTCGGCACAGAGAACGATATGGACAATAGCGACAGCGTTTCTCCTCGCTTGTGAGGTCGAATTCTCTCGGTTGTTGATTCCTGATCTCCTCGATGAGTGAGGTCAGATAGGCCTCGTCTGCCTCGTACTGGGGCGTGTCATAGGGGAACCTCTCCGGCCCATCGGGGTAGTTGGCAAACCAGTAGATCATCTCTACCTGCGCGGGATCCAACGGTTGCCCGGCGTTGAGGTGCGAACCAGCCCGGATCAAGAGATAGCGGTACACCCTCGTCTGCAACCGCTCTGTCAGCCACTGGCGCCTACGACGCTTCCGGTCGGTCTTCCACTCGAGGATTACCGCCCTCTGGCCTGGATCGAGGCCGATGAGGTCGTACTTCGCAACCAGGCGGTGACCGCCTATGGGCGCCGAGAGCACGGTCTCGGGGTACAGCGACTGCGGGAGACCGGTCGGCCCTTGCCCCAGGTAGTTCTCCCACCATCGACTCAGATCGACATCAGTGATCCCCCTCGAAATCTCTGCAGAGGGAATCCCTAGAATGTGCTGATGAACCAGACGATGGAACTCTGCTCCTTGTTGAAGATGCCGTTCTTGTTCCAGAGCAGGTTCCGCCTGCACCGCTGGCCAGGCCAGTTGCCGGACGTACCGGAGATAGAACCGCCGCGGGCAGTCGACATAGTCCTGCAGGTTGCTCTGACTGAACAAGAAGTCACCTGGCAGCTTCATGGCCCTGTTCCTCCCAGAAGGTTTGCAGAGCAACAAGCGGCGCTGCCGGTTGCATGTCACCCTGCCGGCCGCTGTTCCACGTGATAATCAACTCCTTCTTCGCGCGCGTAATGCCCACATAGAGCAGGCGCAGCCGTTCAGCTGCGTAGTCCGAACGCGCGCCCTTCGTCGCCTCGCCCTCCTGATGGCTTGACTTTCCCGAGACAAGCGCTTTCAGCTGGGCCAAGGCCTCCGCTTCCAGGTTTAGCCCATCGCGCACGTACCACCTCTCGGAGATGAAGGTGTCATGAGGAAGCGCGGACGGGAAATCGTAGTTGTTGACAGATACCAGGTGGACGCGATCCCACTCCAGGCCCTTGGCTTTGTGAACCGTGGCTACGACGACCTTGCCCCTGTGCCTCTGGGGATCGAAGCCTATGTCGTCACGGCTGAGGCCGAGGAAACGGCGCTCGTTCCGCGCGATGACCGCCAGTTCCTGCGTCAACTCGGGCAAGCGCCAATCGGGATGCATCTCGCTCACCCGCCTCAAGAGGACGGCCAGCTTGTGCGCCACGGCGAGATCGGCCGGCTCATGGAAGAGGTCTTGTGCCAGTGTGAGCATGAGTTGGTCGATGGGCAGGAGCGTCGCCTGCTGCCAGCGTCGCACCAGCTCACGGAAGCCGTCCAGGTCTTCCCGCACGTCCGGACGCTCGTCGGCCAGGGCTGGATCGGGTCGCCAGTCCCGATCCGCTCGTGGCCAGAGCAAGTCCTCTACCTGCCGGCACTTACGGAGGCTCTTGGCCGTGCTCTCGAGTCGCGCCTTCGCCTGGGCGTCTTCTCGTTGGTCACGCTGCCACACCCTGTACACCGTGGCCAACTTCTTCGCCGACGTGGGGTCCGCCAGGTAGTTGACCACGTTGCCCAGGGCCCCTGCGGTCTCGCGCGTCGCTCTGGTGCTGCGGAGGAGTTCCACGTACTCCACCCCACGTCTCTTCAACTCCCCGACCATCTCAAAGCCACGGTCATTCCTCGGCACCAACACGGCCACCGTCTCGTCTCGATGGCTTGGAAGCCAATCCTCTAGGGAGTCAGCCACCATTCGCAGTTCCTCGCTCGGTGTCAACTTCCGGGCTACAAGCCGCACCTGCTCAGGGACGTCCGCAGGATTGGGTTGCGGATCGCCGGGCGGCGTGGGCTCGATGTGCGGCAGGGAGAGAGCATTACGCAGCGTCTCCACTGGGTGCGCCTCCCGGGTCCAATCGATCAGGTAGTTGGCCAGATCCATGATGCTCTGCGTGGAGCGCCCCGAGTTGGACAACTCTCGCGGGACAACACCACGCTCTTTCAAGAACCTGCGCAGGAATTCGGGACTGGCGGTGGTAAACGTCTCGTAGATGGCCTGGTTGGGGTCGCCGACCCTCACCCAGTTGCCCCCATCACCCACCAGCAGCTTCAGGATCTCCTCTTGAAGGCGGCTGCTGTCCTGCGCTTCATCCTCCAAGATGTACGGCCACCGGTGATGCAACCGTTGAAGGTATTCCGTATCCAACTCCAGGGCCTGGAGGGCCAGACGGATGAGATCGTCGAAATCGACAGCGCCGCGATAGGCCAGCGCGCGTTGGTAGTCAGCGTATATCGCCCACCCCATCTCCATCAGCGGAAGGGGCTGCGTGTGACTGTCCAGGAAAGTCCTGACTTCGTCTGGTGTAGTCTCAAAGTCCTTCGCCGTCCTGATGAAGCTGAGAGCCAGGTCGCTGACCAGGCGCGGCCATTCCTTCCGGCGCACCCATTCCAGCTGCCGCTCCTCCAGCTCGAGGGACAGGAACTCCACCGCGGCCTGGGGGTTCCCGCGCAGCCAGGCCTCCGCCGCGTCCTGGCGAATCTCATCCGCAGCTCGCTCGTCTATGATCAAAAAGCCGTCCGACAGCCCCACCAGGTCCGGCCGCTCCCGCACGATGTCGTGAGCCAGCCCGTGCAGGGTTCGCACACGATAACCAACGTTGGGCAGCAAACCCCGCTCCTTGACGAAGTCCGCCACCCTGCCGGCGAAATTGTCCACGGCGGAGTTGACCAACGTAACGACCAGAACCTCCTGGTCATCCTCCAGGGAACCGCTGGCTACCAGCTGCGCCGCCAGGTACGACAGCGTATACGTCTTGCCGCTGCCAGGCACCGCAGAGACCCCCATCCTTCCGCCGGTGTAGTTCAGAACCTCCTGTTGCTTCGGGCGGGGCCTAAACATCTGGACCGCCCCCACGTTCCTCAGACACAACTACCGGTGGCGCCGACGTTCTACGCAGTACGCGCTGGATGGCCAACAACAGGGGGCCTTGCTGTTCGTAGCCTTGTTCCCCCAACTCGCTCAGACCCAGGTAGATCTTGCGACGACAACGGCGAATCAACCCCTGCGTGAGGCGATGGAGCGCCTCTTGCCTGGTCTCGAACTCATCGTCATCCGTCCAGACCTCGTCACGGGGCCAATGGCGGCTGAGCACGTAGGGATGAGTAAGGGGCTGATAGAGCCGCTCCCACCAGCCCCGCCCCCCTGCGTTGAGCCAGAACTGGTAGTCCACAGGCCGGTTCCGCATGAGGAAGGTATAGGCGGGCGCCAGGAGTACAGCGTCCTCCACCTGCAGCTGCCAACTGCCGATGTACTGAGCAGCCACTACTCCGTCCTGCACCATCTCGATGTACTCCTGCCCCAGAGGCTTCCCCTTCTCGAGAGCCGCGTCGCCTACCACCCGACGGAACTTCCGCACGGATTCGATCAGGTTGGCAGCCACCTCCGCTGCATCGTAGTTGCGATGGAAGCCATAACCGTCCTGGGAGAGCACCTCACCGAAGAGTCGGCTAAGGAAGTGGTGCATTTCTGCCTCTGGGCTGGCGACGTAGTTCTTTATCCACATCCGCAGGTCCTCGTACCGACCTCCGAGCACAAAGGTAAGGCGCTCCTGCACGTCGGGGTTGATCTGGTCAAAGGAGCTGAGCGTAGGTACGCCCTCACGGACGCGATAGACGATCCCTACCAGCAGCTGAGCACGCACCAGATCCATGCCCTCGATGGCTTGCATCAAAGCGTAGGCCGCGTCGAACCTGCTGGGGCGAATGCCCCAGTGGGGATGGGCAATGGCCGCCAGCGTGAGCAGGCACTGAGTAGCCGGTTCCTCCCGCAAGGCCCTCGACGGACGATGGGAACGGGCCGGCACGTCCAGTTGCTCCAGTCTGTTCATGAGGGAGAACCGCAGCGCATCGCTCATGAAGGGGGCCAGCACCACGATCTCCCCTGGAGGAACGTCCTCATCGCGAACCAAGCTGGCGATTTCCTCAGCTACCCAATCCAGCATCTGGGGATGGTACTGGTGGTGTTCGTACGCCAAGACGGCCCGCGCATCTCCCGACGCCTCCTCAGAGGACCTGTTCAGACTGCCGGCCAGGTGGTACGCGAGTCCCTGTAGGTCTGGCGAGGTCACGTAGGATTCGGTGAAGACGATCCTCTCATCGCATAATTCCCTCAGCCGGTAGGCGCTCTCCGGGTCGGCACCGAGGAAACGGCGGTAGCCCGCTCCCTCATCGTAGATCAGTAGCGCCGAATCGCAGTGAGGCAGCCACTCACTTAGTAGATCGTGCGCCACGGGCGTGTCCTCTTCCAAGTTGTCCACGAAAAGGTGGACATACCTGTGGAGCAGGTAGTCACGACAGAGAGGCAAGCGCCAGAGATGGTTCAGAAACACTTCCACTTGGAGGGAGAAATCGAGCAGGTTGTGGGTCAGACAGTACTCACGAAAACGAGAGGCGCATGTCTGCGCCTCGTCGTAGATCCGCTTCTCCCTCTCCTCGCCCGCCCAGGCAGCTTTCAGGCGTTCGCCGATCTCCGTATGGAGGAAACCCACCACCGCGGCCTTGTTGAGGTCATCCAGGATCTGGCTGTACAGGCGGTTGCGGTCGATGGTCACGGAGTCGAAGTATCCTTGATCAAGCAGGGGACGCACGATACGGGCCATGTAGTATTGGGCCGTCTCGAGGGTGAGAAACGTGGGACCGCGGTCGGGCTGGCCGAAGCCGGCTTGTTCGGATATGAGTGGCCAGAAGAGGTCCACCATCCGCCGGGCCAAGCCGCCCATGGTGAGGACGGTGACTTGCCCTCCCGCGGCCAGTTCCGGACTTTGCAGGGCCTCGTAGTAGGGTCTGGCCAGGGTTCGCTGCGGAACGATGATCAGGATCCGTTCGGCCGCGATATCCGCGTCCAGCAGGTGCAGCAGACGCCCGACCGCAGCCGTCGTCTTCCCCGTGCCAGCTGGCCCCTCCAGGAAGACCTTTCCCTCAATCGTCCTCCGGACAAGAGTCAGCTGATGTTCATCAAGCGCAAGCGACAATGTTCCCTCACAGTCCACGTCAAACCGTAGGACAGGTTGCCAACCTGTCCTACTATTCTCCACCAATGGTCACCGATTGCACCAAGAGCGTGTTACAGCCCGAATCCCGCCAGTCCCCCAGGTACTTCCCGTTCTCATCCAGCCTGTTGATAGTGAGGATCTCGCGGCCGGTGATGACCACTTCGTCCCAGGTGCGCACTTCAAGGAGCTGGCGATAGACCTCCTCAGTCGCCGGAACGGTGTGCAACAGGTTGATCCTGCCGCTTGGATTGCGCGTCACGGCCGATCGCCACGTGAAGTGGTGATTTGACACCCTCGTGGTGACGATATCTGGATTGGCGTAGTCGCCCGAGGTGACCAGGATATCATGGGTCAGAATAGGACACTCTCGAACACGCATGGCCGAGGCGTGGCGGACGACACCAGAGAACTCCGAGCGCCGCTGCGGTTCGAACGTGATCTGGAAGACGTCGCCGTCGATGATGAACTGGTCGTAGGACCTGGAGATGGTCATGGAGTCGAAGTCGAGGGGCGCCAGACCGAAGAAACTGAGGATGTCATGGCGATAGTAGACAAGCGCGGTACCGACAATCAGAACCAGCAGGATTGGGAAAGCCCATTGCAGAAGGAGGAATCGCCACCTGACCTCCCTGGCCTCTGGCCTTGCGGAAGGAGGCACCTCCATCTCCAATCGCGCCAGGTAGGAGCGCGCGGCCTCGTTGGAGGGATTGATGGAGACGATCTGCCTCAGGCAGTGGATCCGCTCCTCGGTGGTTTCGGCGACATCGCAGGCCCAGGACCAGGCCGCCTCGTTGTCGGGGTCCTCCGCCAGGACTTCGAGGATGAGCTGGCGTCCTATGTCCTTGTCTCCCGCCCGGATGGCGGCGATGGCAACCGCCAGCTTGCCAGACTCCTCAGCCATCACGGCCCCCTTCCGAGACTAGCGAGCACAAGTGCTGGTCACGCCCACGAAGATCATAGCGCACACCAGAGCAGTCCCGCAAC
>CAYGAW010000063.1:0-18497 GCA_964347945.1 uncultured Anaerolineales bacterium
GTTCGTTGGCATCAGTAGCGCAGGTCTGGTTTTCAGCCGCACCTACCGCGTCCGCGGGTGGCTGGGCATCGGCGGGGCACTGTTCGCTCTATTCAAGCTGACGCCAGTGTGGCCGGGCATGACCAACTTCCTTTGGACAGGCGTGGCCTACACCGTTTGGCCCATAGCTGTCGGTATCGGGCTTCTGCGCGAGCCGACAGAAGTCGAGGAGCCAGGGGTGTAATAAGCAGTGACGCCTTCACCTCGTGGCGCGCGCAGCGAAGCAGCTGACGGCTTGCCCTGTTGCCCCGCCCTGCGCTGAAGTTGCTCTCTCACCGCACCGGTGATAGAATTATGCTCAGCAAGGAAGAGAGGTGTCAGGGACTGCTCTAGCGCGTCTGCGGCCGTCTCTTCTTCCGAAGCTTGGTGTCACGAGAGGTCGAGGAATAGCGTCCAAGGAGTGGCGCAGGCACTCTGTTGAAGTATTGGAGCGACAGGCGCCCGTCCGCTCTGCCTCGCGGGCTTCCTGTTAGACGCTGATCACGACCCGACGTACAGGTATCCTTTCACGCTCGGCCGTCCCGTTGCGAGAAGAGAGGTCGCCCTCGGGCCTGAGGGCTGGCAGGATCGGATCCAGGTCCACCTCCTCGCACTTTGGCTGTAGCCCCATCGCTGTACAACCAGAGGCCGCAACCCGAGCCGCCTGCCCACCGGCGAGGCCTCGGTAGCGCCCATTATCAACCTGCCAACGCTGATGTGACCGGATTGACGGCTCACCCGAGTCGGCGCATCCTTCCTTCGCAGACAGATCGGGAGATCGCCAATGAAAACCGTGGTCGCCGCCGCCCTAGGCGAATGCGTGCACGTGGCTGGTGTCATGAACTTCCTGCGCTTAGCAGAAAGGGCAGGATGGCGAACCGTGTTCCTGGGCCCAGCCGTTCCCGTGGAGAAAATCCTCGCAGCAGCGCGTCGGGAGCAAGCTGACTTGGTGGGGGTATCGTACCGCCTCACCCCTGAGACCGGCGAGCGACTACTGGGCGAGTTTGCCGAAGAAGCAGATGAGCTGCGCGGGGTCGGCGTGCGTTTTGCCTTCGGCGGCACGCCACCTGTGGCGGAACGGGCTCGGGCCATCGGTTTCTTCGAGCAGACCTTCGATGGCAGCGAACCCGTCGACATGGTGCTGGCCTACCTGAAGGGGCAACTGCATGCAAAGATGGTAGAGAAGGATTTTCCCCAGAGCACTATTGACCGCATGGCATGGAAGGCCCCCTTCCCCATCATCCGACACCATTTCGGCCTGCCGACAGTGGAGTCCACGCGGGAGGGCATAGCACGTATCGCAGAGTCAATGGTTCTCGACGTCATCTCCCTGGGCACCGACCAGGAAGCCCAGCAGAACTTCTTCCACCCGGAACGTCAGGATCCGCGCCGTACGGGGGCTGGAGGAGTTCCCGTTCGCAGCGCGGATGATTACCGGAGCCTCTACGCCGCCAGTCGCGGTGGGAACTACCCCCTCTTGCGTACCTATTCAGGCACAGATGACTTCATTCGCCTCGCTCAATTGTACGTTGAGACCATCAATAACGCCTGGTGCGCCATCCGCATCTTCTGGTTCAACCAGATGGACGGTAGAGGGCCGTGGGACCTGGAGGGGTCCATCTGCGAGCACCAGAGGGTGATGGCGTGGTACGCTGAGCGAAACATCCCCGTGGAACTAAATGAGCCACACCATTGGGGAATGCGCGATGCGCCAGACGTGGTCAGTGTTGTCGCGGCCTATCTGTCAGCCTATAACGCCCGTGCCTTCGGAGTCCGTGACTACATCGCCCAGTTCATGTTCAACAGCCCACCAGGGCTCTCCGACGCCATGGACCTGGCCAAGATGCTCGTCTGCCTGGACCTCATTGAACCTCTGGCCGGGCCCGATTTCCGTATCTGGCGGCAGACCCGCACCGGGCTCCTCAGCTATCCGGTGGATCCAGATACAGCCCGCGCCCATCTGTCCTCCAGCGTATATGTTCAGATGGCAGTCCAGCCTCACATCGTCCATGTGGTCAGCCACACCGAGGCTCACCATGCCGCCACAGCGGACGACGTCATCGAGGCCTGCAAGTTCGCCCGCCGAGCTATCGAGAACGCCATTCGCGGACAGCCGGACATGACTCTCGGCCCTGCTGTCCAGCAGCGCCGGGAGGAACTAGTCATAGCAGCCAAGACCACACTGGAGGCCATCCACACCCTCGCGCCGCCCACGGTGGCTGACCCTTTCACCGATCCTGTAACCTTGACCAGAGCGGTGACCACGGGCGTGCTGGATGCGCCCCACCTGCAGAACAACCCCTTCGCGCGTGGTGAGATAGTGACCCACATAGACTCCCGCGGCGCCTGCGTGGCCGTTCATCCCGCCACCGGGCGTGCGCTTTCAGAGGAAGACAGAATAGGCAAGCTCGGGATCCAACACGGGTAGGCACTTCACGGAGTGTTAGCTACCCAGAGAGTTCGCGGAGGAAATGGACTAATGGCTAAGAAAACTCGTTACACAGTAGTCGGTGCTGGCCATGGCGGCAGGGCGATGGCGGCACACCTGGCCCTGATGGGCTTCCCCGTCAACCTGTACAATCGCACAGCGCAGCACGTAGCCGCCATCAAGACCCGGGGCGGCATCGAACTGAAGAGCTACGAGGGCGGGCCACATGGCTTCGCAGAGTTGGCAATGGTCACCTCGGACATGGAGGAGGCCCTCCGAGAAGCCCAGGTTATTATGGTCGTCGTTCCCTCCTCCGCTCACGCCGACATCGCCAGGAAGGCCGCACCCTACTTGCATGATGGGCAGATTGTACTGCTCAATCCGGGCCGTACTGGTGGGGCCATGGAGTTCACCAAGGTGTTGAGCGACCAAGGCTGCGAGGCCGATGCCACCGTGGCAGAAGCCGAGACCTTTATCTACGCCAGCCGCTCCGAGGGCCCGGCCGAGTCCCGCATCTTCCGCATGAAAGACGCAGTCCCCTTGGCAGCGCTCCCTGCCCACCGAACGGACGTGGTGCTCGAAGCTCTGAAATCGGCATACCCACAATTCATTAATGGGGTGAACGTGTTGCATACGGGGCTCAACAACATGGGAGCTGTTTTTCACCCCGCTCTGACCTTGCTCAACGCAGCTCGTATCGAATCAACAAAGGGTGAGTTCCAGTTCTACATCGATGGAGTCACGCCGTCCGTGGGCCTCGTACTCGAAGTGCTGGATCGAGAGCGGGTAACCGTCGCTGCAGCCCTGGGCATCCGCGCCCGCACTGCGCTCGAATGGCTGAGAATGGCCTACGACGCCACCGGCGCCAACTTGGCGGAGGCAATCCTCAACCAACCTGGTTATAGAGGAATCATGGCGCCTCGTACCCTGCGCCACCGCTACCTCTTCGAGGATGTTCCCATGAGCCTGGTACCGATAGTGGCCTTCGCGCAGCGATACGGCGTCTCCGTCCGTGGAATGGAAAGCGTCGTCCGCCTGGCATGCTTTGTCCACCGCACCGACTACTGGCGTCGAGGTCGGAGCCTCGGCAAATTGGGGATCGAACGGTGGAGCGTCAGCGAACTAACGGCCTACGTCAACGAGGGCGTCGTTCCCAGTGGAACGACGTGGTCCCCCATCTGGATGGCGTCCTGAGGCTACAACAACTCGGCCGCTCGATACCTGCTTGTCTAAGTCGGTAGGAAGAGGCTTCGTCATCGTGGCGCATGATCCCGGACTTCAAGGGAACCCATCCTCTCTGGAATGGAGATGACTCCTGCGGGCATCACCAGTCTGGTCCCCAGCCGTGCTCTACGCTCGTGTGTCGGTACGTTGAACCCCAAGAAGCGAGGTACGGTGCTATACAGTGGGTGGGCTGGCTGCCCTCACTTGCCCGTAGAAGTGGCTCTGACATCGGGATCATGCTGCCCTGGCCGCGGTGACTCCCCAGTACTAGAGATCCAGAGCTTTCCGCCATCAGCCCAGGACATTCTCTGTGATCGCGTCTATAGCGCCCGCAGAGGGCATGTTGGAGGAGGACCATGTATCTCATCAACCCCGTTGACGTGGAGAGAGAGGCCCTTGCGCAAGGCATAGCTCGCACCGAGCTCGAAGTGCCTCGGCTCGTGTTCTTGTCCTTCAACCGTTCCGTGGTGGAGGAATTGTCCGCACTGTGCCACCTCCAGGAGCGGGAATGGCCGGCGGCGGGCTTCACTCCGGCCTACAGTCCACCACACAAGAGTTGGCGAGGCAAGCTCGACCAAGAGGAGATCCGCGCTTTCATCCCACCCATGGGGGCGTCCACCCTGGTCTCGTTCTGCGAGGAGTTGATCCACTACGGCGCCGAGGTGATCTTTCTCCTTTGCGCCTCCTGGGGCCTGGGTGAGAAGTATCTGGGAGAGGGACAGATACACCTGCCAAGTTATGCCGTGGGCATGGACGGCACGTCTGGTCACTACGGTAATCGTGACTGGAGGGTGGAGGCCGAGCCAAGGGTTTTCAAGGCTCTCGCCGCTGGCCTGGAGAGGGTGGGAGCGGTCTGGCAAGAAGGAGGGGTGGGCTGCTGCGAGGCCTTCTATCGGATCACGCCAGAGATGGCCGAGGACTTCCGACGGCAGGGCTGCCTCTCCATGGAGAACGGCGAGACCGCGGCGCTGTACTCACTGGGGAGAGAGCGCGGCGTTCCCATCGGAGTGCTCCTACAGCCATACATCGATCTGGAGCAGAGGTGGAGTCTCTCCTACATGGGCGACAAGTATGCAGAGAGCGGTAGATTGCAGGTGCAGGCAGCGGTGGAAGCGTCAAGGATCCTCCTCGCGGAGCAAAGCTGACGTAGCCTACCCTCAAGCCCGGTAGACAGCAACAAGCGCATAAAGTCTCGAACGATAAGGAGGAAGTGATGAGCTCCGAACATGAGCATCCCCCACGGGAAAAGCCACCTGACGACAGCGGCTATTTCGAGAAGCTGACCCAGGCGGTCTTCCAGACGGGGTTCAGCTGGAAGGTGGTTCGCAACAAGTGGCCCAATTTCCAGCAAGCCTTCGAGGGCTTCGACATCGACACCGTCGCTGGGTACGGCGAGCGGGATATGGACCGTCTACTGGCCGACGAGGGAATAGTCCGCAACGGGCGCAAGATCCGAGGCACGATAGAGAACGCTCAGATCATCCAGCAACTGATCGCTGACCACGGCTCATTCCACGCGTACCTGCGTACGCTGGACGCGTTACCGTGGAAGAAGCGGCGGAAGACCTTGAGCGACGCTTTCAGGTACTTCGGCCCCACGGGGGTCTACTTCTTCCTGTGGAGCGTGGGCGAGGAAGTGCCTCCCTGGGAGGAGCGTGATCGATAGGGAGAATGTCACCTCTCTGTAGCTAGAAGCTCGCTCGACACCCCGTCCTCAGCGCGACACGTATGTATCTCAGGAGAAATGCCCGTGGCTTCCTCGTATTCTCGGCTCACGTGGGCCTTGAAGTCCTCCAGCGCGTCCTGGGCCACCAGGCTGACCGTGCACCCACCGAAGCCTGCTCCAGTCAGCCGTGACCCAAATACTCCATCCATGTCCCAAGCAGCTTCGACCAGCAAGTCCAACTCGGGACAACTGACCTCAAAATCGTCCCGCAGGCTGCGGTGAGACTCGTTGATCAAGCGGCCGAACTCCGACACGTCTCCCTGCTTCAGAGCAGCGACACCGTCCATCACGCGTTGGTTCTCAAAGATCACATGCCGCGTCCGCTCACGGTACGGAGAGGGCAGTTGCCCCTCACGAGCAGCGAACTCCGCAGGGGAGACCTCGCGCAGGGAAGTGGCCCCCAACAGATGAGCCCCACGCTCACACTCCTGCCTTCGCACGTTGTACTCCGAAAGAAGCAAGTCGCGCCGCTTCATGGTATCGGCCACAACGATGCTCACCCCCACAGGAAGCGGCACCTGTTCCGTGGTCAGATCCTGGCAGTCTATGAGTAGGGCATGGTCCCGCCTTCCCATCACGGCGATCAGTTGGTCCATAACTCCGCACTGCACACCCACAAACTCCCTCTCTGCTCGCTGACAAAGCAAGGCCAGCTCCAGCTCATCCATCTCGAGATCGTTCAGCACCTGAAAAGCACGAGCCGTGGCCACCTCCAACGCTGCGGACGAGCTTAGTCCCGCCCCGATCGGCACGTTCCCCCAGATAATCGCCTCCATCCCCAGAATGGTGTACCCGGAGCGTTGCAGCTGCGTCGCCACCCCTCTGGGATAGTTGCTCCAAGGCTGTTCCTCGTCTCGATTGATGGTGTCCAACGAGAACTCCGCACGTGTGGCGAAGTTCGATGCATGCAACAGGACACGCCGATCCCGCCTCGGAGCTACTGCCAAGACAACGAACCGATCGATGGCCACAGGCAGTACGAAACCTTGGTTGTAGTCAGTATGCTCCCCTATCAGATTGACCCGGCCCGGAGCAGAGACGATCAACGCGGGCTCACGGCCGAAGGTCCTTCTGAAGAGGGACAGAACACCGCTGTACCCATGCGAGAGACGTGTGATGCCCGTCATTTCCGGTACGATTATACAAGCTGTCGGCGGTCCCGACAACCGCCTTGGGCCTTCGCTTGCCAAGGAGGGCAGGTGCGGGTATAATTAAGGATGACGAGGAGAAAAGCAGCGATAATGCCAGAAAAGGAGAGATTGCGCGACCCTGAGCGAACGGCTGGGTTGCTATCCGAGATTCTCAAACAGGGCAGGTTGATACTGCGTCTGCTTGCCGATGGACGCGTGCCGGTCTGGCCCAAGCTTATCATACCGGCTACCATAGCCTATATCCTCTCACCGATAGACCTCCTCTCAGATCCTATCCTGGGGCTTGGACAAGTCGACGACATCGCGGTGTTCTTGATTGGGCTGAAGTTGTTCGTCGAACTGTGTCCGTCACACATCGTCCGAGAGCACCTGGAGGATCTCTCATCAGTGATCGAAGGTTCCTACCAGGTCGTCAAAGACGAGAGAGAGGAGCAAGAGACTCCGCCGGCGCAGATTAGCGCAGCGGATCAAGAGCCGTCCGGGGTAGAGCTCCCGGCAGGCAACACGGAACAGGAGTAGGCGTACGATTGCAGGTGGCGGCGTCATAGTTTTCCAATCTGGAGGAAGGGTAGAGAAGAATGACAGATGCGGAGTTGAGACAGCCTGGTGAGGTGGCCAGAAAATTGGACATCTCCACGTCAACCCTTCGTCGATGGGCTAAGGAGTTTCATCCCTACCTGTCGAAGACGGCGGGCAAGCCGGATGCGACAGGGGCCATGGCGGGTGCCCACCGTCGATACACCACGGAGGACGTGCAAATCCTGAGCCGAGTGAAGGCGCTATTGGACGAGGGATTGACCTATGACCAAGTCATCCACCGCCTGAGCCGCGAAGCCCGTGGCATCAGGGAGGAGACTCGACAACGGGACGAGGCCTATCCGATAGTGGCTCCCGAGACGGAGATGGAAGCCGGAGCTGTTGGCCCGAGCCTCGTCGTCGTGGCCGATGCCCTGCGCAACATCAACGAGAACCAGCAAGCCCTACAAAACAGCTTGCAGGTGAACCGTAATCTGTTGGGGGTCCTGATCCAGGATAACTTCAACCTCAAGGAAGAGAATACTAAGCTGAGGGACCGACTGCTAAAGCTGGAACAAACGATGAACCAGCTCAGGCAAGAGAAGGAAGCGCCTCCTGTGAGCCAAGTGCAGTTGAAGGAACTCCAGAGCAGGAAGGGCTGCCTTGGCACTCCTACTACAAGATAGCCCTTTCTCTCCGCGTTTCCTCACCGTCATGGCGGCCGGCAAGGGTGCTATGGCGCTTTCATGAGTGATAGGTCCTTATAGCCTCCGGGTGAATGGCGGTGATCAGACGATTCAACTTAGGCGACATTCTGCTTGTCAAGAGATTGCAGGGGCAAGGTTCATCTTTCGATCTCGAGACAGCTCTGCTATGCTCCCCGGCTCCCTTGTCCATGGCACTCCTGGAGTGTCTGGCCCTGAATGAGGGGCGCTGTTCCACTTTCGTCGATAGGCATTCCTCAACAGAACAGCGCATCCGGGGGTTCATACAGGCTTGGAACCGGGCGGATGGACTGGCATGTGATGTGGCGTTCATCGCCCCGTGCCTGGATGGTTCACCTGCCACCTCCCGACTGTGGTGCGACCTTCTAGACCACTTGATCGTGGTCAAAGGGCACTCGGGGCTACAGCGTGTCTTCGCCAAGATCCCCATAGATGGAGAGGCAACAGAAATCTTCCGGCAAACTGGATTCGCGGCATACGCCCGCCGACGAGTCCTACGGTTGGATCAACCCACTGCCAGCATCGATCCTGCCAGGCCCGTGTCCTGGCGCCCACTTCAGGAAAAGGATGCCTGGGGGCTGCAGCGCCTGTGGAGTGCGACAACACCACGCCCTGTGCAACTGGCAGAGGGCGGTAGAGCGGAGCGAGACGTCGATGGCCTTCTGCCCTGGTGGAAGACACGACAGGTGAAGCACTACGTACTATCCGACGCTGGCGAGATTCTGGCCCACCTACGCGCGTCCAGCGCTGAAGACGGTCATTGGATGAGCATCATGGTGGCCCCCACTGTCCTGGGCGAAGTACGCACGCTACTGTCCGAGTCCTTGTCTTTCCTTTCCGCCCGCCCGGACCGGCCTATCTACTGCGCTGTCCGCGAATACCAAGCAGGCCTTGAAGCTGCCCTGGAGGACCTGGGATTCCAGCCCCTGGCCTCCGAGTTGCTCATGGTGAAGCACACCACCGTCGGGGTGAAGGTGCCCGTTGAGAAGCTGAGTGCGGCCTTTGAGAAAGGGGTAGAAACCGCTACTCCCATCTCTACAGGCAATAGCTATGGGAACGCGGCATAGTTGCCCTCGACACAAGGTGGTCACTGCTCCTCCAGGCATTGGTATCGTGCACGCTAATTCAACAACATGCAGCAAGAGATAACAGACGATCTAGACGCCCTCATCGACGTGCTGCCTTCGGCTCTGTGCAAGTCCTTGCGCGATCTGAATCAGGAGGACGAACTCTTGGAGGTGGTTCTCGACTTGGGGCGGCTCCCAGAGGCGCGTTTCCTGGATCGTGAGGTCATTCTGAGTTCCTCCGAGGTGAGTGAAGAAGAGATCCAGTACGTGGCCTCCCGTATCGGTCGCTTCGGCGACGACAACCGGGCCGGCATCGAGCGCACCTTGCACCGCATCTCTGCTATTCGCAACCGCGAGGACAAGATTGTGGGCCTCACCTGCCGCGTTGGGAGGGCGGTCTACGGTACCATCGATATCATCCGCGATATCATCGAGTCAGGTAAGAGCATCCTGCTCCTCGGTCGGCCTGGCGTGGGCAAGACAACTATGTTGCGCGAGGTCGCCCGTGTCTTGGCTGACAAGAAGAGGGTGGTCATCGTGGACACCAGCAATGAGATCGGCGGCGACGGCGACATTCCTCATCCCGCCATCGGCAAGGCACGTCGCATGCAGGTGAAAACGCCAACCATGCAGCACGCAGTCATGATCGAGGCTGTCGAGAACCACATGCCCGAGGTGATCGTCATTGACGAGATCGGCACAGAGTTGGAGGCGGCAGCGGCCCGAACCATCGCCGAGCGTGGTGTGCAGTTGGTGGCCACCGCCCACGGTAATACGCTGGACAACCTGATGATGAACCCCACCTTGGCCGATCTCATCGGCGGTATCCAATCGGTCACTCTGAGTGACGAGGAGGCCCGCCGGAGGGGGACCCGCAAGTCGATACTCGAACGAAAGGCCCCACCTACGTTCGACGTCGTGGTTGAAATCCAGGACTGGGAGCGAGTCGCGGCGCGTCATGATGTGGCAGAAGCAGTGGATGCCATCCTGGAGGGGCGTTTCATACCCCCTGAGATCCGATACCGGGATGAGGAAGGTGAGGTCCTCATCGAGGAAATGACGCTCGCGGTAACCGAAGAAGAGTTGCCATTCCTCCCCTCGCGTGAGAAGGTCCAGCGTCGCCGACCACTGGCCATATACCCCTACGGAATCAGCCAGCACCGTCTACAACAAGTGGCCAAAGATCTCAAGGTGCCCATCCGCATCGTCGATGATCTGATCGACGCTGAGGCAGTCTTCACCCTCAGAAACTACTACAGCAAGCGTCCACAGCGTATCAGCGAGGCTGAGAGAAAGGGCATCCCCATCTATGTTCTGCGCAGCAACACCGTCACCCAGATGGAGAGTTACCTGGCCGACATCTTCGGTGTGCGCGTGGACCTCGACCCGTTGGCTGCGGCGGCCGAAGAGACCCAGCGAGCCATAGAGAGAGTCCTCTCTGGAGCACGCTCCGCGGAGTTGTCGCCCCAGAACGCCTACATTCGTCGTTATCAGCATCAGATGGCGCGCCAAGCCAACCTCCTATCTCGCAGCCGGGGCAAGGAACCCAGACGGAGGGTGAGAATCTACCCCAAGAAGTAGATGGAGATCGGAGTGCATTGTTCATAACCTTCGAGGGCCCGGAGGGTAGCGGCAAGACTACCCAGGCGCGTCTGCTTTTTGAGTATCTCCGCAAAGAAGGGTTTCCTGCGGTCTTGACGCGCGAACCAGGCGGGACCCGCATCAGTGACAAGGTGCGGGAGATCCTCCTCAATCCAGACAACGTCGAGATGTTGCCGCGCACAGAGATTCTGCTTTTCTCTGCTGCGCGAGCCCAGGTGAGTGACGAATTCATCCGGCCTCATCTGGAAAAGGGGCACATTGTCATCTGTGACCGGTATGCCGATTCGACCATGGCCTACCAGGGGTATGGGCATGGGCTTGACCTGGGGAGTCTGCGAGCCATCACCTCCTTCGCTACGGGTGGACTCCAGCCAGATCTGACCCTCTACCTCGATCTACCAGTCGAAACGGGTCTGAAGCGCAGACTCGGGCTCACGGACGATGATGACCTGACAGGATACGAGGGCCAGCTTTCCCTCTTTAAGAAATGGGATCGGCTGGACATGAAGGAGCTGGAATTCCATCACCGGGTGCAGAGAGGCTACGAGAGATTGATGGAGGCTGAGCCCGAAAGGTGGTACAGGGTGGATGCTAGTCGGTCCCAGGAAGACATCCACGTCGAGATTCGAATCAAGGTTCTCTCCCTGCTGGAGGACGCAGCATGAGGGTGGTATGCACAGGTTCCTCAGGTTCCGATCGTATGGGCTACCTGGAGGGCGTCCAGGAGCTCGCTCGCCAGGCCGCAATTCCGCTCGAGGTCTGCAATGTGGGCGACATGATGCTCCAGAAGGCCGAAGACATAGGCAGTCCGGTCAGTAGAGAGAAGATCCTCGATCTCCCCTCATCTTCTCTCGAGTGGTTGCGCGGAACGGTGTTCGAGGAGATAGTGCGAAAGGCCGCCAGTCACGAGAATGCCATCGTCGCGACCCACACCTGTTTCCGCTGGAAGAAGTTCCTCTCTCCTGCCTTCGACACTTACTACCTCTCCCGATTGGACCCTGACTTCTACGTCACGATAATCGACGACTACGACGCTATCCAGAGGCGCCTGGAGCAGACAAAGCAGTGGAGAGGCAGACTTCAGTTGTGGGAGATTTTGATTTGGCGCGACGAGGAAGCTCTGATCACCAAGATACTGGCCCAGAACTTCCGCAAGCCGCACTACGTCATCGCGAGAGAGGAGCCGCCCGAGATCCTCTTCGACTTGATGTTCAAGCCTGATCGCAAGAAAGCCTACCTCAGCCATCCCATCACCGCTATCGAGAAGGAACAGCCCGAGCAACTAAGAAAGGCGCAGGATTTTCTGATCGAGTTGCGGAAGTATCTAACGGTGTTCAATCCCCTCGCCATGACCGAACTGGAACGTGCCAGGAGACTCCGCGAGAAGGATGACAAGGAGATTACCGGAGAGATCATGAGGATTCTGGAGGATCAAACGGTCGCCCGGGACTACCAGTTCATCGATCAGAGTGACTTGGTGATCGTCTATTACCCGGTGAAGGAACCATCACCGGGTGTGCTGAGCGAACTGATACATGGCTTCAGTCACGACAAAGAAGTGTACATGGTCTTCCCTTACGAGATCAGCCCATTCTTGCAGTTCTACTGCACCGAGATATTCCCCACGGGTGAGGAACTGATCAAGTATCTACAGAAGGGCGGCATCATTCGATCCGAGCAAAAGAAACCTTCAACAAGGAAGCCAAACCAGTCGGAGGCGGAGGAGGAGGGCTGTGGACATGAAGCTGGTCATAAGCATCGTCCATAGGGAAGACGCCGACGGATTGCTGAAAGCCTTGACCGACGCAGGACACAAGGCCACGCTGATAAGCACCACCGGAGGATTCTTGAGGGAAGGGAATGCCACCGTCTGCATCGGCACGGAGACTGAGAAACTGGAGGAGGTACTGGAGACAGTGCGGGAGAACTGTCACACTCGAACCCGGCTTGTCAGCCCTCTCGTTCCCGTGACCGAGCCCTCTGAGTTCTACATACCGGAGCCGGTGGAGCTAGAGGTGGGAGGTGCGACCATCTTCGTCCTGGACGTGGAGAGATACGAGAAGTTCTAGCCGCTGCACCTTTACAACGGCCCGACTGCGATTCTTTGGCCTATAGGTCGTAGTCTCCGGAGTCCTCTCCCCCGAGGTCTCCCATGGACTCTTCGATTTCTTCCGGACTCTCTCCCGCTTCGAGTCGGTCCACCATCTCGTCGAACTCTGGGCCCATGTCCTCGCCCATCTCCGCACTCATCTTCCTCATCCAGCGGGCGACACTCTTGGGATCGTTCTCGTCAAGTCCCGCCAGGCTGCTCGGGTCGGCCAGGCTCTCGAGTCGGCTTTCCTCCGATCTGACCACGGTAACGCGGGAGATGAGTCGATGCAGAGCATCACTGCCGCACTCGGGGCAGAGAGGCATACTTGTGTCGGAATAGCTGCGCAGCAGGGTTACTCTGCGGCGACACCCTTTGCAGCGGTATTCGTACAGAGGCATTCGCACTTCCTTACCTAGAATTATAACCTGCGCACTTGAGTTGAGCAAGCGCGCATCGGTCAAGCATCGCCACCTTGAATCTCAAAGGGTGCTGGCTTCTATTCCCTAGGAAGCCCTAACCTCTTGTTACCCTAGGAGGAAACAGACCATCATGGATCCAGTGCACGTCGGCTTCGGAGGCATCGTCGCTGCCAACCGCATCCTGGCCATTCTCGATCCCAACTCGCAGCCTGTAAGACGTATGGTACGCAGAGCCAAGAAGGAGGGGACGGCCATCGACATGACATACGGCCGCAAGACCAGGACGGTGATCATCTTGGACACTGGCCACATTGTCACCGCTGCTATACAGCCTGAGACGATAGTGGGCAGGCTACGGCAGCCCTACAAGGGCACCCTGGCAGAGCGCGAATAGGGACCGTCTGCCTGCGTCCCGGGCTGACCGGAACAGGCAATGCCCACTGGTGGCCGGACCGTGAGAGGATTGGCAGTAGCCCCACATCTTCAAAGCGCAACCCCACGGGGAGGGAATCATGAAAGGCTTAGACCCCAAGGTCGTCAGGAGATCCGTAATCGCCGGCTCTTGGTATCCAGGCTCAGCCTCGGCACTGGCCAGCACCATTGACGGGTTCATGGCCGCAGTGGACGAGGGCCCATTAGAGGGCGAGTTGAGAGGGCTGATCTCACCTCATGCGGGCTACTCCTACTCTGGGGGCGTGGCCGCGTACGCCTACAAGCAGCTGGAGGGCAAGGGCTATCCCACGGTGGTCATCGTCAGCCCCATCCACAGGCACTACGGCGGGCGGTATCTCGTCACCGGCAACCAGTACTATGAGACGCCCTTCGGCATGGTAAAGGTGGATGCTCAATTGGTGAACAAGCTGGATGGGGAGATCGAACTCAACTTCGTAGACCAGGATGCCGAACACTCCTTGGAGATCCAGCTCCCCTTCCTTCAGCATATGCTCGGCGAGTTCACACTACTGCCTGTAATGATGGGCGACCAGGGACTGGGGGCCTGTCGGGCCTTGAGCGCTGCACTGAACAAGGTGCTCGGGGAAAAAGAGGCACTCCTGGTGGCCAGCTCCGACCTGGCCCACCTGCATGACTACGAAGAGGTGGTCGCTCACGACCGCTTCGTGCAGGGATTCGTGAACGATTTCGACCCTGAGGGCCTGGCCTCAAGCCTGGCCAAGAATGAGGCCCAGGCTTGCGGCGGTGGACCCATCGTCACCGTGATGCTCACAGCGAGGGAGCTGGGCGCTGACAGCGCCAGGGTGCTGAAGTACATGAACTCCGGTGACGTGACTGGGGTTAGAGCGCCGGGGCAGTACACGGTGGGCTACCTGGCGGGGGTAGTCTACAAAGCAGCCTAGCAGGCTCTCCTTTGACGACATGCTTGGGCCGAACGGCCATCAAACCGTAGGTGCAATCGGGTGGATGGCGAACTCGCCGTGGTCCAGAGTCTCCGCTTTGGTCAGCTTCCCCGATGCCACCTCCATGATCTCTGTGAATACCCGCTCACCCATGCTTTGGAGCGACTCTTCCGCGTCCAGTATGGCCCCCGCATTGAGATCTACGTTGCCCTGCCACCGACGGTAGAGGTCGCTGTTTGATGAGATCTTGATCACCGGGGCGATGGGTGAGCCCACCGGCGTGCCCAGTCCAGTAGTGAAGACTATCACTTGAGCGCCCGCCGCGACCATGCCTGTGACGCTGACCACGTCGTGGGCGGGGCCGTCCATGATCACCAGCCCTTTTTCCGTGGGCTTCTCTGCATAGTCGACGACCTGCACTATGTCGGTGGTGCCGCCCTTGCGGATGGCGCCGAGTGATTTCTCGGCAAGGGTCGTCAGTCCGCCCTCAATGTTGCCTGGCCCTGGCTCTGCCTCGCGGATATCCAGCCCCATGGCCTTCACTCTGCCCTCGGTGGTCGAGGTGATCTCCCAGATGCGCCTTCTCACTTCATCGCTGGCAGCCCTCCTGGCCAGGACATGCTCAGCCCCCAGCATCTCGGGCGTTTCTGTGAAGATCGCCGTCCCGCCTTCTGCCACCAGCAGATCACAGGCGATCCCCGTGGCTGGATTGGCGGTAAGCCCTGACAGCGTGTCCGACGCGCCGCACTTGGTGCCCAGCATGAGCTCAGAGGCGTCCACCTCCTCACGTTGAGCACCCTCTGCCTCTTGCAGCAGCCTCTGGGCCAGCTCTTTCCCCTTGGCCACAGCATCAGAGGTGCCCTCCGTGGACTGGCTGGTGATGGCCTCTACCCTTTGCCCCGCGTCACGCAACTCCTCACCGAGCACTTCTGGCGTGAGCATCTCACAACCCAGCCCCACCAGAAGCACACCAGCCACATTGGGATTGGCGCAGAAGCCGGTCATGGCACGGATCATGTGCTCCCTTTCCTCGCCAAGGTGACCGCAGCCATGCTGATGAGAGACGCAGATGGTGCCTGGCACTTCCCTGCTGATCTTCTGGGCCACGGAGGAGGCACAGATGACAGTGGGGAAAACGAGGACATGATTTCGTACCCCCACACACCCGTCGTTTCTGCGATATCCCCAGAACTTCACTCCTGGTACCTCCTCCCTTTCGGCCCCTCCACATTGTGGACGTGAGCGTGCTCGCCGTTCAGGATCTTCTTCGTGGCCAAGCCGACTACCTCCCCATACTTTATTACGGGCTCGCCAGGCTCGATACTTCTCAACGCAAACTTGTGTCCCATGGGAATCGTTTGGCGCAGAGCAACATCCTGGGCTTCGCCTCCGATCTCAACTCGGATGGTGACTCCTGCCTCAAGGTGTCCCAAGGCAGTAGCCACGTTGTCCCGCTCATCGATCACAATGGCACTTTGTGGCATGGGCTATGCCTCCTGATCTACGGCGCTTCGGGCCACTGATCTATGGGATCTCGCCCTGGAGTATCTTCACCAGCTTGTCTGTGTCGATATTCCCACCCGACACCACGCAGGCCACCTTGCCTCCACCAGCCTTGCCTGCCAGAGCAGCCGCTACCGGTGCCGCGCCTGCGCCCTCGGCCACAACTCTGTTGCGCTCAGCCAGAACTCTGATGGCCTGTGCAATATCTTCCACCGTCACAACCAAGGAACCGTCCAATAACTGCCGGACGAGGGGCCACATCTCAGGGAGAAGTCCCGGAGCTCCCATGCCATCCACGAAACTGGCGTGGTACTCGACCTCGACAGGCTCGCCAGCGGCCAGGGAAGCAGCCAGAGGCGCGGCTGTGTCCACCTCGACGGCATATACCTTCACCTCGGGCTTCAAGGGACGCAATGCTGAGGCGATCCCGGAACTCAGAGCACCGCCGCCGTAAGGGATGATCACCGCACCTACATCTGGCAGCTGCTCATGGATCTCTAACCCGATCGTGCCGTGTCCCGCGATCACATTCCGGTTGCTCACAGGGTGGATGAATAAGCCTTCCATGCCCTCGTAGCCATGGTCGAATAGGATCTGGAACCACTCAGCAGCTGGGACCTTCACGATCTTGCCGCCCAGACGCCTGATGGCAGCCAGCTTCGTCTCCGGTGCATGGTCGGGCACGACGATTGTGCACTCAAGACCCATCTCACGCGCATACCAGGCCACCCCCTGAGCCATGTTCCCTGCACTGGCCGTCCACACTCCCTTCTCCAATTCTGTGCTCTCAGCCAACTTCAGCACATTGCCAGCTCCTCGCAGCTTGAAGGAGCCGATAGGTTGAAGGTTCTCCAGCTTGAGGAAGATCTCCGCTGGCGCATCGTCGACGTTGAGACGGACCAGCGGGCTATCGGTGGCCACGCCTTTGACCCGATCATACGCGGCACGGATGTCTTCTAGCGGGACGGGTTCAAGCGGTTTCATGGTGTAAGTGCCTTTCCGATGCCTCAGTCGGCCACTTCGCCCCGACCTGGCTCGAGCTTGGCCGGCCGTTGATCACGGGGCTCGGCTTGGCCACTCTGCTCGTGGCTGGTGTGAGAGCAGTCAACGCTACTCTTGCCCTCTCCGCGAGTGCTGCCGCAACCACTGAGCAGTTTCAGCCACGCCAAGCTCGCCGCCAGCTACTCGCAAAGCGAGGTCCTCCAACTCTGGATTGCTGACCTCAAGCGTCCATCCGTTCCGTATGAGGAAGATCGCAGCAGCAACGACACCTGTTCGCTTGTTTCCATCGACGAAGGGATGGCTGCCAACCAGGGACTCCGTCAGTGCGGCAGCTTTGGAGAAGACATCTGTATACAACTCTTCGCCTTCGAAGGTGGCCTGCGGGCGGGCGACCGCAGACTGAAGAAGACCAATGTCTCGCACTCCGTGGCTTCCGCCGGTCTCCTCGATGAGACGCCCGTGCAGAAAGAGGACTTGCTCAACCGTGAGGTATGTCATCCTTTGGAAAGTGCTTCCAGAGCCGGGCGATACTGCTCGATGAATTCAGCAACTTGACGAGCGAACTCGGAGTCCACGCCTGGCAGTTCTCTGCCCAGTGGGGTGATCACGATCTCGCCTCGCTCCCTGTCCAGTTCGACAGAGACCTCTGACCCCTCCCCCAGGTTCAGAACCTCCAGCGTCTCCTTGGGGAGAGAGACTACCATGCTATTGCCCGTTCTGAAGATCTTGCGCGGCACGTCACACCTCCTCGAGGCCAGTGCTTACACTGTAAGTATATCCGCCTGGACAACATAGGTCAAGTGAACGACATGAGCAGTGAAGCTGGCGGTCGCCAATGTGTCCCCCGCTGCATTCGTAGGCCATCCCAGAGCCAGAGGCCCACGTGCTGTCTGGGGCCGCGAGAGTGCCACACGCTCTCATCGCGCTCTGCGGGCAGGAGGACTCGCGAAGTGGCCTCATCATCTGCCAGGGCACCGATTACCTTTCCTCCATAAGCGATCTGCTGTATAACAAGGTCCAGCAGAAACCTACCTCGCAGTCCAACTCGCGAGGGACGGCCACATTGTTGGCGTGCGCGAGAGGCAGATGATGGCTTTCTCTGCATCGACGCATCAGCGTCACCCTCGCGGTTTGGCGCGACTGTTGGCGCAGGGCCATGGACTACAAGAGAAAAAGGATCAACGTTCGACCGGATTTGTGCAGCGGCTGCCGAGCCTGTCAGGTAGCCTGCGTGGCGAAGCATGATGGGCGATTTGGCACAGCAACCGCCCGCGTCCGCGTCACCAAGAACGACCCTCTAGGACTTGATGAACCGCACGTGTGTCGTCTCTGCGGACGTCCGCCCTGTGTGGCCGCCTGTCCGACTCAATCCTTGCGTGTAGATGACACCACGGGAGCCACCCTGGTCAAACCAGGTGGCTGTGACGGATGCGCGGCGTGTGTGGAGGCGTGCCCCTTCGAGATGGTCTCCCTCCACCCTGAGACTGGCCTCGCCCTCATCTGTGACCTGTGTGGCGGCAGCCCCGCCTGCGTGAAGCGCTGTGCCACCAGGGCGATATGGTATGGAGATCAGGAGCGCGCCGATGTATAGCTACGGCGGCAGAGTTCTGCGGGTCAACCTCACAGAGGGAACGAGTCAGACCCATCCCACTGAGGAGCATCTGGCCCG
>CAYGAW010000064.1:0-10905 GCA_964347945.1 uncultured Anaerolineales bacterium
GTATCCGCTTTGGAGCAGGCCGTTCAAGACTTCGTGGGTTCGATGGCTCAGTTCGATGACGTGGCGATCGTGCTGGTCAAATGCCTCAAGTAGTCGGCACGCTGCTGAACGAACGCTACGGTGTGGACGCGGAGATTGGCCGCGGAGGGATGGCGGTCGTTTATCGCGGCCACGACACTCTGCTCGAGCGGCAGGTCGCCGTTAAGGTTATCTCCGAGGCGGCGGCCCCCGGCACGGAGGGGCGCGCTCGGCTGCTGAACGAAGCCCGGAACGCCGCCGGCCTCAACCACCCCAACATCGTTTCCGTATACGATGCAGGGGAAGCAGACGGCTCGCCCTTCATCGTCATGGAGTTCGTGGAGGGCGAGGCGCTGCACAAGGTACGGCCAGACGCGCTGGAAGAGATCGTGGCCATCGCACGCCAGGTGTGTGCTGCCCTGGAGCACGCCCACGGTCGCGGGGTAGTGCACCGGGATCTCAAGCCCGAGAACGTGCTGCTTTCCTCGGATGGTACTGCGAAGCTGACCGACTTCGGCTTGGCCCGCTCCATTGCTACGCGTGTGACGAGCGAAGGCACCATCATGGGGACCGTGTTCTACCTTGCGCCAGAACTGGCCTTGGGCCAAGACTTCGATGGGCGCGCAGACCTGTATGCTCTTGGAGTGATGTTGTACGAGTTGACCACTGGTCGCCTACGCTTTGCAGCTGACGATCCTGTCGCCGTCATCTCCCAACATCTCCATGCGCCGGTCGTACCCCCACGGGCGAAGAATCCTGACATTCCCCCTGCCCTCGACACTCTCATTGCCCGCTTGTTGAGCAAAGCCCCAGAAGACCGTCCCGCCTCGGCCACCGAGGTGATTCGGCTGCTGGAGCAGCCGGATATCCTGGACATGGACGCCCCGCCGGCAGAGGAACTCTCCGTGCTGGAGCGGATCGAGCTCGGGAGGATGGTGGGCCGCGAGCACGAGACTCGGGAAGTGCGCTCCCTCTGGGGCAAGGCACTTTCCGGTGAAGGGCAGATGCTGTTGATCAGCGGCGAGCCAGGAATCGGCAAGACCCGTTTGGTACGAGAACTCATTACGCAGGCTGAAATCTCGGGGGGTCAGGCTGTGGTTGGCGTCAGCTACGCAGAGGGTGGTATGCCCTATGCCCCTTTCAGGCAGATCATGCGCGAACTGCTGCGCGGTGGCGTTGTTGATCGGCTCGATCTGCCCCAGTTCGTGTTGGCCGATCTGTTAACCCTTACCCCGGAGTTGCGTTCCCGCTATCCACACGTGCCAGAGAATGCGCCGCTTGATCCTCACGCGGAGCAGCAGCGTCTGTTCGAGAATGTGGCCATCTTCCAGACGGCGTTGAGCGATCAGGCCCCGCTTCTGGTGGTAGTTGAAGACATCCACTGGGCCGACAGTGGCACCTTGTCTCTGCTGCGGCATCTGGCGCGACACACCCGACGGCAGGCAACGATGATCGTCGCTACCTACTTCGCTGTGCAGCTGGAGGAGGCGCGGCCCTTGCACGAGGTGTTGCTTGATCTGGAGCGCGAGCGACTAGCTGCTCGTTTCAAACTCGCCCGGCTGAGCCGCGAGGAGACAGGAGAGTTGCTGTCGGTCCTGTTTGCTGAGGAGATTACAGATGAGTTCTTGGATGGCATCTATCGCGAGACCGAAGGCAATCCCTTCTTCATCGAGGAGGTGTGCAAGGCGCTCGTGGAAAGCGGAAGAGTCTGCTACGAAGAGGGGATGTGGCACCGACCTGAGAGCACAGCTGAACTAGGTATTCCCCAGAGCGTGCGGGTGACTATCCAGTCCCGCGTGGGTGAGTTGCCCGTCGACACCCAGGAGACCTTGCATCTGGCCGCCATTCTGGGGCGCGAGTTCGATTTCGATACCCTGACCCGAGCCAGCGAATTGGACGAAGATACGCTCCTCGATGCCCTGGAGCGCGCTGAGCGAGCGCAGTTGATCCAGGAAGTGAGCGAGGAAGGGCGAGAGACCTTCGCCTTTGAGCACCGGCTGATCCCGACGACGCTGGCGGAAGGTTTGCGCACCTTGGAGCGGCGGCGGCTCTATCGCCGTGCTGCAACCGCTGTTGAGGCGTTGCACCCCGACAACTTCGAAGCCCTAGCCTACCACTACGATGAAGCCGGGAACTTCGAGAAGGCGACAGACTACCTGTTGAAGGCGGGAGACCGGGCTCGCGGACTATTCGCTCACGACGAGGCGATCGACCATCATGAGCGGGCCCTGCAATTGCTCAAGGAGCGGGGAGATGATGAACGGGCAGCGCGAACGCTCATGAAACTGGGGCTGACCTACCATAATGCTTTTGACTTCAAGGCGGCCCGCCAGGCTTTTGAAGAAGGGTCCATACTATGGCAACGGGTGGGGGACGCCGAACCTGCTGCCGTGCCTCCGCCTGCACCTCACGCGCTCAGGATAGCTGCCCTCGAACCGTGGACCCTGGACCCAGGCCTGTGTGTGGACTTCGCTTCGGTCACCGCGATAGATCAACTATTCAGCGGATTGCTGGAGATCAGACCGGACGGGGGCGTGGTGCCCAATGTGGCCCGCAGCTGGGAGGTGCGGGAAAGAGGTCGCGAGTACGTCTTCCATCTGCGAGACGGTGTGCGTTGGAGCGATGGAGCCCCGGTTACAGCGGCGGATTTCGAATACGCCTGGAAGAGGGTACTGGACCCGACCATCGGGTCACCTTTGCCCCACGTCTTGTACGACATTCGAGGGGCGAGGGCCTACCATCAGGGCGAGAAGGCCGACCCAGACAGCGTGGGCGTGCGCGCCCTTCATGATCTCAAGCTGGAGGTGCAACTGGAGGGGCCAACCAGCTATTTCCCGTATCTTCTGACTTACTCTCCCACTTTTGCCGTACCTCGGCACGTGGTGCAGCCACATGGGCCGCGGTGGACTGACTTTGGAAAGATTGTGAGCAGCGGACCTTTCAAGCTCGCGGCCTACGAGCGCGGTGAGGCCTTGATTCTCGAGCGCAACCCGGGCTATCAGGGACGGGTGGCAGGGAATGTGAAGCGGATGGAATGCTCACTCATCTCTGGGCAATCGGCCAGGGCGCTCCAGCTGTATGAGGAGGATCGTCTGGAGGCCATATTCTTCGAACACGTTCCTCAGGCGGAGTGGGACCGAATACGACAGCGATACGTCGAGGAATACGTCTCGGGCGCTGAGTTGGGGACCTACTACGTTGGATTTGATGTCAGCCGTCCGCCTTTCGATGACCGGCGAGTGCGGCAGGCTTTCACCCTGGCCACCGATCGGGAGGCGCTGGCCCACGTGACCCTGAGAGGTTACGTGTTCCCAGCCTCCGGAGGCCTGGTGCCTCCGAGGATGCCAGGCCACTCTCCGGAGATTGGCTTGCGTTACGATCCCGAAACGGCGCGTCAACTTCTGGCTGAGGCTGGCTATCCAGGCGGCCGCGGCTTTCCGACCCTCGAGTCGCTGGCGCCCGACTGGTACCTCGCGCATCCATCGCTCGGGCACCTGGCTGGTCAATGGCATGAGAACCTTGGAGTAACGATCGCCTGAAAGACGATGGAATGGGACAAGTTTGGCGACAGGGTGTTGAGGAGAACACCGCACCTGTGGTTGCTCAGGTGGTTAGCTGACTATCCCGATCTCGATAGCTTTCTCCGGGCCAGCATATGGAGGGTTATTAGCGCATGGGAGAACAGAGTCTATGATGAGATGGTTGAGGGTGCCCGGCGATTGGAGGACCAGAGGGAGCGGATGAAGATGTACCAGCGCGCAGATAGCATCCTGATGGAGGAGGCTCCTATCCTGCTTCTGTACTATGGACGTTTCCATCTGCTCGTGAAGCCATGGGTGAGTAGGTACCCGTCGTACTCAGCGAAGCAATGGTTCTGGAAGGATGTCGTCATCGAGCCGCACCAGCTTGATCTTGAACTCTGACAATTCGTTGACGTGAGTTGACATCGCCACGCCAGGGTCCAGACGTCGTTTTCTCGGGCGGTTCTGTGGCCTGAAGGCTACAGCTTTGCGGTATCGTCGAGCAGGGTGCGGCCCTCGGACCGCGGTTGCCCATCGGACACTGTGGGCCGGGGGTTGCGTTCTTGGATTCGGCCACTAGCGATGCATCTCGATTGGGAGTGAGTTGCTGTCAGGTGAGGGCAGTGAGTGCTCTTCCTCGTCGCTCGGAAGTGATCGCGGCTTTCCAGCAGCAAGGCGGGTCAGTAGCGGCGGTCTTTCCCATCCACTACCCCCGCGCCCTGTTGCGTGCTTTTGATATCCTCCCCGTTGAGGTCTGGGGCCCGCCCCGCGTGGACACCAGCTACGGGGCGGCACACTTGCAGGCCAACATCTGCTCGATCGTTCGCAACGGACTGTCCTTTCTGCTGTCGGGTGGCCTTGAGGTTGCTGACGTGCTCGTCGTGCCCCACGCCTGCGACTCGCTGCAGGGGCTGGGCAGCATCCTCACCGATCTCATCACCTCTCGACAGACCGTCGTGCCCATCTATCTCCCTCGGGGGCGACGTGAGAGCGATGTAGATTTCCTGGCCGAGGAGTTCCGCTTCATCTACCATAGCCTGGAGACAATCACCGGTCGTGCGCCCACGGACGACCAGTTGCTGGCGTGTATCAGGCGTGAGGAGGAGGCCGACTCACTCTTGTCCGAGCTCCACCGGAACGGCTCGAGTATAGCCTTGGCCGATGGCGATTTCTACCGACTCATCCGAGCCCGCGAGTACCTGCCGGCCGAGACCTTCACTGAGTTGGCGCGGGAAGCGTTGAAGCCAGAGGAATCTCCCTCTGGTCCACAGGCCGCAGGATCACGGGCGAGCAATCTCTCTGGGGACGGGGAGGGGAGAGGCGACAGACGCACTCCCATAGTCCTTTCGGGCATCGTACCCGAGCCGATGGATCTCCTACGCTCCATTTCTGACATGGGAGCCACTGTGGTGGCAGACGACCTCGCCTGCTGCGGCCGCCGGCTGTATCCTCCCGGCACTGGCGAGGAGCCCTTTCGCCGCATGGCGGAGCGCCTCATCGACGCCCCGCCCGACCCCACGCGCGGCAGCCCCATCGGTGATCGGCTGAAGCACCTAAGGGATCTGGCGAAGATGTCCGGAGCAAGGGGAGTCGTGTTCTACGACGTCAAGTTCTGCGACCCGGAGTTGTTCGACCTGCCCATCCTCAGCGAAGGCTTGGATCAGGCAGGGATTCCGTCGCTGGCCGTGGAGGTGGACATCAGTGATCCTCTTCCTTATCAGGTGCTCACCCGGATGGAAGCTTTCCTAGAGATGATTCGATGAGTATTGGTGGCAGTCTTTGGTATCACTGGAATGTGAACGTACTTGGTCGTGCGGCGCTTGGCTGGGCGCGCTGGCAAGGCGAGCGCAGGGCCCGCAGTGGCGTTGGCTGGAAGAGTGAGGTCCTGGCCCGCCCGCTCAGGATCTCGCCCCGGACCAAGGAGCTTGTGGGTCGCCACTATCTGAAGGGACGGTACGCCAACCTGCACGAGAAGGTGGCATGGGTCACCTCGGGCGCGCCCGTTGAGTTCCTCGTTGCGCTGGGGTACTACGTGCTCTATCCAGAGAACCACGCGGCCATCTGTGGCACCGTGCGCGTGGCTGAGGACCTCGCCTCTGAGGCCGAGGACGCTGGCTATTCCCGCGACATATGTTCCTATGCCCGGACCGACATCGGATCGGTGCTCTCTGGCAAGACGCCCGTGGGCAGCCTTCCCAGGCCTGACCTGCTGCTGGCCTGCACCAACATCTGCCAGACCGTCCTCTACTGGTACCGGGTACTGGCCCATCATTTCGAGGTCCCTTTGATCCTGATCGACACTCCCTTCGTCTACAGCGAGGTCACAGGGCACGACCTAGCCTTTGTGAGGCGCCAGCTTGAGGAGGCGATTCCTGTCGCCGAGGAGGTGGCGGGCACATCCCTCGACGCTGGGAAACTGGAGGAGGTAGGTCGCCTGAGCAAGACGGCTGCCGAACTTTGGATGACGATCCTGGAACGCTGCCAGCACAGGCCAGCCCCGATTTCTGTCTTCGACCAATTCATCCACATGGGCCCCATCGTCGAGATGCGGGGCGTTCCGGCCACGGTGGACTTCTACGCGGCGATGCTGGAAGAGGTGGACGAACGGATTAGCGCTGGGGTAGCAGCGGTGAAGGAAGAGCGGAGGCGCCTGCTCTGGGACAACCTGCCCATCTGGTACCGAATGCGCTGGCTGGGTGAGTTCTTGGGGCAACACGGAATCGTGATCGCCGCGTCGACCTACACCAACGCCTGGGGAGAGTTGCATCACCTGATCGATCCTGCACGACCCATCGAATCCATGAGCCGCACCTACATCCATCCAATTCTCAACAGGGGCACCGAGGACAAGTTGACCACAATGAGACGGATGCTTGAAGACTATCACCTGGACGGCGTCATCCTGCACTCTGATCGCTCCTGCAAGCCATACTCGGTGGGCCAGATGGGGCAGCGGGACAAGCTGATCAAGGAAGCCGGGGTTGCTGCGCTACTGCTCGGGGCTGACCACAACGACCCGCGCGCGTTCTCGGAGGAGCAGGCGGCCAACCGGCTGGATGCCTTTGTAGAGATGCTCGGCGTGTAGGTATGTAGCGGCTCAGGGCCCCAGCGATTGACGTCAGAGCATACGCAAGAGGGAGGAGAGGAAGAATGGAAATGCGTTGGCTGAAGCACTATGACGAAGGCGTTCCCGCTCACATCGATTACCCGCGCATACCGCTCTATCAACTTCTCGAAGATAGTGCCGCCAAGCACCCCGAGCGACCCTGCACTCGGTTCTTCGGAAGAGAGCTGACGTACCGCGAGATCAAGGACCTCTCGGACCGGTTTGCCGCCGCCATTCGCGGACGTGGCGTCCAGAAAGGTGACAGGGTGGCATTGCTGTTGCCCAATTCCCCGCAATTCATCATCGCCTACTTCGGCCTCCTGAAGGCCGGCGCGGTTATCGTGCCCCTCAACCCCCTCTACACTGCCCGCGAACTCGCCTTTCACTTCGAAGACTCAGGCACCGAGACGGTGGTCACCATTCCCATGTTTCTGGAGAAGGCGGTTGAATTGTGGGGTCAGACGCCTCTCAAGCGGATCGTCTACACCGGCCTCGCCGATTTCATGCCCTTCCCGATTAGCATGGTTATGGGATTGCGTGAGCGGCGCCAGAGGAGGGGGGCTGGCACGGTGCCCGACGGTCTGACCATTGTGAATATGAAAGATATGCTCGCCGAAGCACCACCTCCTGGGTTTGAGCCGGAAACCGTCGATCCTGAGGAGATGGCGGTGCTGATCTACAGCGGGGGCACTACAGGGATAGCCAAGGGGATCATGCTCTCCCATTTCGCCATCGTGGCCAACGCCTACCAGGTTGCCGCCTGGGGTGGTATCGATGAGAATGATCGCCTGCTGGCTGTGCTTCCCTTCTTCCACGGCTTCGGGATGTGCGTCAACATGAACGCTCCCATCCTCGTGGGCGGGGAGATCGTCGTGCTTCCCCGCTTCCAGTCAAAGGAGGTCGCCAAGGCCGTCGAGAAGCAGAAGCCCACCTTCTTCATCGGGGTGCCCACAATGTTCGTGGCGCTCAGCAACCTGCCTGACATCGACCGCTACGACTTCAGCAGTCTCAAAGGCATCTTTGTGGGAGCCGCACCGCTGACCCAGGCCATCAAGGGAGATTTCGAGGCCAAGACGGGCGGTCGCATGATCGAGGGCTACGGCCTCACCGAAGCGGTCACGGCCATCATGGCCAACCCCTACAAGGGAAAACACAAGCTCGCCAGCATCGGTATCCCCTTCTCTGACGTAGAGGCCAAGATCGTCGGCATCGACGATGGGGAGGATCTCCCGCCTGGAGAGTTGGGTGAGATACTGATCAAGAGCCCCACCATGATGCTCGGCTACCACAACTTGCCGGAGGAGACAGCCGATGCGTTGCGCGAGGGCTGGTTGTATACGGGCGACATCGGCTACATGGATGAGGATGGCTACTTCTACATCACAGACCGTAAGAAGGAACTGATCATCATCGGCGGGTTCAACGTCTTCCCTCGGGAGATCGACGAACTCATCTATCAGAATCCCAAGGTGAAGGAGGGCGTCTGCGTCGGGCTTCCTGATCCTTTCAAGGGAGAGCGGATCAAGGTCTACGCCGTCCTCAAGGAAGGGGAGACGGCCACCGAGGAGGAGTTGATCGACTACTTCCGCGAGAACCTGGTGGACTACAAGGTTCCGTCAGAGATCGAATTCCGGACCGAACTGCCGAAGAGCGCCATCGGCAAGATTCTGCGGCGAGCGCTGAAGGAGGAGGAGATGCGCAGTACGGCTGAGGGGACGGAGGAATAGGCGCGCATCACACTCCCCCACCGTGGTGTCGAAGCGAAACAAGATGTTCTGGACTGAGCTAGTCCGGTGGGTCCGTCTAGTGGCCACGCCAGGGCTGATCCGCCACCGCGGTTGGATGGATGGCGCTGGGCTCTCAGTCCAGAGTGAGGACCACATGTCGCCAACCAGAGGCCACAAGACTGACGGGGGGATGAGCCTGTAGCAGCCAAGAGGCGGGACTGAGAGGAGACGGGTAGCCATGGGTGCAACCCGAAGAACGACTGCGGAAGTGGAGTGGGTCTACGATTCAGCAGCCAGTACCTATGATCGCCTCCTTGTGCCGAAGTTCTTTGAGGCGCCAGCGAGGGATCTCGTGGTCATGCTGAAACTCCCTTCGGGAGGGCTGGCACTCGACGTCGGCACCGGCACGGGCCCGGGGGCGCTCGCAGCCATGGAGTCGTTGGGGCAAGAGGGGGTTGTTGTGGGGTTTGACCCTTCCCTGGAGATGCTACGGTTTGCCAGCGCCAACGGAGTGCTGCGGCTCGTCGCTGGCGAGGTTCCTGGCCTGCCCTTTCCCGAAGGCGTTTTTGACGGAGTGTTTGCGAACTTCGTCCTTTCCCACTTCGCCGACTATGAGGCGGCTCTTGTCGACATGGTCAGGGCCCTCCGGCCGGGGGGCAGGTTGGGGGTCACCGCGTGGCGGACAGGCCAGAGCGAGCTCAGCCAGGTGTGGCATGATGTAGCCGAGTCCTTCATCACCAAGGATCTCCTGCGCGCTGCTGTCTGCCGAGTGCTTCCGAGGGAGGACTGGTTCGCGGAGGCGACACACGTACGGGAGGCCCTACAAGGCGCGGGGCTTGCGAGTGTCGATGTTCAACAGCGCGAGTACCGGGTCAACATGAGTGTAGGCGAGTACCTTTCCCACATGGAATCATCCGTGCAGGGAAGGTGCCTGTGTCAGATGGTTGGCCCGACGCAGTGGGAGCGTTTCAGGGGGGCCGTCGCCGAGGTGTTCCATAGTCGGTTCCGTGACCCCATCGAGTACATCCCTAGGGCACATCTCGCTGTGGGGACCAAGCTATCCCCATAGGGGATGCACCTCGTTGTCGCCAAACGGCCCGCTGAGCTTCTGACGTAATTGGGCGGCATTGGCGACTAGTGCCTGGCGCATGGAGACCTTGCGGGCGAGGGTCCCTGCCTCGACGGTGGGGACAGAATCACCAGCGAGACGGCAATCTCACGCCCTCCCGACGAACAACCCGTATCCCAGGTACTCCCAGATGCCCTTGGGGAGACGCTGCCTCCCTTTCATGTACTGCCGGAACTCCGAGCTCGTGAGGTACAGCGAGATCGTTCTGGAAAGCATGCCCCAGAGATCTCTGCATCCGTACCGGAGAACCTGCGTGGCCTCGCGTGCGGCGCTGAATGTATAAGGTCTGGCCACGACGTCCCTCAATCCCGCATTCTCCAGCATCCGCACCCAGCCATCAGCGGTCGGAATCTCCGATTGGATGTCCCAGGTCTTGGCGACGAACTCGACAATCTCTGCCGGACGTGCCGTCTGTAGCCAGATCTCCTCGTTGACGCCAACACACCCTCCCGGCTTTGCCACCCGCGCGTACTCGCTCAAGGCTCTCTGCTTGTCCAGTATGAAAGTGGTCACCGATTCAGCGATGACCACATCGAAAAGGTCGTCTTCGAAGGGCAGCTCTTGGGCATCAGCCACGCGAAACTCCGTTCTGTTCTCGACACCTTCTCTCTTCGCCCTGGCGCGCGCCAGGTTTACCATCTTCTCGTGCAGATCTACGCCCAACACTCGGGAGCCATACTCCTTGGCGATGTAGCGAGCGGTTGCCCCAGCGCCGCAACCGACCTCCAGGACATACTTGTCTTCGGACACGTGGCAGAGCTCAAGCAACTCCTTTGTGGTCCTGAGGCCACCCATGTGCTTGGTGGTGCCGGTGAAGGCCTGCACGTCGAAGTAGGTGGGTTCCAATTCTCGATTCTCTTCTGACATTGACTTACCTCTCTCGGGATGGATCGTGCCACAGCCGTTCTGGCTGTGCGAGTGGCGGGTCCTTGAGGGCCACATGCAAGTAGTATACCATACCTGCCGCCCGTCTGTCTCAATCGCATCTACCACGGGCTCAAACGTTCCTCCAACGTTGGATTTCGTGTGGTGCAGGACCTTCAATCTGGGGCATGGGCCTCGAATACCTCGCGCTGCCAGCCGCAAGATGCACATCGGTGTCATCCGCCGGCCGCCCCAGTGTGTAACAGAGCATACAACAGAAATCCCCTGGGCACATCGGCCACGTGGGGGATTTGCCCATTGGTCAGTTGGCCAATCTTCTCTTGCGCCCAGTGACCATTCTCCCTTGTCCTCGAGCCTTCCTCTGGCTGCTTTCTCGTCACCCGTTGAAACGAGAGGCACTGCACCTCTCCCTTGAGTCACTGTCAAGCAAGAGTTGTGACTAGCCGGGGGCCTGGAACCGGCATCCGTCCTCCGGCACTGCCACCACGTAGGATGGGTCGCGTCACGCAGACTGGTACG
>CAYGAW010000065.1:0-4503 GCA_964347945.1 uncultured Anaerolineales bacterium
CAATGGCGGCAACGTCTGTGCGTCCCGCCTAGGGGGCAGTCATGGCCTGCCAGATCTATCCGCTGCTATGGTGATGAGCTGAGACTATCGTGCGCCCTGTAGAGAAAGCTGTTTCTCAGCTCTGCATCCGGCACGGTATCCGCCAGTTCATCTACGAGTTTACGCGCGCTCGTGAGCTGTTCCTCGGCTTCTGATTGGCGATCCATGGCGTGGTAAAGTCGCCCCAGGCTGGCGTGCAAGCGCCAGAGGAGGAACTGCTCTCCTGATGCCCGGGCATTCTCCAACGCCGCGTGCAGCAGGGAGTCTGCTTCATCTGGGTGCCCCATCGCAGCCAGTGCTTCTCCTTTCAGCTTCCACAGGAAGGTGATCACGCGGCCAGCCGACATGCCGGGAGCCGAGGCAATCAAACGGTCCGTGATGTCCAGGGCAAGGGCTGGGTTGCCTTGGGCAAGCGCCAGTTCTGCCCGCCTGGCCCAGCAGTAGCGATTGCCCATCGTATCCATTGGCGTATGCGGAGAGAGCACCGTCTCCAGACAGGTCTGGGCTTGCGGCAGATCGTCGAGCAAGTAATAGGCCCCTGCAAGCGCTCCGGTTGCATGGTGAATCCAGTATTGGGATCGCAACTCTCCTGCAAGAGTCAGTGCCCGTTCGAGTTGTCGCCGCGCCTGTTCGGGTGCGAGCAACTCAGCGTACAATACCCCGAGGGCGAGCCGATTACCCACCTCCCACTCGCGATGTCCGATTTCGGATGCGATACGCAGACCGCTTTGTATGACCTCCATGGCAGGGCCAAAACGACCTTGTGCCGTGTGTAACAGCCCCAGAGCCCAATGCGCCCAGGCTTCGTCTGGAGCCGAGTCGATCTCCCGTGCGATTCGAATGGCCTCTTCAAAATCGCGTGGAGCGTCAGGGGATGCGATAGCTGGGACCGACGCAAGCAGTACCAGCAGCGAGACGCCGACTGCTCGGGCGATCAGGCCGGAAACAAGGCGCGGGCGGTCATCCAACTCCCGAAAGAGTGCGATGGCTCGATCATAGGTTCGGACGCTGGCTGTCAGGTCCGCCCCCAGCAGGTGAGCGAGGCCCAGCAAGTCCAGCGTGTTGGCCAGGGCCCGCCGGTCCCCCAACTCCTCAACGATCTCCAGGGCTTGCTGATGATACGCTACCGCCGTCGAGGGGTCTTCGGCGTTCGCGTGCCAATTGCCCATCCAGTTCAGGCTACCTGCCAGAACCGCCGGATCATCCATCCGACGGGCCAGTTCCAGTGCTCGCTCATAATAACCACGGGCCCGGTTATAGTCGCGAGAGGCCCACAGCTTTCCCAGGTCAAGTAAGGCGCGCCATTCCACGCGGCGTTCGGCGGCCGCGCGGCTGATCTGCAGGATGGCTTTGTGGTCGGCCCGCGCCTGATCGAACTCGCCCAACATTTCGCAGGCCAGGCCGCGTCCACGGTGTAGCTTGGCCAGCGAGACGGCATCTAGGGATACTCTCTCAGCCACCTCGATGGCGCGGGTGTAGTGCGTGTATGCTTCGTCGTTGGCATACACGCGGTGGGCATTCTCCGCCGCCCGGGTGAAGTAGTACAGCGCGCGGCCGTCATCGCCGGCTCTGTCATGATGATGAGCCAGTTGCACCGCGAACTCGTCCATCCGTTCTCCATAGCAACTCTCCAGGGCGGTCGCGACTTTCCCGTGCAACAGCCGGCGCTCTCCCGGGCTCAGTTGCTGGTAGAGATAATCCTGAACGAGGACGTGGCCAAACTTGAAACGATAGATCCGGCTCGGACCGATCTCTACCTCCGCTTGTTCCTTCACCAAGCTGTGCCGTCTCTCCAGTTCCTGCGCGAGCCAACGCAGCAACAGGCCTTCCTCCAGCCCTTGGACTTGCGCCACCACCTGGACAGTAAATGCCTCACCCTCGACGCTGGCCACCGACAGGATCTCTCGCAGCTCCGGTTTGAGTCGGCCGAGTCGCTCCTCGATCACCCCCTCCACCCGAGCGGGCAACGTCTCCCAGTCCAACACTGGACCATGCGTCCAGCGCCCAGCCTCATCACGGACGAGGTCCTCTCGCGCCTGCATGGCCCTCAGCAGTTCGACTGTGAACAGGGGATGCCCGCCGGTGCGCTCCGTGAGCACCCTTCGAAAGCCCTCTCCCAAGCAGTTTGGCTCGGTTTCCAGGAGGGCATCCACGAAGCGGCGCCGCTCCGGTTCCTCGACCTCCGCCAGGTCCAGCCAGATGTCGCCATAGGTGAGTTTGAATTCGCTCAGCACCTTCTCCAGCGGGTGTCGGTCCCCTGTCCGGCCCAGCGCAATCTCCTCAGCTCGATAGGCGCCGGCGATGAGAATACGCGCACCCTCCAGGCGTCGCCCCAGGTGGAACAAAAGGCTGATGGAGGCCGTGTCGGCCCACTGCAGGTCATCCAAGACGAGTAACAAGGGATGAGTCTCCGCCAGGCTCCGCAGCAGGTTCGTCACCTGCTGGAAAAGGTGGCTCTGGTCTGTGCCCTCGGGGTCGGCCCGCCGGAGTTCTACCCGTCTCCTCAATCGATGAAGCCATGGTGCGCTGTGTGGGCCAGCAGCAGCAGTGGCACACCACAGTGCAGCTCTGGACAGCAACGCCTGTCCAGCGACGAGGGGACCCGTGACATGGGGTCCATGATACAGCAGAGACTGAATGGCCGAAGGGAGTGCGTTCCATAGGCGATGTGCCTGTGTCGCAGAGACCGCACCGGCCAGCCAGCGAGCTTCGACATCGCCGGTGAGCATGGCCATGACATCGCGGAAGGGCAGATAGGGATCGCCGACGCCGGAATAAGCGTTGCAGTTGCCTGAAGCAACCAGCAAATCAGAATGGGCACCCATCGCCCTCCGGCCGAACTCGGCCAGCAGAGCCGTCTTCCCCCGGCCCGGTCCGCCGGTGACAAAAACCACCTGGCCGTGGCCCGCCAGCGCTTCATCCAAGAAGGCGTCCAGCCACGCCAATTGCCGTTCCCGAGCGACAAAGACCGGTGGGGGAGCCGCTTCGGGTTCCTGCTGCAGAAAAGACGGGACCCGTGGCGCAGGTTCCGGCTGCACTGGGGCTGGTGGCTCAGTTGGGAGCTCCAGCTCGCCACTCCGGATCTGCTCGTAGAGCTGCGTCGTCTCTGGGGCCGGTTCGAAGCCTAGTTCCTCTGCCAGTACGCGCCGGTGTGTCTCATACTGAGCCAGGGCCTCGCTGCGATGGCCGCTCCGGGCCAGCAGGCGCATCAACAGCCGCTGGCCATCTTCCTCCCAGGGCTCCAGATCCACCCGCCGCCGGGCGTGGGCCAGGGCTTCCTCGTAGGCGCCGCGCCCCTCGTAGATGGCAGCGAGGCTGTCCAGGGCTTCGACCATCTGGCGGCCCAATTGCTCTCGGCGGAGCAGCAGCCATTCCTCGAAAGGGGCAGCGTCGGGCAGAGTAAAGCCTTCGAGGAACAGGCCCCGCACCAGGCTCACTGCCTGCTCCAATTGCACACTCCTGGATGGAAGGAGGGCCAACAGGTCCTCGAAGGCGTCCGCATCCAGCCAATAGTCGCTTTGACCATTGAACTGGATCGTCTGGCGGGTGCTTTGCAGAAAGGGGGGCGAGGCCGCGCCGTCGCGGATCACCTGTCTCAGGTTGGCGAGCGCGTTTCGCAGGTTGGTCCGGGCTGATCGCTCGGGGAACTCGGGCCACAGCAGCCCAGCAAGCGCCTCGCGGCGGTGGGGACGGTCGGGCGACAGGATCAGGTAGGCCAGCAAGGCTCGGACCTTGTCCGAGGCAAACCCGGACACTGGCTCTCCGTCGAGGCTGACCTGGAACGGCCCCAACACGCGAACGGACATGTGCGGCATGGTCTCCGCGCTTCCTGAGACGAGTGCTCCGTCGTTGCCACCATTATACACGCTCGGTGCGGAGTGGTCAATCTGGCAGTGCGTTCCCTGTGCGTTTTCTGTGCGATGGTCTGCTATACTGTCGCCATCAGCAACTTGGAGGCACATCAGCGTGGCGGAGAAGACTATCAACCAGCACGGGCGGTACCTGTCCTACCTGCTGCCCCTGTCACCAGGCCAGGTGGTGCGATGCTCGTACGCAGACTCACATCTGCCGAACGTGCGGCTCACTCTCGTGTACACCGACCAAGGCGCTTTCTGCATTCTTGCTGTAGCACAGGGGCTCGCTGGATGCAACCGCGCGGGCCCCAGCTTGCGTGAAAGGAGGTAAGAGAGATGAGAACGACGTTGCTCGCTGGGTTGGTGGTTGTCCTGCTTCTGTTGTCGGCTTGTGGTGGCTCTGGTCCGGTCGGCGAGCCGGTAACCAAGGTGGAGGACGTGCTTGGTGTCTGGCGCAGGACCAAGATTTGGTATAAGGCTATGCCTACAATCTACATGCAGTTCAGAGCGGACGGAACCATGGGTCTTTCGCGGGTGGCTGACAAGTGGGATTACGAATGGATGGGTGTTGATATTGCGTTCGAGGGCAGTCGGCTCTCCGTCACTGAGA
>CAYGAW010000066.1:0-8024 GCA_964347945.1 uncultured Anaerolineales bacterium
GAACTATGATCCGAAACAAAGCAGGATTGTCTCTGTCTTCTCGCACTGTCACCATTCTTCGAAGGGCACCAGGGGTCTTCTCCTCGGCGGAAAGACTGGATTCTAGGGCTGCGATAACCCTATTCTCCACAGCTGCGGTTCGCGCCAGGTTTGGATAACGCTTCACCACCGTGCGGTCCAGCGCAGAGAGCCGGGGCGAATCCAAGAATTCGTACGTCTCCTCCACAAGGGTGACGCTGGCCTCGTACGTGGATGGCTGCACAAAGCTGAGTACAGTGGCCACTACGGTCGCACTAAGAAAGACGAGAAGAACGACCCTCCAGTGCCTCAGGATAATATCCACATAGTTCTGCAAATTGATCTCCATCTCCATGGCGCTCTTTCCCCCTATGGTGCGCTCCTGATATGGTGCAGATTCCCTCGCCGTGTCTTGGAGCCTACTGCCACGGGGATTGTATCCACTTTGTCTTCAAATCACCAGTATGGCCAAGAAGGCTGCCGTCAAACGGCGTCAGAGGCTGGGATATCTCAGATCACGCGGCTAGAATCGTACCATTATGAGAGTGCCTATGGTTGCAGGAGTTGAGCAATGATCGTGATATCGCCATCCAGGCCACGAGGGAGGCTCTCCGAGCAGGAGCAGAGTGTTGCTCGACAGAAGCGCTTCCGAGCGCTATCGCTCTGTCGCAGGAACTGATATAATGGCCGGGGTGGACCAATGCCTGTCTCTGGGGCGTGGAGGAAGGAAGATGCGCCTACTCATCACCGGGGCCCTGGGACAATTGGGGAGGAGCTTGCAGCAGGCTCTGGAAGAGCACGACATCTTGCCCATCGACCTCCCCGAGCATGATGTCGCGGAACCGACGATCATCGGCACGATCGAGGACTTCCAGCCGGACCTGGTAATCCATGCGGCGGCCATGACCGACGTGGATGGTTGCGAGGTCAATCCAGACACCGCCTACAAAGTGAATGCCTTGGGAACCCAAAATGTGGCCCTAGCCTGTCAGCGTTGCGACGCCCCTTTGCTCTACGTGAGCACAGACTACGTCTTCGATGGCACGAAGGGCGAGCCGTATCTGGAGTTCGACGAGCCCAACCCCATTGGCGTCTACGGTAGGTCGAAGCTGGCCGGGGAGCTTATCGTGCGCGAATTGCTGACCCGCTTCTATGTCGTGCGCACCGCGTGGCTGTATGCTCGAGGTGGCAAGAACTTCGTCACCAAGATACTCGAGTTGGCCGAGGAGCGCGAGGAGCTCTCGGTGGTCACCAGTGAGGTCGGCTCACCCACCTACGCTCCTGATCTGGCGAGGGCTATCGCCCGTCTCATTGAGTATCCCCTTTATGGAACTTATCATCTCGTGAATGAGGGAAGCTGCTCAAGGTACGAGTTCGCCCGGAGGATCCTGGAACTGGCGGGCAAGAGCCGCTTTCCCTTGCACCCCGCTGAGACTTATCAGCGGGCGACCAGGGTCCCCGCCAATGCTGCGCTGCGCAACTTCTGCGCCGCTACCCAGCTGGGCATTACGCTGCGTCCGTGGGAAGAGGCTTTGCGCGCGTATTTCGAGGAGAGGGGAGATTGAGCCTGTTTCAGATCGCTGGAGCCGCCTTGACCACCCGGCCCTCGATTGGAGGCCGTAGTCACTAGGTCGTTCACTCTTGGTCTTGGATGGTCCAGGCTCTCGAAATGCTGCGGGCATGGGCTGACACGCGACATAGTGGGACACATGAAGGACCTTCGCGCAAGTGACGATGGTCCTTTCTCTTGTGAAGTGCCCGCGGCGATAGCAGCTCCAGCTAGGCGTTCTTTCGTCTGGGCAGGGATGTGCGGACCACCGCGGCTGTCCGATTGAGACTGCGACCGCCTTCGAGAGTACATTCCCGGAGCGCGTGATTACATGGTATAATTGTATAGGCGAAGGAAAGAGAGATGATGGTTCAGCGATGATGTTTGGCGGGTTGCCCTACGAAGTTGGTCCCATACGGCCGCCCAGCGAGGCGGCCAGCTTGCTGATCAGGGCCACGAGGAACTGCCCCTGGAACAGGTGCGAGTTCTGCCCTACCTACAAGGGGTTGAAGTTCGAGCGAAGGCCTCTGGAGGACGTCCTGGAGGACATAGACCAGGCTACCGCGCTTCACGGTGATGTCTTCCAGACGGCGTTCATCCAGGATGCCAATAGTCTGGTGATGAAAACGGACGATCTCGTGAAGGTTATCGCTCATCTGAGGGAAAAGTTCCCCAGTGTGCGGCGTATCACCAGCTATGCCAGGGCTAGAACAGTGGCCCGGAAGTCGGTGGAGGAATTGGGGCAGCTTTATGAGGCCGGGCTGTCCAGACTGCACATCGGCCTGGAGTCGGGGTACGACCCTCTGCTGAAGTACATGCAGAAGGGTGTCACCTCCGATCTGGTCGTCGAGGGCGGCAGGAAGGTCGTGGAGTCCGGCATCTCTCTCTGTCTATATGTCGTCCTCGGGCTGGGAGGCAGGCTGAGGCTGGAGGGAGAGGAAACCTGGAGGAACCACGCACTACACACCGGCAGGGTTCTCAACGAGGTAAATCCTGACTACATCAGGGTGAGGACCTTGACCATCAAGGAAGGAATGCCTCTCTACGACAGGCTGGTGACTGGCGAGTTCGAGCCTTCAAGCGATGCGGAAGTGGTCAGGGAGGAGCAGCTCTTGATCGAGAATCTCGATGTCACCAGCTACTTTGCCAGCGACCACTCCACCAATGTCTTGATGGACGTGCGCGGCCAGCTACCCGAGGACAAGGAAAGCATGCTCTCCATCATCGAACAGTATTTGCGTCTCTCCGAGGAAGAGCAGCTGAACTTCAGGCTCGGGACTCTGTTCAGATACTTCGGGTATGAACCCCACTACCGTTCCTATAAAGAGTTCTTGCTGCCTTCCAGGAGAGAAGCGGTAACGGCCGTCATCGACGCCTTGCAGCGGGACCAGCCCGGCAGACCCAAGGAACTTGTGGCCGAGTTCAGCAGGATGCTTATCTGATGGGTACCGTCATCAAGCAGGGGACAATCGTCCCGGCGAGCTGCCTGCACGAGGCCATGGGTGCCGGAGGTCACTATGGCTTTGCTGACGACCTGGACATCCATACGCATCGGCCCGGGGAGAAGGATGTGGGGGCCGGTGTTGGTGATCCAGCAGCTCAATCCACCGTTCCATGGCAGGAGGAGTGATGACGCTGCCCAGGTATGAAGATCTTTATGTGAAGGTCAACGGCAAGAACATCCACTACTGGGTCGAGGGCGAAGGCCCAGCGGTGGTGCTGGTTCACGGCCTAGCGTGTTCGGCCAACTACTGGCGATACAACATTGCCGAGCTTGCGCGGCACTACCGTGTCTTTGCGCCGGACCTGTTGGGTTTCGGGTTGTCTGACAAAGACGTCGACGAGTTCTCGTTGCCCTATGCAGGGTCCGTCTTGGCTCAGTTCATGGATGCTGTGGGCATAGAGCGTGCGTCACTGGGTGGCAATTCCATGGGGGGAGTGATTTGCGCGCAAGTTGCGGTGCGGTTTCGCTCACGGGTGGACAAGCTGATTCTGGTGAACAGTGCTGGATTCGGCAGGGAAATCAACCCGCTCGTCCGGCTGTGGGCTATCCCTGTTATTGGGAACGTTGTGTTCAGTCTTCACCAGAGGCTCTTTCCCTTGGCAGTGAGACTGAATTTCTCCGACCCGAGAGCAGTCGACCAGGAGTGGATCGACGAAGCGACGTCCATGCTGCGCATGCCGGGAGTGAAGGAGAGTTCTTTGGAAATTGCGAAGATTGGGCTTAGCCTCCGCGGCCAGAGAAGGGAGTTGCTGTGCGACCTTCATCACCAGTTGCGCGATATGCCTGCCCCTACTCTAATCGTGTGGGGAAGCCGCGATCTGATGGTACCGGTGTCTCACGCGTATGCCGCCCAGAGACTGATCCCCAATTCGCAGGTGCATATCATGGACAGATGCGGTCACATCCCTCAAGTCGAGCGGCCGCACGAGTTCGACCGAGTTGTGGTTGAGTTCCTCGGTGCGCCACGCTGAGAACTGCTGGCATCGACATAGGCCAGCAACTCGGCCTATTGCCAATGCGAGGACGCACACTGGCCTGCGATGCCAGGCGTCTTACCTCTGTCGCCTCTCTTCAGCCAGGACGATTACCCGGTCCTGTTCGGCGAAAGTTACGGGGACCGATTTGTCCGGATTCAGGACCACCCCATAGGCCCTTGATGCGTCGTTGGCCTCAGCCAGAACTCTGTAGCCGAGTGCTGTCTCACCTTGACGCTTGGCGGCTTCCACCACTGTGTAGAAGTCGACCGGCTCCCCAGTTTGTATGTAGTCGGACGCCGGTTTGAGGTAGATCTCCGATCCCTCTGGGTCGAAGAGGTCAGCGAACACGGCGCCGAGCGCCTTATTCTCTGAGATCTGTGACATGACCAGGCTGATGAGTCTATCGCTGACGACGAAGTCGTCGGCTCGCGCGACCTCGGCTAGGTTTCTGTTACGAATGTCCAGCATCTCGCTGACGATGGAATAGGAATATCCCGTGTGATCGGCGATGTCCCGCAAGTGCAACAAGGTTATCAATGTGCGGGCGTCGGCTTGCTGGACGTCAAGCGCATCAGAATAGGGCAGCAGGATCACGTGGTCACACGTCCCAGACAGCAACTCGTCCAAAGTGCGTCGGTCGGTGGTATCACGCTGTTGAAAGGTGATGGTCTGGTTCTTGATCTGCGTGCAATGTTGGCGGATCCGAGCTTCACCGTCAACGAAGTCGGCCACCACGGTGGCGGTGGAACCAGGCGCGACGTAGTGATCCAGTTCGTTGACGATGGAGGGTGCACGCCAGTTCCAACCGAGGATCAGTGTGTGCTCCGGCTTCAGTTCGGCGGACTGTGCAATCCGGATAGCCTCTTCGTTGATCTCCAGATCCTCTCGGCCTGACAGGACAATCGTGTCATCGTCCTCGGAAATCGCGATGATCTGATCTCCGTCGCCAATCGGCGTGCTCATCGGTGGGTTGAGCTTCGGCTGGCCCTCCCGGGGGCACAGTCCGACTACCGCCGAGTCCTCGTACGCGAGCAAGGCTTCCCCGAAGGTCTTGCCGACGAGGCCCGGTTCGGCCTTGAAGTAGATCTCGTCGCCGGCGAAATCCAGCAATTCAGTGTAGGCCACGGAGAGGCCGGACTGGCAGCAGGTTTGCGCAGTAATGCGCGCGATGAGAGCACCTGTCAGTACCGGTTCTACCTCGTCACTGCCGACGATCCGCGCCACTTCCAGATTCTTGGGATCGTGAATCTCGGCCACTATGTGGTACGGTTCGGGCCGGCGGTCAGGACTTCTGGTGATCGCCAGCATGGTCTTGATCACGCTCGAGTCCGGGTCATCGCTGTCAGGTGCGAGGATGATGATAGACTTGGCGGTGTGGAGACTGACGATGTCCAAGTCGGTCATCTCCATAGGGTTTCCGCGTCGGCAGACGATTCGCGTGCGGCCAGAGTCGCCAACCTTATCCTTGATTTCCTCTTCCATCTCCACCTTGGCTTTGGTGCCGAGGATGACGATGCAAGACTTCGGCTGGTTCTCGTTGGCCACGAGCAGTTCGGAGATGATAGGAAACACCTGTGCCGACCAGCCCAGGACTGCAGTGTGGCCTCTTTCGATGACCCTGGAGCGCCCTTTTCGCAAATCCTCGATCTTGTTGGCTATTCCTGTGGCCAGCAAGCCAACCAAGATACTGGTTACGAAGATGCCGAGAAAGGCGATGGTGATGGCAGCCAGACGAAACGACCAACCTTGGTCCGTCCAGGCGTCGGTGTCCAATGCCAGCGTCAGGTAGGACCAGAACTGGTCGGCGAAGGTGGCTTCGGAGGCAATCCTCGTAAGCCACACGATGACGGAGACTGCCAATGTCACCATCAAGGTGACCAGAGCCAGCCAGCCAATCATGGCGATGGTGCCTCTCGACATCAGGTTGTCGAAGGCATAGCGCAGCCGGTCGAGGAACGATGGCTCCTTCATTATAGCACCTCCTTTGGTTGTATCTCTTCACTTCGGCGTGGGTCTGATGCCACGCTGGTTCCTGCAAGTCAGTCGGAGCGTCGGCGGGAAACGCCATCAGAGGGATGCGCAGCGACTCGTTTCCTACCGAAGGAGATTCTGGCCCCCGAGCTCACGTGGCGGTCTTGAAGGTCAGTCGACCCTCGACTCTGCTGCTGAGGTTTTGATGGGATCTCAGGTACTCTTCCAGCACGTCGAGCACTGATGTGGTGACGACGCTTGATGGCTGAAGCGTCGTCAACTCTTCAGGCGACAGGCCTATGTTCGGCGCCGCGTTCTCATAGTGATACCCCTGCAGCCCGATGCTGTACTGGTCCGCATCTTTGACGGATTGCCCATTGATGGTTAGTGTTTCCAGACTTCTTGTGGAATCCACGTAAGCAGCATGGACGCCCCTGCTGACTTGATAGCATTCTCCTTCTCTGTTTCTGTTTTCCGGACGTAGGATGTGCTCGAAGATCTGTTTGAGCTGTGCCCCGGTGATGGTGAACTTGTACAGCGCGTCATCGAAGGGGAAGATGGCAGTGTAATCCCCCAAAGTCACTAGAGGCCCTAACTCGGTGCCACGGATGGAACCACTCCCCACAAATACGACGTCGGCCTGGGCGCGCTCCGCAAAGATGTCCGCGAACAAGTTCCCCAGCGACGTCTCCTCCTCTCGCTTGGGGTGGGTCAGCTTCTGCGCCAGCCGGCACATGACCGCATTGTACTTTCTGTCTACCTCCTGCTTGAATGAGTCAATGAACTTCTGGAGTTCCTCGTCGGGCTCCGCGAGAGACCCTTCTACAGGTAGGAGCTGCCACTCCCATTCCACGATGCTGTTGGTGTCGTCGTCCACCACGATGTCGAACCGCCCAATCTGGTCCGTCCCCGTGCCGGCCTGCACGATGAGGATGTCATTGACAACCGCGGGTTTTTCCAAGAGGGTGTGGGAATGCCCGCCGATGATCATGTCGACGCCCCATTCCGGGTCGAGCAGCCCCGCCAGTTCTTGGTCCGAGTCGAAACCGACATGTGTGAGAAGGACCGTCAGGTCGATGTCTTCGTCTTTGTAGGCATTGCAGATCTTCCCCACCTCGCGGCTCGCGTCCTCCAGCGAGATGAAGGTGCCAACTAGCCTGTCCATCTTCAAGGATTGGAGAACGGCTTCGGTGATGATGCCGATGAACATGATGTCGAACCCGGCCACGTTGATGATGAGGTACGGTTGCATCAATCGCTTGCCGTACTTGGCAATGTACATGTTGGCGTTGACGATAGGGAAATTCGCCATCTTCTCCAGGAACAGCAGGTGAGGCAAGCCATAGTCGATCTCGTGGTTGCCCAGTGTGACGACGTCGGGCGCAATGTAGTTCATGATCTCTATCGTTGAGATGCCCTTGAACTCTGAATCGATGAGAGATCCCTGCACCATGTCGCCTGAGATGACATACAGGACGTTCTCCTCTTCTTCTCGAACCTTGTTCACGTAGCCCGAGAGCAGCGCCAGCCCCCCGAGGAGGTTGCCTTCGGCACCCGCCACCTCAGCGAGGAAATCTCCGTGCATGTCGTTGGAGTGCAGGATGGTGAACTCCTTGGTGTTCATATTGTCAACTCCTTGTGATGGGTGAGGATCGCAATTGCTTCTTCTCCACGGATCTGACGTCAGCTGCAAAAAACCCCGTTTCGCCGCAAGATTGGCGGTTATCATAACCTAGCTTCGGGTACTAGGCAAGTGGTCTGGTTGATGGCTTGCATGAAGAGGATGAAGCGATGGACTGACCCCTTAGGACGAGTGTAGGTGGCGTCTGGCTGCGCGTATCATCATAGGCCGAGCTGAATGACCGCGAGGTGACCCTCCTGCACTGAACCTGCTTGCGCTCCCTGTACGGTCAGGTCCGCATTCCCAGCAGGGATCCCTGCAAGCAGGCCGGTCTGATGGATCGCGGAATAGCTGGTCAGATCACGACTGGTTCCCGGTACTCGC
>CAYGAW010000067.1:0-12943 GCA_964347945.1 uncultured Anaerolineales bacterium
GAGTGTCGTCGGTAGGGAGACCGTCGGGGGTGGCCATGTTCTCCATCGTCGCCGACTTGACGATGCGATTCCTCAAGGTCATTTTGCCGAGAGACGTGGGTTCAAACAGGAGAGACATCTGACTGGCGGTGTCACCTCCTTCTCTCGGGTGGCCTCATGGCATGTCGAGGATTGCAGACAAGATAGCCCATCCTCACACCGTGGCGAACGAGGCTGATGGTCTTCCTCTTATGCCTCAGCCGTTCTTCCGTCGCGCCCGCTGGTCGGAATGGAAGCGCTCCGCTGGAGATTCAACCAACCGTGATTGTACCCCATCGGAGGGGTGCAGGCAACGGAGGTAGGCGGGCCAGTTAGGGGACGGAGCGTGATCGCTGTGCGGGCTGCGGATTGGCGATAGGAACTGTACATGTTGTGATTGTCTGATGGGAGAGGTGGACCACGGGAGCACCGCAACACATTACGGGCTGCATCAGCGCTGCCCGTCGCGAGAAGAGGGGCTTCCAGCGGAGTCGTATCGGTGCTTGAGTGCAGGGCACGCTGCCGTGAGGCGTCCCATCTATCCGCTGCGTGAGGGTGCGGGTTCTAAGGATCATGGGGTTGAGGTGGCACAGAAGGCTTCTGGTAACCGGCTTCTCTCCCTGTCCGACTTGCAGCCTGACCACCGCGTGTGGTATAATCGGCCTGGTTCCCCCGCGGATGGCCTGCCGTGATTTGGGAGGGTCTAGAATGCCCAATGAGGTGTGCGGTCAGGTAAGCGACTCGTCTCCAGACCCTGGGGATCGTTGCCCGGGCTTCTGCAACCTCCCAGCCAGCCACCACCCGTTGATCCACAGAGGTGACCGGTCCGCGAATGTCCCATGAAGGCACCGACTGTCATACGAGCTCACAATGGTCACGTCACAGACGTCCTCTTTACGCCCAACAGCGGGACTCTGGCATCGGCGGGCATGGACAACACTGTGAAGTTGTGGGCGGTGCCTTCGTGGAAATTGATGCGAACTATCGAGGGACACGACAAGAGCGTCAATACATTGGCGTTCTCTCCAGATGGCGAGACACTGGCCACCGGCTCCACGGACACCACGGTGAAGCTTTGGTCCACTCCCTCTGGCCGTGTACTCAACACCTTGGGCGGGCACAAGAAGACCGTGGCGTGCGTCTCCATTTCTCCCGATGCAACATTGCTGGCTTCGGCATCGTACGACAGCACGGTGAGGCTCTGGTCCCTGCCGTCAGGGGAGGAAATATCCACACTGAGAAAGCACAAAAAGAACGTGACTGCCGTTGCCATCTCCATAGACGGTCAGGTGCTCGCTTCGAGCGGGCTCGGAGATGATATCTTCCTGTGGTCCTTGCCAACAGGTGCACCGCTCCGGACCCTCACGGGGCACGAGATTGCGGTGGGTTCGCTCGCCTTCTCTTCGGACGGGCGGTATCTGGCTTCATCGGGGTACGAGCAGAAAGTGAAACTGTGGGCAACAGGGGACTGGTCAGTGGCCCGCACGCTTGACTTGCCGTCGAGAGCAGGTTTTGTTACCTTCTCACCCGATTGCAGGGCCATTGCCGTGGGCACTGACTATAAGGTGCTCTTGTGGTCGGTGGAGAGCGGGGCGTTGATGGAGGAGTTGCGCGTGGAGGCAAAGGGAGTCTACGGGCTCTCTTTCTCTCCCGACGGGCGATGGCTCCCCTTGGCCGCTGCGGACAAGAAGGTCCGCTTGTGGGAACTCGTCTGAAGGGAAGCTATTAAACGTGGTCATGGACGCTCAGGCATACTACCGAGTGCAGAGTCCGATAACTGATCCAGGCGAGTATGGTAGCCTGTACGATGATCTGCCGGCCGATATCCCGGGCCTGTGCCGGATTGTGCAGGGGTTGATCATCCACTACCTGGACGGAGAGAGGCTGTTTGGGTATGCTGTGCCGGAGGAGAGGCTTTTGGAGATAGACACTTGTTACGTGACGAAGATGCTGGCTCGTATCCTCGAACTGGATGACCGTCCGTTGACTGAGTCGCGGCCGCCGGAGAGGCGACTGGCCGGCTGCTGTCGAGATTTCGCTGCACTTTTTTGCTCCATGGCTCGCCACACTGGAATCCCTACTCGCATGCGAGTTGGCTTTGGAGCGTATTTCGACCCTGGTTTCAACTACGACCATTGGATCGTGGAGTGTTGGGATTCTCAGGAGGGACGATGGCACCTGGTGGACCCAGAGATGAGCGGACGCCACGTCAGAGTGCACAGCATTCCATTTGACGCGACCGATGTTCCCTCCAACCAGTTCATGGTCGGTGGTCTGGCGTGGCAGGTCTGTCGCGCTGGCGACGAGGACCCGAAACGCTTCGGGCTCGATCCCAATTCGGACATCAAGGGCTGGTGGTTTGTCCAACAGAGGCTGATCCACGATTTGGCGGCGCAGAACAAGATGGAGTTGGTTCCGTGGCATGCGTGGGGCCTGATGGAGCGGGAGCCAAACGAGGAGGAACTGGCACTGTTGGACCAGGTGGCGGTGCTCACTCAGGGGGGCGAGCAAACGTTCTCTGAGATGCGGGCAATGTATGAACAAGGGCCCGACCTGAAGGTGCCATCCGTCGTCAACAAGTACAGTCCAGCGGCCGGCGCCGGTCAGATGAGGTTGGATTGCTAGTCAGCAATGAGAGTGGACGATTGTGGTAGCGAGTGCATCTACAAGCAGGAGTTGGTCAAGCAAGCAGCAGAGTGGAAGTAGTCCAGAGGCGGATGGGAGGTGACAATGGAGGGAAGAAAGATGATACTGCTGGAGGGAAACATCGGCGCGGGGAAGAGCACGGTAGGCAACACTCTCAAGGCGTCAGGCATTTTCGACTTCATCGAGGAGCCCGTGGAGGCGTGGCAGCGTGGATTCGCCGCCAATCTGCTCGACATGTTCTACAGTGACATGAAGAGGTGGGCGTTCACTTTCCAGATCACGGCCTTCATCACGCGGGCCAAGACCTGGCAGGAGGTCTTGGCGCTCACGGACCACAGCCGCGTCGTTCTTGAACGGTCGATATTCACCGACCGCTACGTGTTCGCCACCAACAGTTACCGCATCGGCGGCATGACCGATGTGGAGTGGCAGGTGTACTGCGGGCTATGGGAGTTCTTGGTGTCGAACTACTGCGTCGAACCGGACTGCATCCTGTACTATCGCACTCCGGCCGAGGTATGCCTGGAGCGGATGAAAGTGCGCGGCCGGCAGGAAGAGACTGGGGTGTCGCTGGAGTATCTGAAGCAGCTGGAGGCCTTGCACGACGAGTGGTTAGCAGAGCATCCTCGAGCCATCACGCTGGACGGCAGCAGACTGTGGACCGCTGATGAGATCTGGGAAATGGCAAGACCTTACATGGAATCGGCTGATGTCGTCAGTGTAGCACCATCCAGCGTCTAGCCTGCAATCAGTGGAGACAGGGTAGTGAGTATTGCCAAGAGGGAACCTGTTTGCCTATCGCGGACACATAGGCTACAATGTGCCGTGTCTTTGAGAGACGGAGCGGCCCTGACCACTGGGCGACCTCTTTGGCAACGGCGGCCAAGCCGACTATCGTTTAGTCGTGGCCAGAGGACCACGTGTGTTGAGGTACTCACCTCACGTACAAGCGCTCTGGCCTTCGCCTTACGATGTTGCTGCTAGACAAGAGGTGGAGGAGTGAAAGGAGGTGGTAGATCGAGAGAGTGAATTTTCACTTGACGCACGGTTCTTTGGAGGATGATACTGAGAGGAGGACAAAGTGAGAAAGTGGATTCTGCTTACTATGGTTGTGCTACTAGCTCTGTCGGGCATGGTGGCGGCTTGCGCGCCTCCGCCTCCGCCCGAGCCGGAGGCCACTGAGCCACCGGCGCCGGAGGCCACGGCCACAACGCCTCCGCCACCAGAGGCCACGGAGCCACCTGAGGCTGAGTGCACGGCGCTGGTCGGCATGGTGTCGGACGTAGGCGGTATTGACGACGCCAGCTTCAACCAGAATACGTGGGAGGGTCTGGTCATGGCCGAGGAGGAGCTGGGAGTCTGTTCCCGGTTCATCGAGAGCCAGGCTCAAGCGGACTACGAGAAGAACATCACGGAGTTTGCAGAGCAGGACTATGACCTGATCATCACCGTGGGATTCTTGCTGGGGGACGCCACTGCCAAGATGGCTGCGGAGTATCCCGACATCAGCTTTGGCATCGTGGACTTCGCCTACGCCCCAGGCATCCCCAACGTGGAGGGCATCGTCTTTGCCACGGACCAGGCCGCCTTCCTGAGCGGATACCTGGGGGCATACTGGGCTCACACTCAGGATCCGGACGACCCACAGTGCGGCTACGTGGCTGGCATGCAGATCCCGACGGTCGAGATCTTCGTCGCGGGCCATGACGCTGGGATCAAGTACTACAATGAGCAGCACGACGCGAACGTCCAGTGGAAGGGCGTTTACGTGGGCGACTTCGAGGCTCCCGATGAGGGCAAGATCCAGGGCAACTCGCTGATCGATGAGGGTGTGGATGTAATCTACGGCATCGGCGGCAAGACCGGAAACGGCGGTCTCACAGCGGCCAAGGAGCGCGGTAAGTGGGGCGTCGGTGTGGACGTGGACCAGTACTTCACGCTACCGAACGAAAAGGACATCCTCATCACGTCTACCATGAAGCGCCTGGACAACGCGGTGTTTGGAACGGTGGAGTCTCTGCTCGAGGGCGAGTTCGCGGGAGGAGGCGTCTACGTCGGAACCTTGGAGAATACCGGGGTGGGCTTGGCGCCATTCCACGATTTCGAGGGCGAGATACCGGACGAGATCGTCCGGGAACTGAATGAAATCGCGATCGGGATCATCAACGGGTCGATCGACACGGGCTGGGAAGAGTAGCCAGAACCGAACGTAACGCATTCTGAGGGCGGTGCTGGGCCACTACCCAGCACCGCCCATAGTAACACAAAGCGGGACTGACGCGAGCGGGCTGCTATGGCGCGGAGAGCCCATTGCGATGACCCGCTGATCAAGAAGGGAGCGATGATGGCCCCCATCCTCGAAGTCCGCAACGCGACGAAACGCTTCCCCGGGGTGCTGGCCAACGACCAGATCAGCTTCTCGCTCAATGAGGGAGAGATCTTGGCCTTTCTGGGCGAGAACGGCGCTGGGAAGAGCACCCTCATGAACATCCTCTACGGCCTGTACGAACCTGACGAGGGCGAGATTGAAGTGCGGGGCAAGGAGGTTGACATCGAGGACCCAAACGATGCCATCGCTCTGGGCATCGGCATGGTCCACCAGCACTTTCAATTGGTTCCAGTGTTCACGGTGGCCGAAAACATCATCATGGGCGCCGAGCCGACCAGACCGTCCTTCTCCTGGCGGACTCTGGCCACCGCCGGTGGCTCCGGGGCACTGCTATTCCTTGTAGGCGGTTTCTTTGCGCTGGATAACGTGGTGCAATGGGGTCTGGCCGCACTCGCGGGTGGCACAGCCGTGGCGGGGATCGTGGCCCTGGTCATGCTGCTGGGCTGGTTGACCAAGTTTGGGTTCCGCATCTATTTCCCAATCATGGCTCTGGGTAGTGCAGCTCTATTGATAGCCGTCGGCCTGATTCTGGGCAGCACAGGGCAGCTTCCGTTCCTCGTGTTTGTCTCGTTACTCTTCGCCGCCGCCTCTTTTCCCGCCCTGAAGGTACTCAACACAGCCATCTACAGGCGCGCTGCTGCCGCACGCATTCGTGAATTATCGGATCAGTACGGCTTGGCCGTGGACCCCGACGCAATTGTTGAGGACATTCCCGTAGGCGTTCAACAGCGCGTGGAGATCATCAAGACGCTGTACCGTGAGGCCGAGATTCTCATCCTCGACGAGCCCACGGCTGTGCTCACCCCGCAGGAAACCGAAGAGCTCTTCGAGATCATGCAGTCGCTAACGGAGCAGGGAAAGTCCATCATGTTCATCACCCACAAACTGAAAGAGGTGATGGCGATAGCTGACCGGGTGATCGTCCTGCGGGACGGCCGGCTGGTGGGGGAGACAAGACCGGCGGACACTTCTCGGGAGGAACTGGCGGAGATGATGGTCGGGCGCGAGGTGGATCTGCTGGTGGACAAGGGGCCCGCCTCGCCCGGTGATGTGGTGCTGGAGGTGAGCGGTCTTACAGCGGAGGACACGCGAGGTCACCGAGTGCTACGTGGCGTGGACCTCTTTGTGCGGGCAGGGGAGATACTCGGCGTGGCCGGTGTGCAGGGAAACGGCCAGACGGAGTTGGTAGAGGTGCTTACGGGGCTCCATCCAGCCACGGGGGGCACAGTGCACATTCTGGGTAAGGATGTCACCAACGCAGCGCCTCGCCGCATTACCGAACTGGGCGTGGCTCACATTCCCGAGGACCGGCAACAGGACGGTCTGGTGATGACGTTCCCCATCTTCGACAATGTGGTGTTGTCCACATACTACTTAGAGCCCTACGCTCAGGGGCCGGCGATTCAATTCGAAGAGGTCTACGAATACGCTGACCGCGTGGTGAAAGAATTCGACGTACGCACACCCAGCATCATTCTGCCAGCCCAAACCCTGTCAGGAGGCAACCAACAGAAGCTGATTGTGGCCCGTGAGTTCTCCCGCCCCATCAAATTGATGATCGCTGCGCAGCCGACACGAGGACTGGACGTGGGTTCTGTAGAATACATCCATAGTCAGATCGTCCTGAAGCGCGACGCTGGGGTCGCAGTGCTTTTGGTCTCAGTGGAGTTGGACGAGATCATGGCTCTCTCGGATCGCATCGCGGTGATGTACGAGGGACAGATAGTGGGCACGGTGGATGCTGACAAGGTCACCCGTGAGGAATTGGGGTTGATGATGGCCGGGGCCAGCCTCGAGGAGGAGAAAGGGGAAGTGACCGTTGACTGAAGAGAGGTCGTCGTCCGGACTGAATCAACGGCTGGCGTCGCTGCCGTTGTGGGTCCGCGTGGCTGCGCTGGCGATACTGGTCGGCGTGGCCGCGTTGGCCAGCAAGTGGTTGATGCTGTTGCTGTTGATTGCCTTGGGATTGTGGCCAATCACTGTCTTGATCGGCCTGGTGGTGTTGGCGCTGGTATCCATCACGCGGGGCGGTTGGCCGTGGATGCGGGCCTGGCTAGGCGCGCGCTTGCGCGACCTGGCGATACCTCTGCTGTCCATCTTCACAGCGCTCCTCATTGGAGGCCTGGTGATCATCTTCACCGATCAGGCGGTCTACGCGGCCTTGCGAGCCGGTGACGTTGTTGAAACCCTCGTAGTGGGGCTGCGCAACTTGAGAACGGCATACGTGGCCCTGTATGAAGGAGCGTTTGGCAACCCTCGCGAGATCTTGCAGGCAATAGGCGGTTGGCTGAGGGGGGAGGGGGAGGGGATCAAGCCCTTGCTGTCCGCTTTGCGTGGTCCGAGCGACAGCATGGTGCAGTCCGTACCTTATATCTTCGCTGGCCTGGCAGTGGCCCTCGGCTTCCGCGCTGGGCTGTTCAATATCGGTGCGGAGGGGCAGATTGGCATTGGCTGGATCGCGGCAGTACTAGTTGGGCTCTCGTTCACGGGCTTGCCATGGTTCGTTCATTTACCGCTCTCCATTCTGGGGGGGGCGGTGGCTGGTGGATTCTGGGCCGCGATAGCGGGTTTCCTCAGAGCGCGGACCGGCGCCCACGAAGTAATCACCACCATCATGCTCAACTACGTATCCTTCCGCCTGGCCGACTGGCTGTTGTGCGGGCCGCTAGAGTACACCCGGGGCACCTGTCGCACCCAGGAGATAGCGCCCAGCGCTTATCTACCCCGCTTCCTGGATCACCCCGTCACGGTTCACTGGGGCTTCGTGCTGGCGCTGGTGGCTGCGGTCATAACCGGCTGGTTCTTGTTCAGGACGACCTGGGGCTACGAGTTGCGGACCGTGGGAGCCAATCCTCATGCAGCCCGCTACGGTGGCATGAGTGTACCCCAAACGTATGTGGTGGCGATGTTCCTCAGCGGCTGTCTGGCGGGCCTGGCGGGCGTGAGCCAGGGGTTGGGCATCACGCGCAACGTCGCTCTCGGCTTCCGGGCCGGTTATGGTTTTGACGCCATCGCTTTGGCGCTGCTGGGCAAGAGCCATCCCGCAGGGGTGGTTGCGGCCGCCATAATCTTCGGCGTACTTAGAGCAGGGGCGGCTCGGATGCAGTCGGTGGCTGGCATCCCCACCGAGATTGTGCAGATTGTGCAGGCGTTGGTCATCGTGTTCATCGCGGCACCCGCCATTATCCGGGCTGTCTACCGCTTCCGCGAACGACGCCGTGAGGAGATTGAGGCCGAGATGGCCGTCTTCTCGCGGGGGTGGGGGGCATAACGGAGGGAGATATGGCAGTTCAAGCGCGAGCCGTGAGGGTTTCCAAAGCGCCTGGCCTCAACTGGCGGGACATACTCATCACCGTCTTGATGTTGCTCGTAGGGGGCGGCATCCTGGTATTGGGGGCCTTTGGCACCCAAGCCGGAGACCAGGCCACCTTCACCGACGACATGCTGGGCACGCTTTTTTCCTTGTCATCCCAGCCCACGCTTTACGCTATCGGTGTGCTTTGCCTCTTTGCGGCCGGGATGCGACTGTATCGCGGCCTAGCGGCCCTACGTGCCTGGCTTACCCTGGCTCTCGCCGTCCTGGCGGCCTTTGCTTTCCTGGTCTGGATGACCAGCGGCACCACCCTGAACCTCCCGGGAATGATCCAGGCCACCTTGATCGCGGCCACTCCTCTGACCCTAGGAGCCATGTGCGGCCTCCTCTCTGAGCGATCGGGCATCATCAACATCGCCATCGAGGGCATGATGCTCTTTGGCGCTTTCGCGGGCGTCGCCTTTGCGGCCCTTTTTGACAACCTCTGGGTGGGGCTGATTGCGGCCAGCCTCATCGGCGGGGTGATGGCGGGGCTCCATGCCGTGTTGTCCATCGAGTACAAGGTGGACCAGATCGTCTCCGGAACGGTGATCAATATTCTGGCAGTGGGAGCTAGCCGCTTCTTGAACCTCCGTGTGCTGGAACCGGCCGGCTTGAGCACGCCCGGTCACTTTGATACCATACCAATCCCGCTACTGGCGGACATCCCTATCGTGGGGCCGATCCTCTTCGACAACCAGCCCACGACGTATATCATGCTCGTCTTGCTCGTGGCGGTGAACTACGTAGTCTTCTTCACCCCTTGGGGATTGCGGATGCGCGCCTGTGGCGAGCACCCCCGCGCCGCCGACACGGTGGGCGTCCACGTCAACCGGATGCGCTACATCAGCGTGATCATCGGGGGGCTAATCGCAGGCGTAGGCGGTGCCTACTTCTCGCTGGGACAGGTGGGAACCTTCGAAGACGCCATGACGCGGGGGCAGGGGTTTGTCGCGCTGGCGGCCATGATCTTCGGCAACTGGAACCCCATCGGCGGCTTCATAGCCGCTCTCCTCTTCGGCTTTGCCAACGCTTTGCAGGTGAAAATGCAGATCCTCCAGCCGGTGTTGCCTTTCGTGAATGTAACCATACCGCCTGAGTTTCTGCAGATGGCGCCCTACATCTTGACCATCATCGTTGTGGCTGGCGTGGTGGGGCGGGTGAGACCGCCAGCACAGGAAGGGAAGCCCTACGAGAAGCAGTAGCCGGGCCGCAGCCCAGCCGCCGGTCGAGTCAGCCAGTGCGTCGGCTGGCCGAAGAAGGACATCCTCAAGCCGATGGCTCCGACTGACCACTGGCTAGAGCGCTGATCCAGCAAAGAAGCCCTGCCTCCCTAGGAAGACCTGCCCATCGTACGCGCGGAGGCCACCCCTTGTCCTCGTAGGCCCTTATGTGAGGGAGTCTGTCATGGCCTGTAGGTCTTCATCGAGAGAGACACAAGGGTGTAGGTAATCGTTTCGAGTTGCGCGACGAGACCGGGTGTTCAGTACGCGCCGTTGTGCTGGCCATCGTTGGAGTCGATGGAGGCTACTCAGTCTGGCCGTTGTCAAGCAAAGCAATGAACTCCTGGGCCAGCTGGGGATCGAACTGCTTTCCGGCGTTACGGAGCAGCTCATCGCGGGCTTCATCGAGGGTCAGGGCCTTGCGGTAGGGACGATCAGTCATCATGGCTGAGAAGGCATCAGCCACTGCCAGTATACGAGCGAGCAGAGGGATCTCTTCCCCTTCAAGGCCACTGGGATAGCCCATCCCGTCGTAGCGCTCGTGGTGGTGCAGCACCGCCTTGAGCACGATGTCCTTCTCTGGTACCTGGCGCAGCAGCATGTGTCCCAGGCGAGGATGCTCGTAGATCATCTTCCATTCGTCGGGGTCCAGTGGTCCCGGCTTTCGTAGGATGTCAGTACGGACCCCTATCTTCCCCACATCGTGAAGCTCACCTGCGACCCTCAGAGCCCTCATTTCCCTTTCTGATACGCCTACCACTTGAGCGAGGGCGTGACAGTGTTTGGCCACCTCTTGGGAGTGCTTGAAGGTATAGTGGTCTTTGGCATCGACGGTGATCAGTAAACCTTGGAGTATGTCGAACTCAGCGGCCATCTCCCTCGCGGCTGGCTCGGGCTCTCCCGCAAGCGAAGCGAATCTCCCTGCACCGACCGCCTTGGCCGTGTAGAGAGCGGTATCCGCAAGCGAGAATAGGCGGTCGACCTCATCCGTGTCTGAGGGATAGGACGCTGAGCCTATGCTGATACTTATAGGAACGCTGCGGCCATCAGATGCCTGGAAGGGCGTCTCTTCCAAAGTGTCTAGAATCCTGCCGGCAACGATGGCCGCGCCTTCGGGTCCGGTCTCCGGAAGGACGATGGCAAACTCGTCGCCGCCATATCTACCCACGGGGTCTATGTCACGGCTCGAAGTGAGGAGTACCTGAGCTACCGTTCGGATGACCTCGTCTCCCGCTGGATGCCCGTAGGTCTCGTTAAACGCCTTGAGGTTGTCTATGTCTAGTACTAGCACTGAGAGTTCGCGCCCGAAGCGTCCGGCGCGAGCGACCTCTGTTCTGAGGTGCTCTGCGATGTGGCGTCGATTCCACAGGCCGGTCAAGAGATCCGTCGCTGCTAGTCGCTTGGTCTCCTCGTAGAGCCGAGCCTTCTCGATTGCGGTTGCGGCCTGGCTTGCCAAGCTGGTCACCAGTGGAAGGCTGGCCTCTCTAAACTCCCTGTCACCTTCCAGGGACAGAGTCATGACACCGATGACTTCACCATCGGAGACGAGAGGCGCACATAACAGGGACTGCGGCTCGTCCGGAGTCCCAGGGACCTGGATGGCTCTAGGGTCACGCTCGGCGTGGTTGACGATCTCCGAAATGCCAGATGCGGCCACATGCCCGGTGACGCCCTCGCCCACCTGGAGAGATACTGCCAGAATCTGCTCAGCTTTGTCCTCCAGGAGGATCAAAGGCTTGAGGGTCTTGCCATCAGGTTGGATGAGGTGGATCCTGGTACCGTCGGCCTGCGCTAGTTCCTTCGCCTTGCGAGCTATGGTTTCGAGAACCTCCTCGAGGTGGAGGGAGGACGCCAAGGCTTGAGCGGCGTCCAGGAGGATGGAGAGCTCCCGGCTTCGCTTCTGCTCCTGCTCATAGAGACGGGCGTTCTCCATAGCAACAGCCAGTTGGTCAGCAAGGGTTTCCAGAGTCGCCAAGTCACTTTCGTCGAAAGCACCCCGCTCTTCGCTCTGGACGTCCAACACCCCAACCACCTCGTCGCGAAGCCGAATAGGGACCGCCAGCTCCGATCTGGTGTCTGCGAGGGCAGGGTGGAAGAAGTAGCGAGGCTCATTGTCCACGTCATTGGCGATGAGTGGCTCCCCAGCGCCAGCGACCCATCCGATGATTCCCTCTTGGCCTGTCTTCAGGGAGAAGCCTTGCTCGTTCAAGATCTGCCCACCAAACCCCGTGCCCGCCTTGAATGCCGCTCGTCCCGCTTCAGAGTCGACCTCAAAGATGTGGACGAAATAGTATCCGAAGTGGTCGGCGATCAGGTCCACTACGCGCGACAGCAGGGCGTCGAGGTCTAGGATGGCCGTAATGGTGCGCCCGACCTCGGTTATGGTCTCCGCCTGTCGAAGGCGGCGGCGCTGGATCTCGACTAGGCGACCGTTTTCGATGATCAGAGCTGCCCGGCTCCCCAGGAGGCTGAGCAGTTCTGTGTCGGCTTTGGTGAAGCGATCCTCCGAGTCCAGGAAGACGCTCAGCACGCCTGCAAATCTGTCTTCATGGCGGAGTGGCACACCGACGGCGGCGATTCTGGGAGATCGCTGGTCAAGAGAAGTGTGCCCGTCCCAGTTGTTGTAGCCCTCTACGATGACAGTATCCCCGCTCTCCCACACTCTACCGGCAAGTCCCTCCCCTTGTCTGACGACGCTGCCGGAGGCTGGTAGGTCGGTCCCGGTGACCGCTGCACACTCCAGAACATCTAGCTTTGCGTTGTACCCATAGAGCTCACCTGCTGTTCCTCCCGCCAGTTCAACAGCGCGTGAGAGGATGCAGTGAAGAAGATGGTTATGTCCTCGGGGGGTGCACAGGTCCTGCCCCAGATGTCGCAGTGCATCAAGCTGGGTCGCATATCGATGCAGCGCTTGCTCCGCTCTGAGCCGCTTGGTCTCAGACAGCTCTAATTCGGTGACCCGTTCTCGGCATTGTGCCAGTTCTCGCTGCAATTGCTCTTTTGTCTTCTGTCCACTATCCATCTTGGTACAGCTTCTCCATGGGACGGCCTAGCTGATCAGTCCACGGGCAAGCTCGGAAGCCTCACGTCGCAAGTAGACAGGGTTGGACTGCCCGCTGCCGAACGTGCTTGCTCGCAAAGCATCCTCTGCTCATATAGGCGAGCAAGATTCGTGCCAGCCTGACCAGATGGTGGCATCGGGCGCCTGGTAAGCAGCGGCTATGGCGCTTGACCCGATGAGTCGTGGTGACAGGAGGTGACTCGACCTGCTTGCGCCTGGCCATTACTACATGTTGGGGCGAGGCCGGAATTGGT
>CAYGAW010000068.1:0-20406 GCA_964347945.1 uncultured Anaerolineales bacterium
CGGACCGTTTTTGGGCAATCGTCGAAAAGTACCGGGTTAACATCTTCTACACTGCCCCCACCGCAATTCGAGCCGTAATGCGCGAGGGTGACGAATGGCCCAACAAACACAACCTAAGCAGCCTACGTATCCTCGGAACGGTGGGAGAACCAATCAACCCAGAAGCCTGGATGTGGTATTACAAGGTCATCGGCCATGAGAATTGCCCCATTGTGGACACCTACTGGCAGACGGAGACAGGCGGTGTGGTCATCGCCCCTATGCCCGGCGCCATACCGTTGAAGCCCGGTTCGGCTACCAAGCCCTTCCCGGGGATCTTTCCGGACGTGGTGAGGGACGACGGTACGCCATGTGCTCCCAACGAGGGCGGCTATCTTATCATCAGGAAGCCGTGGCCCGCCATGCTGATGACGGTGTACAAAGATCCCCAAAGGTACATAGATACCTACTTCTCCCGCTTCGCAGACCTTCCCAACACCTACTTCACCGGTGATGGGGCGAGGAAGGACGAGGATGGGTATATCTGGTTGATGGGCCGTGTTGATGACGTAATTAATGTGTCAGGTCACCGCATTGGCACCATGGAGGTGGAAAGCGCTCTGGTGAGCCACCCCGCGGTGACCGAGGCCGCAGTGGTGCCTTTCCCTCACGAGATCAAGGGCCAGGCCCTCTACGGTTTCGTAACCCTGATTGGCGGCGTGCAGAAGAGCGAGGAGTTGAGGAAGGAGCTGGCCTTGCACGTGGGGAAGGAGATAGGACCCATCGCCAGGCCGGACAAGATACAGTTCGCCGACGCGCTCCCCAAGACCCGCAGCGGCAAGATCATGAGACGTATCCTCAGGGCCATCGCCGAGGGCCGGGAGCAGCTGGGCGACACCACCACCCTCGCCGATCCGTCAGTGGTAGATGAGTTGGTGAAGGATAGGCTGTAACATACACAATCTCCGGGTTTTGGAAACTGCGGAGGTTCGTTGAACGCGCTAGAGCGCCCACAGCGAACCAAGAGGGCTACCGTGGCAGAAACGGTAGCCCTTTGTCATCTCCAATAAGCCACCCGTCTTGTCCTACATCACAGACCGACCCAAATGTCTTTAGGTACGGCCTGATGTCAGGCCTACCCCGGACCGTGCTGGTCTAGGTTCCTTCAGCAAAGGAAAGACGTGCTCTTTGATGCGTCCAATTACCGTCTGAACCTCTGTCCTGATCTCCTCCTTCATGGGCCCTGTGGTGTACACGTGCCGATCCCGAAGGCCGCCCCCCTCCACATACTCGGTTCCAAGCATCATCCCGCCGATCGAACCCACATAGTCATCTTCAGGCTCGATGCCATTCATGATCGCCCAGGCCAGGCACCAGGCGCGGGTGACGCTGTTGAGGTGATAACCTCCCCCGCCCAGCACCAGGCATCTGGGCGAGATGCGTTCTATGGTCTTCGCAGCCTCCGCATACCCGTTGTTCGTCAGGGCCAGATGGGAGAGCTGATCAGGTAGGAGGCCGTCTGCCCCTAGTTGCGCCACCACGATGTCCGGGTCGAAGGATGCCACCGCCTCCGGCACTATCTCGTTGAAGGCCATAAGAAAGACCTCGTCGTCCGTCTGCGGCGGTAGTGGCACGTTGATGTTGTACCCGCGTCCCTTCCCTAGACCGATTTCCGTCTCGAATCCTGTCCAGGGAAAGAGCGTCTTCCCTGTCTCATGTAAGGAGATGGTCAGGACACGATCCTCCTCATAGAAAGCGGCCTGCACACCGTCGCCGTGGTGGGCATCGATGTCTATGTAGGCGATACGATGCCCACGCCGCAAGAGGTCCTTGACGGCGACCGCTATATCGTTGATATAGCAGAAGCCTTCAGCATTACTCCGCTGAGCATGATGGAAGCCCCCAGCCACGTTGAAGGCCAAGTCGTGCCTTCCCTGCTCGAGCAATTGGGCCGCAAGCAGGGTCCCTCCAGCGACCAGCGAGGAGTAGTCATAGACCCCAGGAAAAACGGGGCAATCCACAGTCCCCAGACCGAACTGGATCAACTTCTCTCTGAAGACGCCATCATTGGCTTCCTCAAGTGCGCCCAGGTAGTCCCAGTCGTGAAAGAGGGCCAATGTCTTCGGAGGAGCCGGTTGTGGCTCCAACACGTCCACCCAGGGCTTCTCAAGCAGGCCGTACCTATTGCACAAGTGCACGGTTTCCAGCGCTCTCACAGGCTCCAGTGGATGTTCTTCCCCATACTCGTAGTCAGCATATCGAGACGAATAGATGAATACGGTCCTGATTATCTCCTCAGCCACCACGCGTAGCAGCGCCTTGGGCTCCAAGGGCTTAGTGAGCCAGCGTGTCTCCCCGATGTATTCGTCAGGACCGTCAACCACGGGCAGGGAGGTGACCATCACGACCGGAATGTCCCGCAATGCGGGCGTCCATTCCATCCGCTCCTTGAGTTCCAGGCCCTCGGTGTCATAGGAAAGCGTGACGTCCAGCAGCAACAGGTCTGGCTTCGCATTGCTCATGACCTCCAATGCCTCACTGCTATCGCTCGCCGACATGACGTGGTACTCATCACTTTGCAGGATCCGTCCTGTAACCCGCGTGAAAGCGGGATCATCGTCAACTATTAGGATCCTAGCCATGCCTCTCTAGCCTCATGGTCGCAATGTAGATCCCATCCTCATAGACGAGCTCGACAGGGTAGTCGGCTCTATTGAGAATGGTGAGCATAGGTCCATTGGACTCCAGGATCTCCGCGGTGAACGCCCTCACGCCATGCTGCCTGCCAATGTCAGCCAGGTAGCGGAGAAGAAACGTGCCAATGCCGATGTTCTGCCAGTCGTCGCGCACGGTGAAGGCCATCTCAGCCAGATCCAACTCCTTCCCCAACAGACCGTACCTTCCCACCGCAATCACGCGCTCGCGCCCCTCACTGCACGCCAGGCCCACTATCGCCATCTCCCGCTCATAGTCTATGGTGGTCATGGTCTGGACGGTTTGATGTGGCATGGCCCTCAGAGGCGCGAAGTACCGCTGGTAAATGCTGCGGTCTGAGAGTGAATAGAAGAAGTCCTGCATCATCGACTCGTCGGTGGCCTTGATGGGCCGGAAGAAGACCTGCTCTCCTCTGAAGGTGGCTCTGCTCTCCAATTCAGAAGGATACACACCTACAGGGATCAACTGGTCGCCGTAGATATACAAGTTGTCCTTGGCCTCTTCCAGCAGCCGGGCGCGGAACTTGGGGTGGGCAATGTTTATCAGCGCCAGGACACGTTCGCGCACATTCTTGCCGTGCAAGTGGGCTGTGCCGTACTCGGTTACCACATAGTAGACGTCACCCCTGGTGATCATCACCCCAGCACCCCTGGACAAAGCAGGCACGATGCGCGACATGACCCCGCCTGCTGCAGTCGATGGCAAGGCTATAATGGGCTTACCCCCCTTCGCCTGCGCGGCACCTCGGATGAAGTCCACCTGTCCTCCCAACCCGCTGTAGAATACCTGTCCCAGCGAGTCTGAACAGACCTGGCCCGTCAAGTCGATCTCCAGCGCCGAGTTGATCGCTACCATGTTCACATGCTGTCTGATGATGGAAAGGTTGTTGGTGTATTCGGAGGGACAGAACTGGAAGTCCGGGTTGTCATCTACGAACTCGTAGAGATGCCGGCTGCCCAGACAGAAGCTGGTCACCACCTTGCCACGGTCCAGGCTCTTCATGGAGTTGGTTACAACACCCTTCTGCATCAGATCGACTATCCAATCCGAGACCAGTTCGGTGTGCACTCCGAGATCCCTCTTCTCCTCCAAGAAAGGCGCAACCGAGCGCGCGATCTTGCTGATCCCCATCTGAATCGTAGCACCATCCTCCACCAACGCGGCCACATTTCGACCGATCTTGAGCGACACTTCGTCTGGCGTCGGAAAGTGAAGCTCAGGCAAGGGCGCATCGTTCTCCACGAGCGCAGTTATCTGATCTACGTGGATGAAGCTGTCGCCGAGGGTCCTAGGCATGCGGGGATTCACCTCAGCGATGACATGACGGGCGTTTTCCGCAGCGGACTTCACCACGTCCACTGAGACCCCATAGCTGCACAAACCGTCCTCGCCGGGAGGCGTGACCTGAATGAGCGCGACATCGAGGTGTATACTCCTGGAGGCGAAGAGGCCCGGTACCTCCGAAAGAAAGACAGGGGTGTAATCTGCTCGCCCCTGGCAGACAGCGTCTCTCACGTCAGGTCCTATGAAGAGAGCGTCATGACGGAACAAATCGCCGTATTCGGACTCGGTGTGAGGGCTCAGAGCAAGAGTGAGGCTGTGGATCAGCCGTACATTTGCCAGTTCGGCCGACATCCGGGACAGCTCCTGCACGAGGAGTTGGGGAACCGCGGCCCCAGAGCCAATGAACACCGAGCACCCGCGTCTGACAAGCCTCAACGCCTCCCGGGCTGTTGCGAGCTTGCTCTTGTATCGCTCTCGCCAGTCCTCCGTTCCCATTCAGCCCTCCTCCACTCATCAGCGACACAGAGGTTGCGCATCAGTACCGAGGATGACCCGGATAGCCACGCTGCTCAACCAGTCCGGCTCATAAACGACGCGGTCCTCACCGATGCCGAAGTGCCCGCGCAGACTGTCCAGCGTGAAGCTGTCCCCCGCGTAGCTGATGATGGTGGTTTCCCTGTGGTTGAGCGCGTCAGCCTTTGCCACTCCTACCACCCGGTATCCTTGTGACTTGAGGCGATCAGCCATCTGAGAGGCGAATCCCTCTATTGTGGTCCCGTTGTCGATGGCGATTCTCACTCCCTCGGCGGCCAGAGCGGTCTCCTCCCAGGTAGGAGGAACCATGCGCTCCGCCATCAACTCCTTTATGCTGGGCCTCTCAGGAAGCATCACCCACGAACCCTGTGGTGTGTACGACTGAGGCGCCAAACTCAGGTCTATCGTGCTCTTGTTGATGTTCTGCGGCGGGATCTGATAGGCCAGCACGGCTAGGGCCACTATCTCGCTCGGTTGCAGATCGGTCTGTACTCGGTCCGCCATGGTGTTGAGCACTTCGAACAGCCTCGGCAGCAAACGAGGAACGCCAAGCTCCAGGATCCTATTGCGAATCGCAAGTAGCACCTCTCGCTGCCTCCGGTCCCGGTCAAAGACCGGGGTGTGGGCACGGCAGCGGGAATAGAGGAGACCCAGTTCCCCGTCCATGTGCTGCATTCCGGCCGGAAGGGCGCGAAAGAGCAGATATTCATCGGGGACCTTCATGTTGGGTACCCATAGCTCAGTGGGGCACGCGACATCAACGTCAATGCCCCCGAGGATGTCTATCATCTCCACGAAACCCTGAAGATCGATGCGTATGTAGCGATCGAAGGTTATCGCCAGGTTTTCCTCGAGGGTCACTCTGAGCAGGCCCGGCCCTCCGCCGGGGTACTGAAGTTCCTCCCCTATACTGTCAGCCAGATTGAGCCGGGTTTTTCCGTGGCCAGGTATCGCAACATAGAGATCCCGCGGGATGGAGACCATGCTCACGATCTTGTCCTCAGGATCAATGGACACGAGGATCATGCTGTCCGTTCGCCAGCCCTCGTCGGGCGGACGCAGATCGGTCCCCAGGAGTAAGATACTAGTCACCCTTGGTGGCAGAGCGGCGGGCGTAGGCAGAGGGGTTACCTCGGGAAGGGCAGCCGCCATGCGGGGGGACAACTGGGAAGGAGTACTGATGGAAATCCCACCCACCTGCGCAAGTACTGCGAGGCTGACTGCCACACAGAGCACAAACCAAGTTTTGCTCGCGCTGGGCTCCATCAGTCTTCCAGAGTCCTAGCTTCGGAGAGAGGGCTCAAACGCCCTCACCGTGGGATCAAGTCGGATCTGCCACCAGCGCACTTACGAAAGTTGCACGACCGCCCCAGCTCAAGGCCTCCTCATTCGGGACAGATCGTGTGGAAGTCATCGCCCAGGATGACTAGGATGTCTGCCTCATCGGAGGCACCGGGTTCGTGTCGCACGTTCTCGTCCTTGACTTCCAGGTACGCTTGCAGATTGCTCACCGTGTAGGGCTTGTCGCCATAGCTGAAGATCAGCGTCTCTGCATAGTCAGGGCTGTCAGCAGGGGCGACATCCGTGATCTGAAAGCCACGCACCTGTAAACGGTCTCCTATCTGCCGTGCCCAGCCGCGGTTCGGCGTACCGTTGCGCAATATGATTCTGGCTCCCTCCTCCGCCAGCCTGTTCACCCTTTCCGGCGGTGGATCCAGCATCCCCATTATGACTGCAGCCATCTTGTCTCCGTCGGGCAACAGCACCCAAGCTCCCTCAGGAGTGGTCCACTGCTGTGTCATGCTCAAGTCTATGTACGACCTGTTCACACTGGCAGGTGAGATCTCAGGTATCAATTGAGCCAGACTCACTATCTGTGAGGGGCCGAGATCCGTCTGCACCATGTCCTTCATCGTAACCAACAAGTCAAGGGCGCGGGGTATGAGGCCGCCAACACCGAGCTCCATCACTTTGTTGCGAACCGCAAACAGTACCTTTTGCTGCCGCCGGTCACGGTCAAATACCGGCGTGTTGTAGCGACACTGAGCATAGCGCAGAGCGGTGAGCCCGTCCAGGTGCTGCATCCCTGCCGGTACGTACCCTATCTGCTTCCATTCACCCGGCCTATCCGGATCCGCCCCCCACAACTCTACGGCGCACTCCACATCAACGTCTATCCCACCCAAGATATCGATAACCTTCTTGAAGCCCTCGAAGTTGACCCTTACGTAGTGGTCGAAGCCGAAGCTCAAGTTCGTCCACAGAGTGTTGTTGAGTAAGGCAGGCCCACCGCCGGGATAGCCCTGGCTCTCGCCCAAGTAGTCCGCGGTGTTGAGACGATTGTACCCGTACCCTGGTATCTCCACCCACAGGTCCCGTGGAATGGACACCATACCTACGATCTTTTTCTTGGGGTCTATGCGCACATAGATCATGGTGTCGGTCCGCCAATCTACCTGACCGGGCAGTCTGTCGCCGCCCAGAAGCATGATGCTGATCACGCCTTCCGGCACCGGCAACGGAGTGGGGACAGGAGTGGCCGTCGGCGTGGGTGTAGACGTGGCTGTGGGAGTGAACGTAGGGGTGGGCGATGCAGGATTCGGTGTGTCCGAAGGCAGGGGCGTTTGCTGCACGCTTGGTACAGGAGTGTGCGTGGGCGCATTAGCGGGGCTGGCCCCTCCCCCGCAAGCCGGGACAAGGGTCCCCATGACCGTTATGGATATAATCAGGAACGGTATCCCTCTTTTCAGTGAGTCTCTAGGCCAACATCGATTTGTCATTGGACTAGTCCTATCAAAATTATACCATCGCCAGACAAAGACCACAACGGTCGCCCTGGCTCCGCTGCGCCAGACGACCAGATGAAGAGAGGAGCTCATCCGACCCGCTCAGAAAAAGGAATGGCCCTGAATTCTGATCTTCAGGGCCAACTGTCGCGAGCGCGAAGCCTGCAAGCATTCACGTGGCCTGGGTGTCAATCCCTCCTGTTTGTCACCAGCACTTCGGATGGCTGCGGATTGCTGGGCAGCGCCGGTGAGGGCGCGCTAGACCTCATCAGCCTTCTCAACATGCACACGATCCACCGCCAGTGCAAGGCTAGGTGAACAACGATCCCCGTTATCATCGCCAGGCTGGCCCAGACGTGGAGGTCGTTCCATTCACGGCGAGTCAAGAACAACACCGTCTGATTGAACGCAGGATTGCGCCCACCCTGGTACCCCCCTTGCGGCATAGTCATCAGGATCAACCCCGAGAGGGTCGCCGCGATGAAGGCGATGAGGATCATCACATCCACCACAAAATTGAGTTTGGCTTTGCTGAACATTGATACCTCCAATCACTCATCTCACCCTGATTGTACCATCCGATTGTGAGGGGACTGTGAACTGGGGATGAAAGGAGTATGAAGAAGGTACGGTCGATCGATCACAGATCTTGCCATCACGTAGCCATGGCCCGTGCAGGACCAGTCCGTAGAGGTACAGTGTGATATAATATGCGTCGGAGAGGCCAATGAAGGACAAACAAGCCAAACGAATAGCGGATTCCAGGGCAACCATCAGTCAGATCATGCTGCCCACCGACGCCAATCCTCAAGGCAACGTGCAAGGTGGGATCATTATGAAGCTGGTCGATGAGGCCGGCGCGATTGTGGCGGTCAGACACAGCCGTTCCAATGTGGTGACGGTGGCTGTGGATTCGATGACCTTCCTCTCCCCGATATACGTGGGCAATCTCGTCACCCTCACTGGGTCTCTGAGCTACGTCGGTCGGACCTCCATGGAAGTGGAAGTGCTGGTGGAAGCCGAAGACCCCATGACCGGAGAGAAGACCCACACCAACTCAGCCTACGTAGTGTACGTGGCCCTTGATGAGAAGGGCCGGCCATGTGAGGTTCCGCCCGTGATCGCACAGACCGAAGAGGAGCGAGAACGCCTCGCGAGGGGTGCCGAGCGGCAAGCTAAGCGCCTAGCAACTTGAGAGGAAACCTACCAATCTACTGCTGGCGAGGCTCATACTGCAAGAGTCACGTATTCACTTAGCCAGGTCGCCGCGTGGGGGCTCTTGGATGAGCTTCTCTCCCTCACTCTCTTCACGCCCCAGCCGAAGCAAGAAACGGCGACGAAGCTGGCGAACCATGTCTCGGGGTGACTGGCCATCAAGTACCACCCGGCCGCCTGCCAGTAACCCATGACCGCCCCCGGTGCCCAGACCGGCGACCACCTCTCGAACGACTTGGCCAGCGTTGCCCTCTAGGTCGTTTGTGCGCACTGAGATGACCACTTCATCATCGAAGAGGCCCATGCAGATGATCCACCGTGCCCCCTCCCACCGCAAAAGGAAGTCAGCCATCTCGGCTGCCAGGTCTGGCCAATCCATCTCCCCTAGACTGGAGATGACCACATCTCGGTAGATGAAGGTGCGCTCCAGAGCCCTCTCAAAGGCGCGGAAATAGGCCAAGGGGACCTGAGCGTGCTCGATCTCGGCCAGGATCTTGTTGTCGGCCAGCGGCAGCAAGTAGAGGTAGGCCTCAACGTCGTGATCTCCGGCACTTCGGGCCAGGCCCATCGTATCGGACTTGATGCCGTAGAAGAGAGCCGTGGCCACCCGACGATCCGGAAGCACAGCGGCCGCCTTCAGGTAGTCCGTCAACATGGTCGACGTAGCACCGCACGCCGGGCGGACATCCACAAACGGTATGCCTGTCACGTCCGATTGAACGTCCGAATGATGATCGATCAGGAGAGTGGGTAAGACGTCGTCGGGTAGGCCAACGTTCCCGACCCCCGCTTGCGCGTCCACCAGGGCTACAACATCGAATCGCCGGGGGTCCACTTCGTACAGGGGGCGCATCTGGATGTCGAGTAGCTGGACCATGGCCTTGTTCTCGGCCCGCCCGATGATCCCTCCATGAGCCAGAGTCGGCCTCAAGCCCAGGCGCTGCTCCAGGAGGTAGCCCAGAGCCATGGCGCTAGCGATGGCATCAGGATCGGGGTCGTCGTGGGTCACGATCAAACAGTTGTTGGCTCCGCGCACTGCCTCGATCAGAGCTTTGACCGCGTCAGCGCTGCTCGCAAACGGACGATCAACTCCGCCTTCGCACTCGTTCATTCGTACGCTGCTCCCGCAGTCTCTACCGCTGCACCCAATCCTCCACACCCTTCGCCACCAGCAGCAGCCAGAAGCGGTTGACTGCATCCTGCAAGGTGGCGCCTGCCTCGTAGAACTTCAAGACGGCTGGGATCTTGTAGAGTTCGTTGCCTGTCTCGCAGAATAGCCCGACGTTGTCCAGCGCCTCGGTCCAGGCGTCGCCGCTACGGAGCACGAGGTCGTGAATCACAACCGCATCGGGCGGAGGGGCGATCTCCCGCACACGGCGCAGCACCTCCTCCATGGCCACATTGTCGGCAGCCATACGCCCATCGCACAAGACGGCATCGTTGCCTTCCTCCGCTTCCTTCAAGATCCGCCCGTCTCGTTCAACCAGCTCGCCAGCCTCCGCCAACAAAGGCTGCATGCCATTGGCGTAGGCCACCAGCCCCTGAAGGTCGTTGCCTGGCGGGGGTGCTGCAGGGGGCGCCGCAGGTGGTGGCGGTGGCACGAAGGCCGTAACGGTCGGCACAGGAGACGGCACCACCGAAGCCGCTGGAGGCGCAATTGTTGATGGGCGCTCCTGAGTCGGCAGTGCGGGCGGGGTGCCTGCTTTGCCTCCCCCCAGCCAAGGCCCCACCCATTGGTACACCGACACAGCAGACGGCGATCAGTGCCACTGCTACCACCACCATCAACAAGACCGTCTTGCCGCTCATCGCTTGCGTCCTTTCCGAAGGAGTTCGCTCCAGCCTCCGAGCCCTAGGCGTCTATTGCTACTCCTCCGACCACGCATCCGCATCCTCGCCCATAGTCAGGTCGGTGATCTTCACCAAGGCCACGTTTGCGGCCCATACAGACCAAACTTCGTCTGAACCTGCAACGCCCAGATGGCAGCTTCGAGGAACAAAGGAGGCAAGCGCCCCTGGCTATCTCGGCCATGATGGAGCACCCGACAGGGGCTTCGTCGAAGATCTGGGCCTGCAAGACTAGATGCCCAATTCTCCCTTGACCCTGATGAATGAGACGATGTTGTCGCGTCCCAGCATGCCCAGCAAGCGGCCATTGTCCATCACGGGCAACTGATTGACGCCGTCGGCAGTCATGTTCTGCATGGCAGTCCACAGTTCTTCGTCAGGGCTGACCCTCTTCAGTTCCCGCACAGGAGTCATGACCTGCTCCACGGTCGTCATTCCCCAGCGGTCCTGGGGCACACCTTTGACGTTATGCAAGGTGAGCAGCCCCCGAACCATGCCGCCTTCGACCACTGGGAAGCAGCGAACCCCGCTTGGCAGCAGGTGCTCGTTGACCAGCTTGTCCAGGGTCAGGTCTGCGCTCACCTCCAGGCACTCGCGACTCATGACCTCGCTTACCTTGTGACCAGCAAGCAGGTTTCTGACCGTCAGTTGACGGTAGCTGCTCCTGGCGGCGTTCTCGAGGAACCAGCCGATGAGCGCGGTCCACAGGCCGCCCGCCCAGTCACCCTGGAAGATACGCCAGATGCCCCACAGGATGAAGAGGTAGGCCACTGCTTGCCCTACCAGTGAAGCCCAGCGCGTCGCACTTTGCAGGTTCCCGGTAGCCTGCCAAAGGATAGAGCGCAGCACCCGCCCCCCGTCCAGAGGAAAGCCAGGGATCAGGTTGAAGAGTCCCAAGACCACATTGACAAGGGCAAGATACCCTGCCAACGCTGATAGCGGCTCGCTTACACCTCTGGCCAGCAGCGAGGTCGCCCCGAAGCACACGCCCAGAACTATGCTGGTCAACGGTCCGACCAGGGCCATCACGAACTCCGTGGCAGGCGTCTGTGGCTCCTCCTCCAGCTGGGCCACGCCCCCGAAGATGAAGAGCGTGATATCATGTACCGGAAGCCCCCGGGCCCTGGCCACGAAGGAGTGAGCTAGCTCGTGGGCCAGTACCGAGCCAAAAAAGAGCAAGCTGGTGATCAGGCCCACAGTCCAATACAAGAGAGGGGACCAGTCGGGGTATTGCTGAGGGAAGTAGCCACCCGCCAGAGTCCAAGTGACCAAAATGAAGATCAGAATCCAGCTGGCATCGATGTTGATGGAGACGCCTCCGATACTGGCGATGCGAAACGAGTTCCTTAGCATCTGTCCTCCTTTATTGCCTAGAAGCTGTGACTCACCAGTCCAAGCCCTCTGATGGGCAACCTGTCAGAGACGAACGACGAACGCTAGTCTCTAGGTCATGCTCGGTATGATCTGCAAATCATCCATGTAGGGACGCAGCACCTCCGGGATAACGATGCTTCCGTCAGCCTGCTGGTAATTCTCGATAATGGCGATCATCACCCGCGGCAGACCCAGACCTGAACCATTCAGAGTATGAACGAAGCAGGGCCTAGCGCCATGTTCCGGCCGATAGCGGATGTTCGCTCGACGGGATTGGAAATCGCCGAAGTTGGAGCAGCTGGACACTTCCAGCCATTCCTGCACCCCTGGCGCCCACATCTCCACGTCGTACTTCTTCATCGCTGAGAAGGCCAGGTCGCCCGTGCACATCTCCACCACGCGATACGGGATCTCCAGCAGTTCGCATATCCGCTCCGCGTCCCGCACCAGTTCTTCCAGATGTTCCGCGGACGTTGCAGGCTCCACAAACCGGACCATCTCCACCTTGTCGAACTGGTGGCCCCGCTTGATGCCCCGGGTGTCCCGCCCGGCGGACATGTGCTCCCGGCGGAAACAGGCTGTGTAGGAGACGTACTTGATAGGCAAGGAACCGGGGGGCAAGATCTCCTCGCGAAAGAGGTTGGTTACCGGTACCTCCGCCGTGGGGATCATCCAGAGGTCATCGGGCTCATACCGATAGAGATTGTCGGCGAACTTCGGTAGATTGCCGGTCCCGACCAGGCACTTGCTGAGCACGATGAAGGGAGGATATACCTCAGTGTATCCATGCTCATTGATGTGCACATCCATCATCCAGGTGATGGCGGCCCGCTGTAACCTGGCACCCAGTCCCTTAAGGACATAGAAGCGCGTGCCCGATACCTTCACTCCACGGTCGAAATCAATGATGTCCAGCATGGGACCCAGGTCCCAGTGAGGGAGGGGTTCGAAGTCGAACTGGCGAGCCTCGCCCACGGTCCGTACCAGCACATTCTCGCTCTCGTCGCGGCCCACGGGCACCGACGGATCTGGCATGTTGGGCACCAAGAGCAGCAATTGGTGAAGTTCCTCCTCCACCCGGGCAAATTCGCTGTCCAGGTCCTTGATCCGAGCACCCACCTCCCTCATCTCTTCAATGAGCGCCTCGTCCTTCTCCTTCATGTGGCCGATTTCCTTGGAGACCACATTGCGTCGATGCTTCAGGGCCTCCACCTCGGCTAGCAGTTCTCGTCTCTGCTCGTCCAAGGAGAGTATGTCATCAATGGGTGCAGTCTCGTTCAGCTTGTCGAGGGCTTCAAGCACCTCATCTGGGTGCTCACGAATGAACTTCAAGTCAAGCATGGTGCGTTCTCATCTCCCTTGCGCACACCTTTCCTCCATCGGTGCACCATCCAGCGGGTGCGACCACGCAGCTCAACCTATTGACTCCTATTATACGGGAGAGAGGTCCTGACTTCAAAGCGCTGGGCACGCAGGCTGCAGAGCGCAACGCCCCATGCTCCGGCAGCCTGGGCCTGCCGTTGGCTGGTTGAGATCATCAAATGCCTGGGGGACCATAGCAAGCCGCGTTGCTGAGCGATGTCCAACCCGGGTCCAGCCTGGAGAACCGTCACCTAACATCCTCTGCTCTATCGGGAGTAGACGCAAGATTCGGCAACAGACCAAAGATTCTCCATGGCGATGACGGTGGGCGGATGGGCCGGCCCGCTACCTGTCGGTAAGGGGACTGACCAAAGTCAGGAGTCGAGTTCCTTGGTGCGCAAATGGGGAAAGAGGATGACTTCGCGGATGGAAGATTGGTCGGTGAAGAGCATGACCATGCGGTCTACGCCCCAGCCCATGCCACCGGTGGGAGGCATGCCGTGCTCCAAAGCCCGAAGGTAGTCCTCATCCATGGGATGCGCTTCCTCGTCGCCAGCCTCTCGCAGCTCCCGCTGGGCGAGGAACCGCTCCCTCTGATCGAGAGGATCGTTCAGTTCGCTGAAGGCATTGCCCAGTTCCAGACCCCCGATGAAGAACTCAAACCGCTCGACCAAATGGGGCTTGTCCGGCTTCTTCTTGGCGAGCGGAGATATCTCCAAAGGAAAATCAAGGATGAAGGTGGGTCGAATCAGATTGGGCTCCACATACTCGCTGAACATCTCATCTATCAGCGCTCCCCAGGTGGGTTGAGGATCGACGTCCAGCCCTTTCTCTTGCACACGTTGACGGAGTTGGCCTACAGTCGGCGACTCCTCGATGTCGATGCCCGTCTCTTGCAGAATGGCATCTCTCATAGGTAGACGCTGCCAAGGGGGCGTCAAGTCGATGGTACGGCCTTGGTAGCTTATCTCTGCCGTGTCCAATACGTCTTGGGCCACGTGGAAGAAAGCGTCCTCCGCCAAAGTCATCATGTCGTGGTAATCAGCGTACGCCTGGTAAACCTCCAGTTGGGTGAACTCCGGATTGTGCTGGGAAGAGACACCTTCGTTACGAAAGTCCTTGCATATCTCGTAGACGCGATCCAGGCCACCCACGATGAGCCGCTTGAGGTACAACTCGTCGGCGATGCGAAGGAAGACTTCTTGATCGAGGGCGTGGTAGTAAGTCGTGAAAGGCCGCGCCATCGCCCCACCGTATATCGGTTGCAGTACAGGCGTCTCCACCTCGATGAAACCCCGCTCGTCCAGGAAGCGGCGCAAGGAGGCGATGATGCGACTGCGCGTGATGAAGACACGACGCGCCTCCTCGTTCACGATCAAGTCCAGATACCGCTGCCGGTACCGGGTCTCCACATCCTTCAGCCCATGCCACTTCTCCGGCAGCGGGCGCAGCGACTTGGCCAGCAGAGTGAGCTTTGTCACCTTCAGGCTGGGCTCGCCAGTGCGCGTAGAGAAGAGCGTCCCCTCCGCCTGGATGATGTCGCCAATGTCCAGGTCGCGCCTGAACAACTCGTAGGTCTGATCATCGACGCCGTCCTTGGCCCGCCTGACGTAGATCTGTATGCGCCCGCTGCCATCGGCGATGTGGGCAAAACTGGCTTTTCCCATCACCCGCACACTCATGACGCGCCCGCAAAGCTTGACCACTTCGGGAGGGCCCTCTACACCTTCCCTCTTCTGCCAACCCTGGAGCATTTCCAGCGCCTGAGCCGTGGTATGCGTGCAGTCTGACCGCAGTGGATATGGGTCCACGCGCTTCTCTCTCAAACGCTCCAGTTTCTCGCGTCGCTGGCCTAGAAGCTCGCTCGGTTCCTGAGTCTCTTCCTCGCTCATCGGATGTCCACGATCTCAAAGTACAGCAGGCCATCTGGGGCCTCAACGACCACCTCGTCGCCAACCTTGTGATCTAGCAGCGCCTCGCCGAGGGGAGACTCGTTGGAAATGCGACCATTGTCGGGGTCGGCCTCAGCGAAGCCGACTATCTGGAAACTTTCCTCCCCACCTCCTCGCTCCATAATCGTCACATGCGAGCCGAAGTGCACTCTGTCCGACGATCGGGCACTCTCCACCACTACTGCGCCCTTCAGCAAGGTCTCTAAGGTAAGAATACGTCCCTCGACAAAGGACTGCTCGTATTTGGCATCCTCATAGCCGGCATTCTCGGTCAAGTCGCCCTCGTCAATGGCCTCTCGCAGTTGCTGTGCGATGAGCGGACGCCTCACCGTGCGCAGATGTTCCAGTTCCGCCCTAAGCCTCTCTCGCCCTTCCGGAGTGAGTAGGATCTCTTCTTCAGCCATGATTTTCCTCGTACACTCGATTCTAGCACAGCCAGAGTCGAGATTCAAACGATGCGCGCAGCCAGCATCCCACATCCAAAGCGCTCAGCTCCACCCCCTAGGTTCCACAACTGGCTCCTGCTGTAACAATGGAATGACAGTCCAAATCGGCATCCGCCGACCGAAGTCAGAGTAGCAGCTATGAAGGGGTATTCATACACAGGGCGGGGTAGCGGTTGACGGGCCCAGCCACCGACCCTCCCCGATGACACCAACCGGCGTCTCTGGCGCGCGAGCCTGTCGTGAGCACAACAAGCCGGGCTGCTGCTAATTGGCCTCACACGCGCATTGCTGCAGCGACCGAATCCTCACTAATGAGAGACACGGTCAAGGCGTGCATATCTGTCTCGGAATAAGCACCCATCGCTGCTCACCGTTGGCATCCTGGGTGCTCCCCCTCCCCAAGTCTCCCTTCTCAGCAAGGCTGAACGAAACGTGGTATAATTGGAGTTGTGAGTGTGGACATCATTGGCAGATGGGTGGACAGACTATCCGGCTGTCCATCAAGCTCGAGGGCATGAAAGACCAAGCCAAGACGAAAGCGCAACTCATAGAGGAACTGGCACAAGTGCGCCAGTTGCTCAGCGCTCTTCAGGCTGCGACCAACCGACACAAGAGCAGCGATGACCTGTCCCAGAGCGTTCTGGAGAGCATGAGGGAGGCGGTCTGCATCATCAACACCTGCGATTTCCGGATAGTGGGCTGCAACACCGCCTTCTCCACCGAGGTGGGGTTGAGGCAAGATCAAGCCGTCGGCAAGATCTGCCATGAGATCACTCACGGTCGCTCCGCTCCATGCAGTTCGCCGGACCACACTTGCCCCCTGCAGGAAACTCTGCTGACAGGCAAGCACTCGACTGCCGAGCACCTGCACTATGACCAGGATGGCAATGAGAGGTATGTGGAGATCTCCACCTCTCCACTGGTCGATGACAATGGGCAGACAGTTCAAGTGCTCTACGTGTCGCAGGATGTCACAGCGCGCAAGCGAGCGCACGAGGCATTGAGGCAAAGAGAGCGAGAGCTAAACATCAGAAACCAGATAGACCCCATCTTTCTAACTATGCCCGACGACGAGATGTACGGAGAGGCATTGCAGGTAATCCTGGAAGCGACGGGAAGCAAGTACGGGGTCTTTGGATATATAGATGAAGGCGGACAGTTGGTCTGCCCCTCCATGACCAGAGAGATTTGGGACCAGTGCCAGATTCCCGACAAGGACATCGTATTCCCACGCGAGACGTGGGGTGGCATCTGGGGCCGGGCCCTTGCAGAGGCGAAGTCATTCTACTCCAATGGCCCCATGCGTGTCCCTGAGGGTCACGTCCCTATACGTAGGGCTGTTGCTGTGCCCATCATCCATCAGGGCGAGGCCATCGGGATTCTCGAGGTGGCCAACAAAGAGACTGATTATGATGAGCAGGACCAGGAGTTGCTGGAAGGCGTGGCCGAGTACATAGCACCGGTGTTGCGCGCGAGGCTGCAGAGAGACAGAGAGGAGAGGGAGCGCAAACGAGCAGAGGAGGTACTGCAACAATATCGTGAGGACCTTGAGGACCTGGTATTGCAGCGCACCGCCGAACTGAGATCCACCAACGAACTCCTGGAGAGGACCTTCTCCACTACCCATCTATTGATCGCCTATCTGGACACGGATTTCAATTTCCTGCGCGTGAACCGCGCCTACGCCGCCGCGGACGGTCGTGCCCCTGATTTCTTCGTAGGCAAGAACCATTTCGATCTTTATCCTCACGAAGAGAACGAGTTCATCTTCCGTCGAGTTGTGGAGACAGGTGAGCCCTATACCGCCTACGCCAGGCCTTTTGAATACGAAGAGCATCCAGAACGTGGAGTGACTTATTGGGATTGGACCCTGCATCCTGTGCATGACGTGTTGGGCAAGGTTGAGGGCCTGGTCCTGTGTCTAGCAGAAGTCACGGGGCGCATAAAGGCGGATGAAGCGCTGCGCCAGAGTGAGGAGAACTTCAGGGCCCTGGCAGACAATGCCAATGACGCCATCATCATCGCCAACAGCAAGGGGGTACTGGAGTATGCGAACACGAGAGCCGGTGAGATAGCTGGCTATGATGCCGCAGACCTCCTCGGCATGACCGTGCAAGATCTGGCTCACCCCGATGAGTTCGCGCTACTGGCGGCCAGGCTGCGCAGGAGAGTAGCTGGGCAAGCTGTCCCCAGACAGTACGAGACCACCATCATCAACCGACGGGGAGAGGCCGTGCCAGTAGAAACAACGGGTGCCCGGACCGTTTGGCACGGTGAACCTGCCGACATTATCATTATTCGTGACATCACCAGGAGGAAACAGGACGAGGCCGCGCTGATCCAGGCAGAAAAGCTGGCAGTCGCCGGCAAGCTCGCCGCCTCGCTGGCTCACGAGATCAACAACCCTCTGCAATCCGTGATTGGCTGTCTGGGCCTGGCAGAGGAGACGCTGGCTGAAGGGGGAGATGCCACTCGGTACCTGCAGATAGGCCGTGAGGAACTGCGGCGTGCTGCGAGCATCGTGGCGCAGCTGCGGGACCTGAGCAGGAAGCCGAAGCCTGAGGAGAGAGAACTCAGCGACGTGACCGAGATCTTGCAGCAGGTCCTCACCCTCAGCCGCAAGCAGTGTCAAGAGCGCGGTGTGGAAGTGGACTGGAAAACGGAGACCGATCTGCCGGAGCTCGCCGTGGTGCCCGATCGCATGCAGCAGGTGTTCCTGAACTTGTTGCTCAACGCCATTGACGCCATGCCAGCTGGCGGGCGACTGATAGTGAGGGCCGCCCGGACGAGCGAGCCGGACGGGGTGCGTCTCTCATTTACTGACAATGGCACCGGCATCGACCCAGAAGTTCTACCCCACATATTCGACCCCTTCTACAGCACCAAGGCCGAGGGGCTGGGCTTGGGGCTGTTCATCAGCCGGAACATCGTCGTGGAGCACGGCGGCCACATAGACGCGCGCAGCAGTGTCGGCGAAGGCACGACGCTTACGCTGTGGCTGCCGACGTGAATGGAAGACGCCGAGAGCGTTGGCGCAAAGTCAAGGAGAGCCCGGGCGGAGAAGGCGACGACTGGAGAATGACCAATGGCGGAGCAAGTGCACACCCTTGTCGTGGATGACCAAGAAGGGATCCGCTTCTTCCTCAAGGAGACCTTAACCAGATCTGGGCATGTGGTCGTCACGGCGTCCAGTGGTGAAGAGGCATTGAGCCATCTTCGCGACACCTCCTTTCACCTCGTGATGCTCGACCTGATGCTGGGCGGCCGAGTAGACGGCCTGCGAGTCCTCGAAGCCGTCAGGTGGCGCTGGCCAGAGACTGTGGTCATCATCCTGACCGGGCACGGATCATTGGAGTCAGCCATGGCCGCCATCAGAGAAGGTGTGGACGGCTATCTGCTCAAGCCAGTAGAACCACAAGAGCTACGACAGGCCGTGCAAGAAGCAATGGACAGGCGGGAGATGCTTGCCCGATTGAGCGAAGCACGCCAGAAAGATCAACTCCTTCGACACGGACCTTTCCATGTCGATTTGAACAAGCACCTGGTGACCATGGAAGGCCGTACCCTAGAATTGACTCCCCGCGAGTTCAGACTACTGGTCCACCTGATGCGAAACTCCCACCGTGTAATCTCCCCAGAGGAACTTGTACGGATTGTGCACGAATACGAGTGCGAGAACCTCTATGAAGCGCGGAGCATCATCAAGTGGTACATACACCGCCTGCGGCGCAAAGTAGAACCTGATCCTTCACGCCCTCGCCATATTCTGAACGTGCACGGAGTCGGGTATAGAATTGGCGAGTAGAGGACCCCACTAGTAGCTATTGCTTGAAGTCTGTTTCGGTTCACCTGGAGCTCAGCTTGTCCTCCCTCAACTCGCTTCGACCGCTGCCCGCTAGTTGCCTTTTGCTGCACGATCAACCGAATTCCAACTTCTCCATCCAAGTTCAACCACAGTGCTAACCACATCCGTCGGTTTGGCGCTGCTTTACTATGCTATCATGGACTCAAGGGGGCGCGTATGCGCTTTTCAGCGCTCGCGTCTTCTCTCCCGAACTGCACTTTAACAGTCGAGAAGCCGCCGCACCCAGGCTTGAACCGTATGACAACCGCGACGCTGCTTGCGACCATCATCCTGTTGACATGTTCGCCCTGGTCCAACTGGGGAGCGTTGCTAGGGCGGAGGCCGCGCGTAACCCACCCCCGGGTGCAGGCAGACACACACCGCGTGGCCCGCTGCCACAATCTCCGCTACCATCAGCTCAGCCAGAAGGTCCACAACGCGCCAGGGAACCGCTTCAGTGCCTGCACCTTGTGGGTGGCCACCCAGTACATGACCAGGTATGTACCGTTTCTGACCCGAAGCCAGCAGCGGGCCACGCTCTGCACAAGGACATTCTCTGCGAGACATTGTTCACCCAGCGCACATGAGCAGCCAGTGGTTCAAGCTTCATCACGGAGGGAATTGCTTCACTTGCCACAATGTGAACGGAGAGGGCGAGTTTGAGCTGCTCACAGAGACGGTCGCCGTTAACGAGAAGGGGGTTCCTGACCCCGAGAATCTGCCCATCCCGGGTGCGACAAAGTCGCACGAACAGTAGCCCACTAACACATCGGGCAGATCTGGCCTGACAGCTCAAGTGTCTTGGCCGAAAGTTGTCTTCAAGTCGGGTCGGCAGGGTAGAAAACCTCACCACCAGAGACTGTTGTCAGGAGACGCTGGAACGAAAAACACCTAAAGAATCAAGGGGGCGTAACTATGAAAAGATCAGTCGTCCTGGCGCTTACCCTCATTGTGGTAGGCTCGTTGCTCATAGTAGGCGCGGTCGCCGCTCAGGAGGAGTCTGTGAGCCGAGGTGGCCGCCTCTACGACAAGTGGTGGGCCGAGACAGGGGCAGAGGAACCCATCAT
>CAYGAW010000069.1:0-11397 GCA_964347945.1 uncultured Anaerolineales bacterium
CTTAGCCTGGGGTCGAGGGCATCGCGCAGGCCGTCGCCCAGCAAGTTGAAACCCAGCACCGTCAGCATGATGGCAATGCCCGGAAAGAGGGTCACCCAGGGAGCCAGTCTCAGGTATGAGCGACCACTGGAGAGGATAGAGCCCCAACTGGGTACAGGTGGCTGTGCGCCCATGCCCAGAAAGCTCAGCGTGGCTTCGATCAGAATGGCGTCGGCCATCATCATGGTGGACATGACGATGACAGGCGCCAAGACATTGGGCAGGATGTGGCGGACCATGATCCGCAAGTCGCTGGCCCCGATGGCATGGGCGGCGGTGATGTACTCCCACTCGCGCAGGGAGAGCACTTGACCACGCACCACGCGCGCGTATCCTCCCCAGTAGCCCAGCCCGACGGCGATCATCACGCTGGTCAGCCCCGGGCCCAACACGGCGACGAGAAAGATGGCGAACAGGACAGTGGGGAAGGCCCAACTGATATCTACCATGCCCTGCACAATATGGTCAATTGGGCCGCCAAAGTAACCTGCGATCAGGCCCAGGAAGACACCGACCACCGCAGAGAGAACCATGGCGATGATGCCCACTTGCAGGGAGACGCGGGAACCATGGATGATGCGGCTGAGCATGTCACGACCGAACTCATCGGTGCCCAGGGGGAATTCCCTGCTTGGCGGGAAGAGGCCTTTGCGCAGGTCCTGGTCGTCTATCCCTTGAGACGCGATGAGATCGGCCGTCAGGGCCACGAGCAACAGCAACACGATCAGCACCACGCCGATCATCGCGCCGGGACTGCGGCGCAAGCGAGTCCACGTGCTGACTTGTCTTCTGCGACGCGGTTCCTCCTCAAATTCGAAAACAGATAACACCTTGGGGGCTTCTTGCGGTTCTTCCATAGGATGCCTGGGTCTCAGATCCTTCCGGTCACTCAATTGAGGGGCTAGTGGCGGATCCGGGGATCGACAAATGAGTAAAGGACATCGGCGGTGATGTTGCTCAGGATGATGGCCAGGGCCAGGACAAACATGCTTCCCTGCAACACTGGAAAATCACGGGAGTAGATGGCGCGCAACATCATATCTCCGATACCCGGCCGGGCAAAGACGTGCTCAATGACGACAGACCCGCCTACGATGTAGCCCAGGTCGAGGCCCAGCAGGGAGATGATGGGAATCAGGGCATTTCGTAGCGCATGACGAAACACCACCGCTCTTTCGGCAAGTCCCTTGGCCCGCGCCGTGCGGATGTAGTCCTCTTCCACGACCTCCAGCAGGCTGGAGCGGGTGATGCGCGCGATCCGGCCCACGCGGGGCAGCCCCAGGGCCAGGGCAGGCAGAACCAGGTGACTGATGGTACCATGCCCGGTGGGCGGAAACCACCTCAAGTGTACCGCAAAGGCATAGATCAGGAGCAGCCCCAGCCAAAAGCCCGCCATGGAGACTCCGATGAGCGCCACGATCATGGAGGACCAGTCAAGAAACGAGTTGCGATTCAGGGCTGCGATGGTACCCAGGGGGATGGACGCCAGATAGGCGAGAGCCAGAGACGCCACGCCCAACTCCACCGTGACCGGCAGTTTCTCCAGGATCAAGTCCGACACCTGCCGGCGGCTCAGGATTGAACGGCCCAGGTCTCCCCGCAGAACGTTGCTCATATATACGACAAACTGGACCGGCAACGGCTTGTCGAACCCATGTTTGGCCCGAACCGCATCCCTGGTTTCCTGAGGCGCAATCGCTGGCACCAACATCATCACCGGGTCACCACCAGCGAGATGTAGCGCCGAGAAGACCAGAAGCGCCGTCAGCAGGAGGACCGGTATGGCAAGCAGCACGCGCCTGATGAGATAGGATATCATTGCGGCCCCCAGACCAAAGGGAAGACAGCCATGGGCTCACTGCGAGATACTGCTGCAGGGTGACAGGCTCGCCACCCTGCAGCAGCTATTGGAAGGCAAGGCAACCGCCTATTCCTCCAGGTCGACCAGCACGGAGGTTTCTGTAGTCCACCCCCCTGGGACCAAGGGGATGAGCTCCAAGTCCTTGACCGTGGAACGCGCAAAGGTTAACAGGGGGCGCTGGTAGATGGGTGCCCAGGGGTACCACCTGTCGATGAGCAACTGGTGACCTACGCGGAACGAGTCGCTACGCTCCTCCCAAGTCGGAACTTGCTCTGAATCGGCCCAGATCTTGTCGATCTCCTCATCGTTCACCCCAAGGTAGTTGGGGTAGGGCAGGTAGTAGCTGTCGTGGAACCAGGGGAGGATATCAAGGCCGTCCCAGGTGTACCGGCGCAGGATGATCGAGTGGCCGCCGGCCTCCAGGAATTCTCCGTAGGCCTCCAGCTGCGTGTCGTACGTCGGTTTGTCCATGGGTACGATGTTAGCCTTGATGCCTACCTCAGCCAGCATGCTCTGGGTTGCCTCAGCCAGCCGGCGGGCTTCATCGTCGTTATAGGTCCAGTACTCGACCTCGAACGGGGTGCCCGCATCCACGCCCTCCACGGTCTCGGCCACCAGGACGCCGTCGTCTCCCATCACCCAGCCGGCCTCGGCGAACAGATCCGCGGCCGCGGCCGGGTCGTAGAGGGGAGCGGTTACGCCTTGGTCAGCTTCCAACTCGCCGGCCAGGTAGGTGCCGGTGGCCCGGCCCAGGCCCACGTAGAGGGTCTCCTGGATCAGGTCCCGATCGATGGCGTGGCCGATAGCCTGCCTGGTCCGCAGATCGGCGACAATCGGCGCGTCGACGTGCATGCCGATGAACCATATGGTCGCATCTGGGCTCTCGATGACTTGGTAGTCTGGGTCATCCTCGTAGGTTACTATCTCGCGCCATGGAGCCGGCGAGACCAGATGCACATCGCCGGCCTCTAGCTCGACCAGGCGGGTGGCATCTTCGGGAATGATGCGGTAGGTGATCTTGTCCACGTTGGCCGGCCCCTCGTGCCCCGTCCACTCGGCTGCCCAGTTGTAGTCCGGGTTCTTGACGAGGGTGAAATACTCATTGAACACCCATTCCTCGAGCATGAACGGCCCGGTGCCGGAGGGATTGGAGCCGTACTCATCGGGGCCGAGACTCTCGTACTGTTCCTGGCTCATGATCAGACCCCAAGCACCGGAAAGGTAGTAGAACTGAGCCGGGAACGGCGCATCATAGTGAAAGGCAACCGTGTAGTCATCAATGATCTCGACCTCCGTGATGGGGTTGTACATGTACCCGACAACCTTCCCCTCCTTTTGGTGCTCTTCGATATTCCACTTGACTACCCCGGCGTTGAAGTCGGAACCGTCGTGGAACGTCACACCCTCTTTCAGGTAGAAGGTGATGAGCGTACCATCATCGGATACCTCCCACCCTTCCGCCAGCGCTCCGGGCACGAGATTGTAGTCGGGGTCGACGCTCACCAATGTGTCGTAGATCATCCCGTGGGGCCAGTCCGAGTAGACCATGGTAGAGATGTCAAAGGTTTCGCTATACTGGACGTCGGCGGCAATCACCAGGTGCTTGGGCTCAGGGACTGGGGTAGGCGTCGGCTCAGGCGGTGGCGGGGGCGCGGTGGCCTCCGGCGGCACGGTGGCTTCCGGCGGTGGCGGTGCCGGAGGCCCGCAGCCGGCCATGGCCGCGATCAGCACACCCACAACGAGCGCCACGCTCACTAGCTTCCATGCATTGGTTTTCATCGCTTCCTCCTTGTGTCTAGTGAATCTTTGTGACGAGAAAGTTCTGCATTGGGTCTCACCACTGAACAGTCGCTGGCGTCACCTCCTTTCTTTCGCCACTTCTTCGGACACCTCGCATGCTCTGGCGTATTCAGTATTGCATAGCACGCGGCGGGCGTTGATGATGACCTCTTGAGAGAGAAACGCTTGCGATTCCGGCCAAGAAAGCTTCGAGTGTCTTGGCCGTTCCAATGATGTGGGCGAGCAAATCTCGATGGTGGGCAAATCCGTAGACATCTCTTGAAGCCCAACGGTCCCAAGGACAAAGAGGTGATTCTCTGGCCTAGATTCAACCCGAATGTCACTCATGAGATACCCAGACAGACCGGTCGGTCTGCAATTCTACCCTTCCTTGGATTTGTTGTCAAATTAGAACCAGTTGAGTACGGACGTGTGAGCTCCTTCAGCAAAGCTCAGGCTTCGCGGCTTGACCAGCCATCGGGTTCGATGAACTCGATGGACTCGCCGGGGTGTATCCCCTTGTTCACTCGTGCCATAGATGTTACTCCTCATTCGGCCAGTCGGGCTAGTCATAGCTGCCGAGCTCATTGACCAGTTCCATGAACCAGTCGATCTCTTCCGGCTGGGCAATAGCCGGCACCTCGCAACCAGTCGCAAGGATAAACCCGCTATCCTCCGGAGTCACATCAAGACATGCTTTGATGGCCTGCTTCATCTCATCTCTGCTCTCGGCAAGGAAGAGATTAGTGTCGATGTTGCCGATGAGAACTGCCTTGCCCCTGGTGGCCTCCACAGCTTTGGCCAGATCCGTGGGAGCGTCGATACTGATATTGGTCACGCCGGTGTTGACCATATCCTCCAGTATGGGATCCGCATATCCGCAAATGTGGAGACCCAACCCCACTTTCTTCTCCTTGAAGTGATCCACGATCTGCTTGTGGTAAGGTAAGACGAAAGTCCGGTACATCTCGGGAGAGATGAGGCTGCAGGATGCAGGAGCCTCGGAATACCCAAGCCCCACCTCCAGTGGAACAATGGCTTCAGCGAACCCGATGGCCGCCTCTGTGCAGAATCGCATCAGTTCGTGGACGTAGTCCGGGTCCTTCAACGCGTCCCTGATAAGCTCGGTCGCCCCCCTGAGGCCCGTAGCTGTTGTCCAAGGCCCGGCAATGACTCCAGATACGATGGAATCGGTGACTGCCTGTCTTGCTTCGGCCAGGGCTTCCAAGTAGCCGGGGAGGCGCCCGTCTTTCCTGGGGTCCGGAAGCCTGAGGCTGCTGAGTCTTGCCTTGTCCTCCAGAGCCGGTTTTGTGGAGACGGAGACGCTGTCTTCAGGAAACCTAAGCTCATTGCCCATTGCTTCAACGTCCATCTGCAAGTCCCACATCATGAGCAGGATGTCCGGCTTGTAACGCTCATAAGCCGCCAACTGTGCCTTCACGAAGACCTTCGGATCCAGCACGAACTCCCTGATGGATGCCCCTATTAGTTGAGCGTTGCAGTGGCCCGTGAAGGGGTAGGCGGGGATCCTATCGATACTCGGGTCCTGATCAGTAAATGTCTTCTTGAAGGCCGCAGAAATCCTCTGTCTCCCGGTATATCCTTCCATGCTATGGTTCTCCTTCTTCTGGCCAGATTCCCATCTACAGCAGCCACAGGGGAAGTGTTGCCAATTCCTATTTCTGAGCCTGCATCTCCCGCAAGCCTTTGATCATGTTCAGAGCCTCTTGCAGGGCGTTGTGGGCATCGGGCGCATATCCGTCGGCGCCCCATCTCTCGGCGATCTCCATCGATACGGGCGCGCCCCCAATCATGATCTTCACATCGGGGTTCTTGGCCTTCAACTTCTCGATCACCGTCTTCATGCCGAGCATGGTGGTGGTCATCATGGCCGAGAGGCAGACGATGTCCGAATCAGTTCTGAGTTGTTCCTCCACGAACTTGTCCAGAGGCACATCTCTGCCCAAGTCGTGGACTGTGAAGCCGGCGATCTCAAACATCGTCTTCACCAGATTCTTGCCGATGTCGTGGACATCGCCTTCCACCGTGCCGATGACCACCTCGCCAGCAGCTTGGTGGCTCTCATCCATCTCCACGTGAGGGCCCAGGATGTCCAGGCCCACGTACAGGGCGTCCGCGCACATCAGCATCTCGGGGACGAAATACTCTTTCTTGGAGAAAAGTTCGCCCACAACGTCCATGCCTGCCGCCAGACCATCCATGATGGCCTCGTAAGGGTCCATTCCCTCTTCCAGCGCCTCGTGACTGGCTTCGCTGACCAGATCCTCGTCGAACCTGATCACGCCGTTCTTCAGCTTCTCAAGAATCTCAGCGCGTCTTTCCTCGCTGACCATGCTACCTGTTGTGCCTCCTAGTTCTTTTCTGCTTCGCCAGCACCCCACGGCTCCTAGCCTGTGCCACCTCGTGATGGCTCAGGCGTCAGTGGCAGACGACTTGCTGACTCCGTGTCGCTCCTGTGCGGACTTCAGCATCTGCCGTGCTCCAGAGCCTCCCTTGGCGACCTGCGTCTAGAGTTCCCCCTCTTCCTTCCAGATGCTCATCTGCTCCTGGTAGGACGGAGGGAATGTCGCTTCGAAATTGAAGAAGCTGGTGATGGGATATCGTACTCCGGCCTTGTGGGTCTTGGCCAATCCGTCCAACACCGTGTCCGCCTTCGCGGAGGGAATCAAGAAAGTCATCTCATGATCCTGGGTCATGCCGAAAATCCTGTCTCCGTTGCCGGGAACGCCATAGCGACATTCCCTCTCTTTCATGACAGTTATTATGGATGCGCATCCCAGCCTTCCCATGGCTGAAGACCGAACGGCACCTCCCTCATTGTAGAGCGCGCCGTGAATGAGCCTCATGATTTGGGCCGGATTGGCGTAGATCATGAAGAGATCAGGCTCAAAAGCCGTGCGGTGCAGAGGTGCCACGATGATATGACTATAAAGGCCATACCCAAAACGATCAACGAGGTCTTCTTCCTTCTTTCCGAGCTCCTTTGAAGCAGTGAACATGCCCTCGGCCAGGTTCCCCTCGTTATAGAAGTCGATGTTCTTGAAGAAACCAAAGGGAGCCGCCCCCAGAGAGCATTGCATGTCCTCTTTGCCCATAGCTACCGCCCAACCTAGCTTCCTTGCCATGCCGAATCCCTGGCAGATGGCTACCCTCTTCTTCATCTGCTGGAAGGGTCGACGGGTTCTATTAGGGATCTCGTCTTCCGATTTCAGCATCTTGATGGCCAGTGGGAAGGTGAGAGGCCGGACATAGGTGTTCAAAGCCGAATCTACTTCCTTCAAATCTGCCATGACAACCTCCTTCTCAGATAGTTCATGCTTCATTCCCTATCAATCAGCAGGCGAGCACCTTCTCCTGGTATTCTTTGATCTTCTCCATGAATACTGGAATGAACTCCCTGCAGTCTTCAACGATGCCATAGTCGACGTGTTCGAATACCGGTGACTTGGGATCGTTGTTGATGGCTACCATAACCTTGGCATCTACCACTCCTACCATGTGCTGTTGTTCTCCCGACAATCCCACCCCGATGTAGAGTTCCGGACTCACCATCTTGCCGCTCTGCCCGATCATTGTCTCCAGCCCGGTCCAGCCTTCATCGACGGCCGGTCGCGTGGAGCCCAGTGCGGCGCCAAGCACTTCGGCTAGATTGGCGATCTTGCCCCAGCCCTCGAGATCGCCTGCTCCAGCGCCGCCAGCAACGACGATGGATGCCGATTCAAGGGGCACACCTCTTGGTTCCTCAAGGATGACTTCAAGTGTTCGAATGCGGCCAGGGATTCCATCGGGAACATCAAGCGGTACAATCTCCCCCGTTCTGCTCTCATCCAGCGCGGGCATCGGGAAGACCCCTCGCGCAACGGTGGCCATTTGTGGGCGACGTTCTGGACAGACAATCGAAAGTAGGCCCCCGTAGGCAGGGACTCTCTGCTCCAAGATCCGGTTCTCATCGAGCACCAGATCGATGCAGTGAGCCGTCAATCCGGTTTCCAGTCGGGCTGCCAACAGCGGCGCCAATTCCCTTCCCGTGGGCGTCGAGCCGATAAGCATGATTTCCGGCTGCTGCTCTCTTGCGAGTTTGACGATGATCTCGGTGTACATCTCCGGCTGATACTGGGCCAGGTCAGGGGCGTTCCCGAGATAGACCCTGTCGGCGCCAGCTGCAAATAAGCGCCGGGTTTGTCCGTCCAGTCCGTCCCCCAGAAGAACAACATCCACGGAGCTCCCCAATTCGTTAGCCAGATCTCGCCCGTGACCAACGAGTTGGAGGGATACAGTGAGAATCCGAGAGTCAACCTGCTCAGCGACCACCCACACGGGGCCGTATGCTTCCGACATCTTGTTTTGGGCTTCCCCTATATCACGCCTGCTTCGGCCAGCTTCCGGATCAGCTGTTCGGCCTTTTCTTCCCTGGTGCCGGAGATCATTTTCACTTGCCGTTTGCTCTCCATAGTTGTCATGTTCGACACTATGGTTGGCGACCCTTTCAAGCCCACGGACTCTTCGAGCACGCTCAAGTCATCAATTCCCCACAGGGTAATCTCTTTTTCTCTGGCCTTGACAATCCCCGAAAAGCTGAGTCCTCTCGGACAGTTAAGCTCTCTGGTCACCGTCAAGACCGTGGGGAGTCCTACCTGCACCAGCCGGTGTCCATTCTCCAGACTGGCCCTTACCTTCCACCACTCGCTGTCATGTTCGACGATCTCTTTCACCGCTGTCACCACCGGTATCCCCAAGAACGTGGCGATTTGCGGGCCGACCCACTCCGTGCCGCTGTCGCTACTGGCCATTCCGCAGAAGATGACGTCATAGGAGCCGACCTTCTCTATGCCCTTGGCAAGGGCATAGGCGGTCGCATAGGCATCGGCACCGGCAAACGCCGCATCGCAGAGCAGGATCCCTTCGTCGGCGCCCAAGGCCAAACATTCCTTGACGATGTTGCCTGCCGGGGGAGGGCCCATGCTCAATAACGTGATATGCGCATCGAGTTCCTCTTTGAGTTGGAGAGCTGCCTCCATCGCATTCCTGTCGAGGGGATTGATTACCAGTGGAACGTCACCCCGCATGAGGGCCCTGGTCACAGGATCTATTCTGATGTTGGATGCTTGTTCAGGGTCAGGAACCGCTTTGACACATACGACAATCCTGAGCATTGTCACGACCCTCTCGTGAGTTGGACAAATAGATCGTACTTTGGCTTGGCCACCATCCTCGACCCAGCGGAATGATTGGCAACACGGCTCGCGGCACGTGTGCCAGGCCTTGGCTATCGCATAAGGAGGCGGCCTCAGTTCTCAGTCATCCCTAATGGAATGATCGGAGTTTGGACTCTAGCTCAAACGCGGAATGCTGCCTCGCAATCCCGTCCCGCCTAGGAAAGTGCCCAGCGAGCGACAATGACCTTCATGATGTCAGACGTACCTGCCGATGGCCCTAGAACGAAGGAATCGCGCAAGTAGCGGGTGACCGCATACTCTTCCATGCAGCCCCAACCACCGTGTATGTCAACGGCCATTTTCGCCGCTTTCTGCGCGGCTTCCGTTGTGAAGTACTTGGCCGCAGCGAGTTCGTTGCTTGCGCGCAAGCCTTTGTCTTGCATGGATGTCGCTCGATATCCGAGCAGACGGCCAGCTTCCAGATCGATCTTCATGTCCGCCAGTTTGTTTTGGATCGTCTGCAGGTTGCTGATCGGTTTTCCATAGAGGATTCGTTCGTTTGCGAACTTGACGGATTCCTCCAGGCATGCGGTGTGCAACCCAAGGGCACAGCCCACCATACCGGATCTCCCGACCTCGCCGATGGCAGACATGGAAACGCGCATACCCCTCCCTTCCTCTCCCAGTAAGTTCTCGCTGGGAAGCCGGCAATCCTCAAAGATCAACTCACCGGTATTGCAACCGCGCATGCCCATCTTGTGCTCTTCATGCCCTGGCCTGAATCCCTCCATCCCTTTCTCTACGACAAAGGTCGAGAACACTTCAGGGTCGTCCTCAGCCCTGGCGAGGATGGCAATCGTATCTGCAATATGGGAATTGGTGATGAAGATCTTGCGACCGTTGATAATGAAATCGTCCCCATCCCTCTTGTAGGACGTGCGGCCGCTCTTGGGATCAGAACCCCCGGTCGCCTCGGTCACCGCTACGCTGGCCAGTAGTTCACCCTTTGCCAATCCGGGCAAGAATCTCTTTTTCTGCTCCTCGGTGCCGAACCTCATGATAGGATCGATACCGAGCCCAAAGATTTGGAGCGTCATCGCCGTCGCCACGGACACCCTGCTGATTTCTTCTAGTGCGATCAGACGGGCAGTGAAGCCCAAGCCAAGACCGCCAAATTCTTCGGGAATGGTCAGTGCCATCATCTCGGCCTCACCCAGGGCTTTGATGAGTTCGTCACTCATCTTGCCGGTTTCCTCCATCTCAGGAACCTTGGGAGCGACCTTAGTTTCTGCAAACTCACGAGCTGCTTTTCTGAACATCTCCTGCTCTTCGGTGAACGTGAAGTCAATCATTTCTTGCCTCCTTTGATTCTGTCGCTTTGCCTACCCCAAAGCGTTTGCCAAACTTACCATAGTGTGAGACGAAGCGCTATTGGATCTATGTATGAGTCTCTGTTCACGTGTCACACGGTCCCCATCTGACGCAGGTGGCACCCCACACCCAGCTGATGCCCGGCCCGGACGGCCATCTGGTCGGGGAGGTCGTCCGGCCCCACCCGTGCGTTTCTCGTTGATGCCCAGCTTGTCACGAACCACCCACCCGGGAGTCCGCTTGCTTGAGCGATATCGGCCACGCTCAGAACCCGTTCTGGCATGTACATCCCGGCACTGACGATGCCCACGGCTACCTGGCTTGGTGAGTTCATCCTTCTGGTTGCCCTGCTCACGTCCCGACCACAATGCCGCCATCCACCCGCAGCACCACCCCTGAGATGTGCCTCGCCTCCTGAGACGCCAGGAAGAGGTAAGCATTTGCGACATCCCACGGCTCGGCCAGTCGACCCAGGGGTGTGCGCTCCCTGAAACGATCCAGGATCTTTTCTGGCATGGAGCTGATCATCTCCGTGGCGGTGGGGCCTGGCGCTACGGCGTTGACCCGGATGCTGTAGGGGCCGAGTTCGCGCGCCCAGACCTTGGTCATGCCTATCACGCCCGCCTTGGTGGCGACATAGTTCGTCTGGCCGAAATTCCCATCCAGCCCGACGACAGAGGTGGCATTGAGGATCACACCTCCCCCTTGCCGGATCATATGGGGCGCGACGGCCTGCGTGCAATTGAACACACCCTTGAGGTTGACGGCTACCACTGAGTCAAAATCGGCTTCAGACATCTGCTTGACCAGATCACCGTTCTTGACCTTGACCAGGGTGGCGTCACGCAGGAGGCCGGCGTTGTTGATAAGCACGTCTATGCGCCCATACTTATCCACCACATCCTCTACCCAGTCCTGTACCGCCTTCCGGTCGGTGACATCGACCTTGTAGAAGCTGTGTCTGGAGCTTGTCTCAGGACTGGTGTCCGGGCTGAGCGCCCCAACCGCAGCTTGCCCAAGCTCTTCGTTCACATCGCAGATGACGACCCTCGCCCCTTCCTCGGCAAAACGTTCGGCTGTGGCTTTGCCGATGCCGGCCGCCCCTCCAGTGATGAGGGCTACTCTCCCATTCAGGCGCATTACTCCCATTCCTTGTCTATTCCCCGCAAG
>CAYGAW010000070.1:0-15291 GCA_964347945.1 uncultured Anaerolineales bacterium
GTGATCCGCGAAACGAGTGGGATGATGATCCGTGAGGCGCGCGACATAGCTACAGAGTATCCCGGAATAGAGCTGTGGGAGACGAATGTCGATGCCATGGCCATGTGGCTGGTCAAGAACCCCGAGGACTACTCGGTATTGGTGTCGTCTAACATGTTCGGGGACATCATCTCCGACCTGTGTGCCCAACTGGTGGGTGGGCTGGGCTTCGCCTCCAGCGCCAACATCGGCGATGACTATGCTCTTTTCGAGCCTACGCACGGGTCCGCCCCCAAGTACGCCGGCCAGTACAAGGTCAATCCCATGGCCATGCTGCTAACCGTGAAACTGATGCTCGAGTGGGTGGGTGAAGCTGATCTCGCTCAGCGTTTGGGAAACGCCATAGCCGCCGTGATCGCTGAGGGCAAGGTCCGCACCTACGATATGGGGGGAGCGGCGAGTACGCTGGACGTTGCTCAAGAGGTGGCCAGAAGGCTGTAGAATAGCCCCCATGGCGCGCTCCGACCGGCCACGGGGCCGACGGCTATCGGTGGGCTTGATGGACATCTCAAGCCCACCGGTTTTTCCATATGACGGGAACTGCGGATGGGTTTCTACGAGTTCGAGCGCAAGAGGCCGAAGGTGATGGAAAGTGTCTTGGTTCGCCCGGAGGGAACCGTGATGGGCGGTGTCACCGTTGGCGAGGGCCACTGGGTAGGCGCGGGAGCAGCGGCACGGGGGGATTGGGGAAACATCGTCATCGGCCCGGGACCTAATGTCCAGGAGAATTGCGCGGTCCTCGGAGATACGGATATTCCTGGTGGCAAGATGGTGCTGGGCGTCCTGGGCACGATCGTTGGTGATGTCTCCGAGGAGCAGAAAGCTGCCCGGGATCTAGGCCTGAAGCTGTACCAAGAGTTGTCCCCCCTCTGTGAAAGAAGTTTGGATCGGTTGGAGCGGAAGCAATGAAGCTCATCTATCGCGGCCGAGTATGGGAATTGCGAGGTGGGATGACCGCTCGCGCGGCCATCAAGAAGGTCGGAATCGAACCCGAAGAAGTGCTGGTGGTTCGCAATGGCAAGCTGGTAAGCGACGATACGTTGCTCAGCGATGAAGACGAAGTGAAGTTGATAGCGGTCATCTCGGGCGGGACTGACAGCCAGCAGCATGGCAAGGGGTAGCTAGAGGGTTGAAGTGCAGGAAGTGCGGCGCACCAGCCGCAGTAAACATGCGCCAGCACAGACTGGCTCTATGCGGGGAACATTTCGTCGAATGGTTCGTGGCACAGACCCAACGTTCCATCGAGAAACACGCCATGTTTGGGCTGGAAGATCGCGTGCTAGTAGCGGTATCGGGAGGGAAGGACAGCCTGGCTCTGTGGGACGTGCTGTTGCGTCTGGGATACGACGCGCGAGCGCTTTACATAAATCTGGGTATCAATGGTGAGCGATACTCCGAGGAGTCGAGAGGACGGGTGGAACGTTTCGCTGCCGAGCGGCAGGGCGCCGGGTTCGAGATTGTGGAGGTGAAGGAGACTTACGGCAAGTCAGTACCGGAGTTGGCGCGCGAGAAGCGGGGGCGCAAGGTCTGCTCCCTGTGTGGTCTCGTCAAGCGGCATGTCATGAACCGCGTGGCCTATGAAGGAGGATTCCAGGCAGTAGCCACGGGACATAACCTGGACGACGAAGCCGCGGTGCTCTTTCAGAATGTCCTTCGCTGGCAGACAGGCTATCTGGCCCGGCAGGCTCCCGTTCTGCCCAGCACACATCCGCGCCTGGCGCGCAAGGTGAAGCCGTTCTTCCGCTTCTACGAACGGGAGACAGCGTCTTACGCCCTGCTGAACGACATAGACTACATCTACGAGGAGTGTCCTTATTCGAGGAACGCCACGAGCATCCTCTACAAGGAACTGCTAAATCAGCTGGAAACTCGATCTCGCGGCGCCAAGCAGCAGTTCTATCTGAGCTTTCTACAGGCGCGGGGCGAAGAGAATCTCTTCTCTCGCTCCCGGGAAGGGCTGGAGCTTGGCGAATGTGCCAGTTGCGGACAGCCCACCACCGCGCCCCGCCTGTGCGCCTTTTGTCGCCTCTGGGAGAAATCGTCGTGAGACTGGGAGCCTATTTGCGGGCCTTCAGAAGCGCCGTAGGGCGACCGCGAGTGATCAGTATCGCGGGACTGGTGGCGTTGTTCGTGGCTTGCCTCTACGTCTATCTTCTGCTCGCGATGGTCTGGGTGAGCACCCCGGGACTCTCCGTGTCCTGGGTTGTGACCTCCACACCATCGATCGAGGCTCAGACCAAGCCCCGGGCCAGTCGGACGGCCTCGAAAACGGCGACACCCAGCGGCCCGACCCCGAGTCCCACCGTGACACCAACCTACACTCCCATCTCGTACACGCCAACGCCGGCCCATCTCCTGTACGTGGTTGCCCCCGGAGACACCCTGAGCGGTATCGCACGAAGGCATAACACGACGGTGCAGGCTATCATGGAGCTGAACAGCCTCTCCAGCGATCTGCTCTCCATAGGACAGGAGTTGTTCATCCCAGGCCAACGTGCGGACTCGCTACCTACGCCTACAACCAGGGCCACGAGCACCCCGCCGGTTTCCACCGCGACGCCGACTGCGACGTACGCGTCGCTCGCTTCCACAGCCACAGCCCGGCCGACTGTTCGGGCACCGGGCGCCGGACCACCGGGTGAGTCCCTGGTGGTCGCCTTCTACTACGCCTGGTACGGCCTCGACCAGTGGAAGCCGGGCAAGGTGCCGGACATCCCCGCAGTGCCCTACACTTCCAAAGATCGCAATACAATCGTCAGACACGTTGAGCAGGCTCAACGAGCAGGCATCGATGCCTTCGCCGTCGCCTGGTACGGCCCGAGGGGCCCGAACAATCAGACGGAGGCCAACTTCCGCGCCGTGTTGGATGTGGCTGGGCAGCGAGGCTTTCAGGCGACCGTGGATTTCGAGACGCGCTCGCCGTTCTTCCACAACCAGGCGGACGTCGTGACTGCTCTGCGCCATCTGATTGACAACCACGCTGCCAATCCCGCCTTTCTGCGCTACCGGGGCAAGCCGTTGATTTTTTTCTGGGCCGTCGGGGAGGTGTTCACCGGTCCGGGGCAATCTCCCATCGATGCTTGGGCTTCCATCCGGCAGCAGGTTGACCCCGGTCACAATACTGTGTGGATAGCCGATGGCGCGGACATCCAATTCTTGCGGGTTTTCGATGGGCATCATCTCTACAACATCACATGGAATCCTCCGGTCAACGTCAACACTACGCTGAGCAAGTGGGCACACAACGTGCGCAGCTACAACGCTAGCCACGCCGCGAACAAGCTCTGGGTAGCAACGGTAATGCCGGGCTACAACGATCTCTGCATAGAGGGGCGACCTGGTCGCTTCTCCCATGGTCGAAGCAATGGGGCTTACTACAGAGAAACGTGGCAGGCCGCAATCAACAGTGCCCCTGACTTGGTTGTGATCACCAGCTTCAACGAGTGGCTCGAGGGGACGCAGATTGAACCCAGTGTGACCTACGGAGACCTTTATCTACGGTTGACCTCGGAGTTGTCAGCAGCTTTCAAGAGTTCGAGATGATAGCTGAACAGCGGTGTCGGGTCACAGTCCTTTACAATGTGCCTCAACTGTGGTACACTGCGACAAGACGTCGGGCGCTTACTAGCGACCATGTGAGGAGGAGGCAACATGTCCGGGGAAAAAGTGCTTGTTGTGGAAGATAGCATTGACATCCTGTCCTTCCTCTCTGAGGATGTGTTGCCCTACCACGGTTATCAGGTGGTGACCGCGACGACGGGTCAGCAGGGGCTGGAGAAATTGGCCTCCGACGGCCCCGATCTGCTATTGCTGGATCTCGAGCTGCCGGACATGTCTGGGATGGACATCGTGAAGGCGCTGCAAAAGGATGACAGCGACGTGCCCGTTGTGCTAATGACTGCATATGGGTCCGAGAGTGTGGCCGTCGAAGCCTTCCGCCTGGGGGTAAGGGATTACATCATCAAGCCCTTCACGACAGAGCAGGTGCTGGACGTTCTCGAGCGCACCCTCATGGAAACTCGGCTGCGCAGGGAGAAAAGCGAGCTGACTGAGAGCTTGCAGCAGCGAGTGGAGCAAATGACCATTCTGTCCGCCGTCGGGAAGTCCGTTGTTTCCCTGATGGATTTGGAGGAGTTGTTGAACCGCATAGTGGAGGCAGGAGTCTACGTTACCAGGGCTGAGGAGGGCTTCCTGCTGCTGGTGGATCCGGAGACCCAGGACCTGTACCTAAGAGCGGGCAAGAACCTGGGCAGCGTGCAATCTCAGGGTTTCAGGCTCAAGGTCGACGACAGCCTGACTGGCCAGGTAGTGCAGACCGGCAGGCCGATGAGGCGCGGTGGGAAGGGAACCGGTCGCGATTTCAAGGTGAAGACCGGTTACTTGGTGAAATCCCTTCTCCACGTGCCGCTTATCTTGAGAGACAAGGCCATCGGTGTGCTCTCGGTAGACAATCAGGTGTCTGATGTAGAGTTCACGGACGAGGATCAGTATCTACTCTCCACGTTGGCCGACTACGCGGCGATCAGCATTGAGAATGCTACTCTATATGATGAGCTCAGGAAGAATATTGAGCATCTAAAACTCTCTCAACAGGAGTTGATCCAATCATCGAAGCTCGCTGCTGTGGGGACGCTGGCCGCCGGCGTGGCTCACGAGTTCAACAACCTCCTCGCCGCCATCTCGGGACATACGGAGTTGGGACTGGTCTCAAGTGACATGCAGGAGATCAAGCGAGCGCTTGAGGTGGTGATGACCTCCGTTGACAGAGCCAGGAGGATCACGACCAACCTACTGACCTTTGCGAGAAGACGGGAAACCAAGATGGAGGTGACGGACATCACCGAAGCGGTGGAGAACCCACTTCAGTTGCTCGAGAGGGACTTGGAGAAATCCAATGTCGAGATTGTGCGCAAGTACTATGAGACCCCTCCTGTCCATTGTGATGTGAACCAGTTGTCGCAGGTTTGTCTCAATCTGATAACCAACGCTCGGGACGCCATGTTGCCTGACGGTGGAACACTGACGGTTCAGGTCAAACAGGACGGGGACGAAGTTGTGTTGGCCTTCGCTGACACAGGGTCGGGAATCCCCGATTACGTCATGGAGAACCTGTTCCAGCCGTTTGTCACCACCAAAGGGCCACTGGGAGGCGGAGAGATGACCGGCAGCGGCCTGGGGCTATCCGTGTCCTACGGCATAGTCAAGAATCACGGTGGCACTATCGATGTAGATACCCAGCCTGGCAGGGGCAGCACGTTCACGGTCCGCCTGCCCATCAAGGGTGCTGAGGCCATGACTGATCGGTGAGGCTATCCGGTAGGCTGGTAGTCCCTGCAGTCCTAGTGGTGATCGCCCTGGCCTGCTGGCTTCCGCAGTTCGGGGCTATCTCACGTGAGGGTGTTTCCTCAGCCTCTCCCCGCTGGTGCGGGGAGGGACGGCTTGAGGTCCGAGAAGGGCTCCACATTCTCCATCTGAGGGGCGGCCCCTACGACATAGGCTATCAACACGGGGTCCTGCTACGTCAGGAAATCAGATCAAGACTCCGAGACCAGGTCTTGGGCTCACTTCTGTCTGGCGGCGATACGTCTCATCTACTGCTGTTACGGTATGCTCGATACGTAGATAGCTACCTGCCTGCCGAGTACAGATATGAGATGCGGGGCCTGGCTGATGGAGCTGGCCTATCGTACTCCGACGTGCTCTTGCTGAATAGCTACGAGGAGTTGATCTCCGCGCCCATACCACGGCAGCATGTGCGGGAACTCCTGTTGACTCTCCATGCACCGTTCATGCCTCACTATGGCTCCGTGGTCATCCCGCCCAGCCAGGCTGAATCGCCGGGGCGCGAGTCGTCTGTGGAGGCACTTCATCATCGGACCCTGGGGACATTCGCTGCCTTCGGCACTGCTACACAGGGCGGCAGACTGCTGCACGCTGTTGACCTCTCTCCTCCTGAGCCAAACCTGGATGAGATCCTCATCATTGTGTACGAGCCAGACGTGGGCAATCGCGTTATCGTAGTTGGTCGGCCTGGGATGGTCGGCGCTACGGTGGGCTTGAATGAGGAGCAGATATCCGTCGTGGGTCTAGCTTCGCCATCCCAAGATGCCTCACCGGATGGCGTGCGACTACCCGTTCTGTTGCGTGAAGTGCTTCATCACGCAGGGGACATACGTACCTCGGTGAGCCTTATCGCGAGCGGCAGGCGCACCTCTGGGTACAATGTGCTAATCGGCGATGGCAAGCCAGCCGATGCTCAAGCTGTTGAACTCTCTGCGCATCAGTACGCCGTTTTCCAAGCTGAGAACGACCTTCTGGTGCGCACCAATCACTATTTGGATCCAGACTTGTCAGAAACGCAGCAGATTGTATCTCAGACTGAGCAGCAGGACAGCAGGGGGCGCTTCGACGAAATATACGAGGGACTATACAGCGATTACGGGCGCCTAGACTTGCTCACGGCTGTCGATTTGTTGGCGAGGGAGCATGTCGCCGACATCGAGGACCAGGGTACGCAGAATCGCGAGCCTGTCACGGGGATCCTCATCGCCTCGAGCGCCTTGGAGATACACGTCGTCTTCCATCGCGAGGGAAAGACGGACGTCCTCGGTGTCAAACTGGACGAGGTGCTCTAGGGGTATAGGGTCCGACTGGATAGTTTCTCCTCACAATCCGGAGCCGCCAGAGCTTTGCCTACAGAACGTCACCATCTGCCGAAGCCGTCGGCTTCTTGAGCCACAGTGTCACCTCTCCGGCTCGGCGCGTTCTCTCCGTGAGTCGACTTGTCGCCCGTCGGCACCGCGTACCTCGCATCATCGCTGGGGGAGGCCCGGGACAGGACCAGTGGCGCGCCTTGGCGTGGTTCGTTGGCTGGCGGTTGTAGTGTACCGTGTCAGGGTAGGCGAGTCGGAGCCTGAGCAGCCCTTGGAGCGCGAATGTCTGTCGCACCGCTGCGAAGCCTCACGGTTGTTGCAGCAAACTACAGGGACGTGGACACAGGTCCGTGTTGGGCCATGCAAGTTGGCAAGGTGTCCACGATGGGGTACAATACGTGCAGCAGCCGCGGGAACCTCGACCGCAGGGTGTGGGGGGTATCATGGCCGGGGAGAAGATCCTTGTTGTCGAAGACAGCGCAGAGTTCCTGAGAATCCTGGCGGAAGACGTGTTGCCTATGCACGGCTTTGAAGTGTTGACTGCCGCTACCGGGGAGGAAGGAATCAACAAGCTGTGCCTGGACAATCCCGAATTGGTGTTGCTCGATTTAGAGTTGCCGGATATGTCCGGTCTGGAAATCGTCAAGGCCGTGCAAGAGGCGAGAAGCAATGTGCCCATCATCCTGATGACCGCTTATGGATCCGAAAGCTTGGCAGTGGAGGCCTTTCATCTTGGAGTGAGGGACTACATGATCAAGCCCTTCACGCCGACACAGGTCAAGGACGCGATCGAGCGCGCTCTCAACGAAACCAGACTCCGAAGGGAGAACGAACGGCTCCTCATACTCTCCGGTGTTGGGAAGACCGTCGTGTCTCTGATGGACCTTGAAGAGTTGTTGAGTTGTATCGTGGAGGCAGGGGTCTATGTGACCGACGCTGAGGAGGGGTTCTTGCTATTAGTCGATCCTGAGAGCAACGATCTCTACCTGAGAGCGGGGCAGAACCTGGGCGAGGCTGAAGCCCAGGGGTTCAGGCTTAGGGTCGAGGACAGTCTAGCTGGGCAAGTGGTACAGACCGGCAAGCCCATTAGGCGCGGAGGCAGGGGAACGGGGCGTGATTTCAAAGTGAAGACTGGATACTACGTAAAATCCCTTCTTCACGTACCTCTATTGCTGAGAGGGAAGGTCATCGGCGTGCTGTCGGTGGATAATCAGATGGCGGATGGGGAGTTCAGCGAAGATGATGAGCACTCACTCTCTGCCTTGGCTGATTATGCGGCAATCAGCATCGAGAACGCTACGCTGTACCACGAGCTCAGGAAGAGAATGGACGATATTAGGCGTTCTCAGCGGGAGCTAATCGAATCATCGAAGCTCGCTGCTGTGGGGACCTTGGCCGCAGGTGTGGCTCACGAATTCAACAACCTGCTCGCGGCAATTCTGGGACATGCTCAACTTGGGTTGATGTCTGATGATGTGGACGAGATCAAGGAAGCATTGAGCGTGGTCGTCCACTCAGTGGACAAGGCCAAGTGGATCAGCTCGAACCTCCTGGCTTTCTCCAGGAGGGAAGAACCCGTGATGGAGTTGGCTGACGTGACAGAGGCGGTGGAGAACCCCCTGCGATTGATGGAAGGAGATCTGCAAAGAGCCAACATCGAGATTGTGCGGAAGTACTCGGCGATTCCGCCCATCGTCTGTGACACCAGTCAGATATCTCAGGTGAGCTTGAATCTATTGACGAATGCCCGGGATGCCATGTTCCCCAAGGGCGGCACTCTGACGGTGGAGATCAGGCGGGACCCGAACGACGTGGTGATCGCCTTCACCGACACGGGTTCCGGAGTACCGGATCACGTCATGGATAGGCTATTCGAGCCTTTTGTGACCACCAAGGGGCCTTTGGGAGGAGGTCCACTAGCTGGCACTGGGCTTGGCCTCTCTGTGTCCTACGGGATTGTGAAGAATCACGGCGGCACCATCGAGGTGCAGACACGGTCTGGCAAGGGCAGCACGTTCACAGTGCGTCTGCCCCTCGAAGGAGTAGAACCCGAATATCCCGAGGCGAAAGCCGGCTAGTCCTGAAGCCGCTTTGAGGTCGATACCGATCACACGACAAACGGTGTGGGCGCGTCCGCAGTGGACAGAGTCTGACTCGGCTACGGAGTCACTATCACCGACCGCAGAAGCCCGAAGCGGCGTATCAGGCTGGGTGAGGCAGCTTCAACTTGCCCTGCATAGACCATGGCCCAGCCCACGTTATCTTGACCTGGGCGAGCTTTCCCTTCCAATCTCCGCTATCTTCGAAGAACACCAGTTTGTTGGTGCGCGTGCGACCTTTCCACTTCCCCTTGTGTTTCTCCTCAACCAGCACCTCTGTGGTTGATCCCAGAAGTTCGTGGTTGATTTCGGTGGCGATATTACGTTGTAGTTCCTCTATTAGCCGGCGACGTCGATCTTTCTCCCCTGAGGCAACATCGTCGTCGAGTCGCGCAGCCGCCGTCCCAGGACGAGGGGAGTAGGCGGCCACGTGCACCACATCAAACTTCTCCTCGGCCAGTAAGTTGTAAGTGGCGTGGAAGTGGTCTTCTGTCTCCCCGGGAAACCCTACGATGACGTCCGTAGCTATGGCAACTCCTGGGACACGCTCGCGTATGCGCTGGACGAGGTTACGGAACTGATCCACAGTGTAGCCTCGAGCCATGCGCTTGAGGGTCAGGTCGTGGCCTGCTTGCACCGGGAGCTCGATGTGTTCGCAGACCTTGTCCAACTCAGCCACGGCTTGGATAATCCTCTCGCTCATATCATTGGGGTGCGAGGTCAGGAACCTCACGCGCCAGAGCCCATCCACCTCGTGGACGGCTCGCAGCAGGTCAGCGAGATCTGGTTGGCCGGGGAGATCATGCCCGTAGGCATCCACGTTCTGGCCGAGGAGCGTCACCTCCCGTGCTCCGCGCTGCGCCATACACCGGACCTCGTCCAGGATCTCCAGCACTGGGCGGCTGTGTTCCCGTCCCCTTCGCAGGCGCACGATGCAGTAGGTGCAGGAGTTGTTGCACCCCTGTATCGCCGGGACATAGCTGGACACAGGAACTGGAGAGGGGGTCTCGTCGACTCCCTGCCGTCCGCCTCCCCATTTGTTTGTTACAAAGTCCGTCAAGCCCTGGACATCAGAGGGAGGGAGAAAACGGTCCACGAAGGGGAAGCGTTGCTCCAGGGCAGTGCTGTCCGCATCAACCAGGCAGCCCATGACCACGATTCCGGCCCTTGGATTGTGACGCTTGAGTGGTTTGAGGGAGCTGAGACGTCCGTAGACCTTGTCCTCCGCGCTCTGCCTCACGACGCAGGTGTTGAGCAGGACCAGGCCGGCGTCCTCGACGTATCTCGTGGCAGTGTGTCCCATGGCTTCGAGTAGGTCGGCTGCCCGCCACGAGTCAGCCTTGTTCATCTGGCAGCCGACGGTCCAAATGTGGTACTTCATCACAGCTCTCTGTACAGAAACAGAGCTACCTCTTTCCGCTCCAGGTCGCGGTTGGTGTAGAAATGGTCGTCCACCGCGCAGACCTGGAAACCCATTTTCAGATAGAAGTTGAGGGCAGGCCAATTGGTGGTTTGGGTCTCCACGACTAGAGCGCGGCAATTGTTCTTTGCGGCGAACTCTTGGGCTCTTCTCATCAACTCCGTGCCGATCCCCTGGCGGCGATGCTCCTCATCTACCAGCACGTCCCAGATCTTTAGCACATTGCGCCAGGATTCTATCTCCGCATCGAGGAACCCGATTAGCCGTCCGTTATGTTCGACAACCAGCTGCAGGGCCTGTGCATCCATGCGGCTCCTGATTTCCGCCTTGTCCTTCTCCCTGATGATGCCATAGCCCTGGCTGCGGAACGGTTCCTCCAGGTGCTCGATGCGCAGTGCGAACCCTACCTCAAGGCCGTCGCCCGTCTTGATCACGCGGAGGTACTTGTCAGACACGTAGTCTGCCTTGATCTCCGCTAACCTTGAGAGATGTGCTTGTGCTAGTGGCTTGTACTCCATTTCCCAGTCGGATGGGTCGCGGGCCCTATTTATCTAGTGTCCTCAGCATGTTGACCGCGTGCAGTGTCACCCACTTGCTGGGCCGACCGATCTCGTCGAATCCGATGGGAAAGGTTTTCTTGACAGGCACCTGCCTCTCAGCCGACCAGCGACCGTGCTCATCCTGTTTGTCCAGCACGATCTCTAGCCCCTCTTGAATGCGCTCGTCATCGGGAGAGACGTAGGGCGCCATGAGCTCCAGGACCTCCAAGACGTCGGTGCTGGCCCAGAGGGGTCGCCCGACCTGGAACCAACTGGGATTGACCTTGCCGAACTCGCTATGGTGTCTGTACAGGCCTCGGTCCAGGAAGAGGTTGATGGCCCGTTCGCGAGCTTCCTGTACCTCAGCGGTCTGCTCCTCTGGCGGCAGCATCTCCAGCCCTCGCAACACCTTGGCCGTGGCCCAGAAGCAGGAGTGCGCCTTCTTCACGCGCTCAGAGCACAGCCAACCGCCTTCGTCCAGCTGAGTGCGCAGGAGATACTCCAGCGCCCTGCCTGTCCGCTCATCATCGCCGTAGCCAAACCAATGGAGGAAATGCACGGCATTGGCCGTGAAGCAGGGAATGACTCCCGGGCGTCCCTTCTCGAATGCCGCGGCGGTGAAGGCTCCGTCCTCCATCTGGGCATTCTCGAAGAGGTACTCGATGGCCTTGTCGACGCGTTCATCGTGACCCTGGTAGCCCAGATGCTCCAGGGTGATCAAATGCTTGGTTACGCCGTGGTAGGGCCTCTTGTCCCGGCCCCAGTATCCCTCAGGGCGCTGGGCATCCAGCATCTCCTGCACAGGCTCTGACTCGTTGATGGCTTGCTTGGCAGCGACGGCCTCGCTGTCGTTCGCCGGCCGATCCATCAGCCTCACCAGTGTGAAATACCGCACCGACGGATTGCTTTCCTCCAACAGCCATTCAGTTGGATCCCCTCTGAGCAGGTTCTTCCCCCTCTCCATCCTGGTCCATCCTCCCTTCCAGTCTGCTAGCTTCGATGCCCGTCGAGAACTCGCTTCAGGAAATGTCCGGTGTATGAGTGAGGCATCCTCGTGATCTCTTCTGGCGTGCCTTCGGCGATGACGTATCCCCCTTCTTCGCCTCCCTCCGGCCCCAGGTCGATGATCCAGTCGGCGCACTTGATGACGTCGAGATTGTGCTCGATGACCACGACTGTGTTACCGGCGTCGACCAACCTGTTCAGCACATCCAGAAGGCGCTGGATATCCTCGAAGTGCAGTCCTGTAGTCGGTTCGTCCAGTATGTACAGCGTCTGCCCAGTGGCCCGCTTCGAGAGCTCCCGGGAGAGTTTGATCCTCTGCGCTTCACCTCCAGAGAGGGTGGTGGAAGATTGACCCAGTTTGATGTAGCCCAACCCGACGTCCCAAAGCGTTTTCAACTTCCTCTTGATGCGAGGTATCTTGTCGAAGAACTCCATGCACTCTTCAACGGTCATATCCAGAACATCGGCGATGCTCTGGCCCTTGTATCGAACTTGCAGCGTCTCACGATTGAAGCGCTTGCCCTTGCACACCTCGCAAGGAACGTGGATATCGGGCAGAAAGTGCATCTCGATCTTGATGATGCCGTCACCCTGGCACGCTTCGCAGCGCCCACCCTTGACGTTGAATGAGAAGCGCCCGGGCTTGTAGCCCCTGATCTTGGCTTCGGGCAGGCTGGCGAACAGCTCCCTGACATACGTGAAGACGTTCGTATAGGTGCCAGGGTTCGACCGTGGGGTACGCCCGATGGGTGACTGATCGATGTTGATGACTTTGTCCAGATGTTCAACACCAAGGACATCTTTGTGACGCCCTGCTTTGGCCTTTGCCCGGTGAAGCATCATCGCCAGCCGCCGGTAGAGCACCTCCACCAACAGAGTGCTCTTGCCTGAACCCGAGACCCCTGTGATGCAGATGAACTTGCCCAGGGGAATGGTCACATCGATCTCTTTCAAGTTATGCTCCGCGGCTCCCTGGATGACGAGGGATTCCCCGTTCCCGGACCGCCGAGTGTCCGGCACCGGGATAGAGCGCTTGCCCGACAGGTACTGACCTGTGATGGATCCTGGCACTGCAATGATGTCCTCTATGCTCCCCGCCGCCACCACATAACCACCGTGATCTCCGGCGCCGGGTCCGAGATCGATTATATAGTCGGCAGACCGCATTGTTTCTTCGTCGTGTTCCACGACCAGAAGGGTATTGCCTAGATCCCGCATCTGCATCAGGGTGTTGATCAGCCGCTTGTTATCCCTTTGGTGCAGGCCTATGCTTGGCTCGTCCAGGATGTAGAGCACACCCATCAGCTGCGAACCGATTTGTGTGGCCAGACGAAGGCGTTGTGCCTCTCCTCCGGCCAGAGTCGTGGCGGAACGGTCCAGGGTAAGATAGTCAAGACCTACGTTCACCATGAAGCCCAGGCGTTCTCGGATCTCCTTCAGGATGCGCTCGCCGATGGCCAACTCCCGGTCGGAGAGTTCCTTTGGCGCATCCTCGAAGAACTTGAGCGCTTGGCTGACCGACATGGCGGTGACTTGATCTATGGAATTGCCGGCGACTGTCACCGCGAGGCTCTCCGGTTTGAGCCGCTTGCCCCCACAACTGGGGCAGGGGTGCGTGGACATGTACTGCTCTATCTCGCTCCGGATGTAATCAGAATTGGTTTCGCGGTACCGTCTTTCCAGATTGGGGATCACTCCTTCGTAGGTGGTGGTGTAACGCTGTATCTTCCCACGGTGATTCCTGTAGCGAAGGGTGATGTCCTCTCCGTGGTTCCCGTACAACAGTATGTCTATATGCTCGGCTGTGAGTTCCCGAACAGGGACCTCGGTAGAGAAACCGTGGTGATCGGCAACAGCCTTGATCAGTTGTGAGAAGTAGCTTTCGGATGTGGTACGTCGGCTCCAGGGGTCAAGGGCCCCCTGGCTAAGAGAAAGGCTCTTGTCAGGTATCACCAGGTCGGGATCTATTTCCATCTTGGTGCCGATGCCCTGACAGGTGGGACACGCGCCATGCGGACTGTTGAAGGAGAAAGTCCGTGGCTCTATCTCCCCCAGGCTGACGCCACAGTGCGCGCAGGCGAAATGCTCCGAGAAGAGCAGGTCTCGGGGAGGTTCGCTGGTGACATCGGTCACAATGACCACTCCATCGCCCAACGGCAGGGCAGTCTCCACCGAGTCGTTGAGGCGGGAGCGGAAAGACTCCAGTTCCTCGGGGCTCTCGGGGACAATCAGCCTATCCACCACCGCTTCGATGGTGTGCTTCTTGTATCGCTCTAACTCGATCTCTTCATCGACGTCTCGCAGTTCTCCGTTGACCCGCACGCGCACGTATCCTGCCTTGCGCACATCCTCGAAGATCCTCTGGTGATGCCCCTTACGGTCCTTGACGAGGGGTGCCAGGATCACGATACGAGTCCCAGGGGCCAGCTCCAAGATCGAGTCGACGATCTGCTCCGCTGACTGTTGCGTAATCACCCTTCCGCAGTGAGGACAGTGAGGTATGCCGATGCGGGCAAACAAGAGACGTAGATAGTCGTAGATCTCCGTGACCGTGCCCACCGTGCTGCGCGGGTTGTGGCTGACTCCTCTCTGGTCGATGCTCACTGCTGGCGAGAGACCCTCTATCTGATCTACGCTGGGCTTGTCCATCTGACCCAGGAATTGACGGGCGTAGGCAGAGAGCGATTCCACGTAGCGGCGTTGTCCCTCGGCATAAATGGTGTCGAAGGCCAAGCTGGATTTCCCTGATCCCGAAATGCCAGTGATGACCACGAACTTGTCTCGAGGTATCTCTACGTCGATATTCTTCAGGTTGTGCTCTCTTGCCCCGTGAACGACGATCTTATCCTGCGGCATCCATACCTCACGAAAGAACGATACCAGAGTCTCGCTCAACTATGTCCCGGGCGCTTCCGCCTTTCTTCCTGCCTTATGCGCTCCCATTCGGGTACGTCGTCATCTTGCAGCATCTGTCTCAATTCGAAGATCTGATCGCGCAACGCGGCTGCCTTCTCGAACTCCAGCTCTGCCGCTGCCGCCTTCATTTGTTTCTCCAGTTGCTCGATCAGACGCGTCACTTCGTCTTCGGGCAGGTCGGCGCCCACGACGTATTCTGCTCTCTCCTCGGCTGCGGCGCGCACCTGGTCCGTGAGATCTTTGATCTCTTTGATGATGCTACGCGGTTCGATGCCGTGCTGCTCGTTGTATTCCATCTGTTTCTGGCGACGGCGGTCGGTCTCATCCATCGCTCGCTGCATGGAATCCGTGATTGTGTCGGCATACATGATGGCCTGCCCATTGATGTGTCTCGCTGCGCGGCCCACCGTCTGGATGAGTGCTTGCTCGGAACGGAGGAAACCCTCCTTGTCCGCGTCCAGGATGGCTACCAGAGACACCTCGGGCAGGTCCAGGCCCTCGCGCAACAGATTGATCCCCACCACAACGTCGTATACGCCCCCACGCAGTGCACGCAGTATCTCCACCCGCTCAATAGTTTGTATCTCCGAGTGGAGATAGTGGACCTTGACTCCCATATC
>CAYGAW010000071.1:0-18161 GCA_964347945.1 uncultured Anaerolineales bacterium
CATCCACATCCTCCAACGAACCAGCATTGCCGCTCTTGCCTTTGACACGCACAGTTGAACCCTCCAGGGTCACAGAGAATGGGTCAACGGTGGCAGCATCGAAGGTATCCGTGGTCAATATGGCGACGGGGATGACGCCGTGGCCGTCGGGGTTGATACAGTTGGGGTCGCTGCTTGGCTTGATGTCGACATTCACCTCTGGTGATGCGAGAAACGCCATTTCTTCAGCAGACAGTGCGCGGTTCCAGACAGCAACTTGATCAATGAGCCCGGTGAACCGTTTGAGCAGGTCCTCAATCGTCTTTGCCGGGTCCTCCAGGGGCTGGCAGCTGGGGAACAGAGGAACGACCACCAAGACCCACAAGAGTTGTCGCTTGATGAGTTTCAACTTCTGCACTCCTGAGTTTGCTGTCCGCGCCCCGTCAGAGCTCGGTTTGACAGACCAGGCAAGAAGAAGCGGCGCCGGGAGAACAATGCTGCGGGCCGCGCTTCTTTATGCGGCAGCGGTGTTTTCCTAAGGTAGCCAGTTGTAGCTGCCGGTGTAACTGGAAGGGAAGGCGTCGTAGATTTCGTCCATCTGTGTAGGGCCGACGTATGCCAATAGGCTGTCGCCGGCAGGGATGGTGAAGTAGGTGGCCGTGGCCATCCAGAAGTCTGTTGACGGCACGTAGGTGCTGCCGTCCCAGCTAGCGTGGATTCGCTCACCTATGGCCTCTGGGAAGCCGTAAGTTGTGGCGCTGTACTCGGTTTGGATCCAGAAGCTGTACTGACGGCTGAGGCTCCAAGCGAGAGTACCGTCAGAGTTGTACATGCTCACACCGAGACGGTAGTCCTTCATGTGATAGAGGACCGTGACCCCCGGGTTGGCGGCTATATAAGCATCCACATCATCTGGAGCGAGCAGTGTCCAGTCGGACATCCAGTAGTACTCCATCGTACAACCCTTCCACGTGGCGAGTCCACTCTTCTTGTTGTAGACTTCCACGTAGTTCTTAACAAAGGTGTACGAGGGATAGTCCTGGAACGTCTCAGTGACGTGAACCGCATTACCCGTTGGTCGCGCACCGAGGTCTACCCCCGGCCAGGCAGGTGTTGCGGTTGCCGGATTAAGCGGGTTAGCACCCCTCTTTGGATGATAACTCTCCTCCCAGTAGACGTCGTAGTATTCGTAGAGATGGTGAGCAACACCTGCAGGTGTGCTCCATGTGAATGTTTGCCCAGAGCTACTTACCGCGGTTCCCGACATTGTGCCATCACCGGCAACAGAACCTGTGCCAGCAATGGTACCGTCAACGCCAACGGAGTAAGCGAAGTTGTCATACCAAACGGTGAAGGACACCCCTGATCCGGAGACGTTGCCACCTGCCGTCCAAGTATACTGTATCGGATTACCATGCCAGTAGCCCGTTCCCGAGAAGTCGCCAGTTGTCAGGTTGAAGGTATTGACGTCCATGTGGTGGTCCCAAGTCCCGGAACAGCCGGACGTGCAGACAAACGCAATGTCCCATGCCCCGCTAATGTCCCAGTAGGGTGGGGTTGCCGCCCACACCACAGTGGCCGTGGCTCCCAAAATCAGCACCACCCCCACAGCGGTGACAAGTCTCCTTTTCATCTATCTTCTCCTTTCCTCCGGCATGAGAGAACGTGGAAGGTGAGATTCGAAGTCTTCGCTACCCATCACCTCCTCTCGGGAGCCGCGCTAGCAGCCGCTGCGTGCTCTTTGCCGTCGATAAAGACGGTCTCAGTTCAAACTGTCTATTACATCCTCGATGAAGTCCAGGGTCTGAGGGATGTCCACGCGGTAGTTGAAGGCGCTCGACACGCACTGGGCATCGCCCCAGGAAGTGACGCCCGCGAGGATCTCTTCCCCGGTCTCGGGATCGGTCCAGAAGGACGGGCCTCCGGAGTCGCCAAAGCACGTGCCGCCGTCATCGGTCGCCTGGTTCTGCGACATGCGAAGCCAGGCCTTGAGCAGGGTCTTGAACTCGGATTCCGCGAAGCGTCGGTAGTCGTCATACGAGATCTGAGGAGGCGGCCACTCTAGGATACCCCCATAGCCAACCAGGGTGAACTTCGCCCCGTCTACGCCCTCGCGCAGGATGCCCTCTTCCTCCAGTCTATCGAGTAAGTAGGGCTCGGGCAGGACTGCTGGCGTGATGCGCTTTGCAGGCTTCTTGAGGATCAGCGCAGCCACATCGTGGGGATCCGAGGTGGGACCCCAGTAGAAGTCCGGATGGGTGATCACCTCTTCAACGCCCAGCAAAGTACGTTCGTTAAGCGCGTACTCGTCGAAGTTGACCCACACGGTCTCAACACCGTAGGCGTCCAGGTCGAAAGTACAGTGCCCGGCCGTCAGGACGACTCGCGGATGGACCAGGGTTCCAGAGCACCACTGATACGGGCCGTAGCCGGGCCAATCCACCACCATGGCACCGACGTAGGTGTGTTCGGTATCCGGTTCTCCCCACGTAATGGCCAGGACGGGCTGTACACCAACGACGACCAGCACAAGTAGGGCACCTGTGAGCACCATTTTCCTTCTCATGTCTCCTCTCCTTTGAAACAAAAAAACCGCCCTTCCGCTGTACGCTTGCAGGAGATCCCTGCCAACGTCTCAGTTCCGGCCGGTTTCACTATTGGCTCCCTGAGGGCCCAGTGACCAGGCCACAACCCTCAGTTCATAGCCGCCGGGGTTGCATTGCACGTGAAACGAAAAAAGCTCCAACCGTCAGTTGCTCAAGACATGACGATTGGAGCCTTCTACCCTTCTGGCGTCCTCCTTTGCACTACAGGTGGCGCTACGGTGAAGACTGGTCGATGTCAGCGCTGTGCGCAATCAAGGCCACTAACTGCCAATGTAGTAACTGCTCTGTCATTATATTCCATAGCTCAACTATTGTCAAGTGAATTGTGCCGGTGTTAGGTTAAGGTTTGGTTATTCTGACTGCCCCGTGTGCAGGCAACGAGGTCAGGAAGCTTCTTCCCGCCAGTCCCACTCGCTGCGTCCACGGCTGCGCACTCCTAAGGGATATACGTTGGCGGGGCCAACAGACGGTCTTGCCCATGGAGAGCGGGGCAAATATAATGGCAGCCATTGGAGGGTGCTATGGAGAGAGAGTATGGCAGCCACAGCATGGTCGAGCCGCTGCGCCGGGTGCTGGTCAAGCGTCCGGACGAGGCTTTCGCGGTAGATGATCCGGCAAAGTGGCATTACAGCGGGCGGCCCAACCTGGAGATCGCCCAGCAGGAGCACGATACCTTGGCTGGCATCCTTCGGGAGGCGGGAGCCGAGGTGATCTACCACGAAGAGTGCCTGCCGGAGCACGCCGACGCTATCTTCGTCTACGATCCGGCAATGGTCACCGATGCGGGAGCGGTGATCCTGAGGATGGGCAAGGCCCTGCGTCGCGGTGAGGAGGATGCCATAGCGCGACGGTTCGAAGAACTGGGCGTACCAGTGCACTACAGGCTACACGGTGAAGCCACGGCCGAGGGTGGCGACCTGCTGTGGCTGGATCACGACACGTTGGCTGTGGGGCAGGGCTTCCGCACCAACGCTGAGGGGCTGCGCCAGCTGCGCGAGGCACTGGAGCCAATGGGCGTGAGCCTCATCCCGGTTCAGCTACCTTACTACCAAGGACCGGAGGCCTGCCTGCATCTGATGTCTTTGATCAGTCTGGTGGACTTGGACGCAGCGGTGGTCTATCCACCTCTGCTGCCCGTGCCCTTCTGGGAGGAACTCAAGGATCGCGGCGTCCGACTCATCGAGGTCCCTGATGAGGAGTTCGAGACCATGGGGCCCAACGTGCTCGCCCTGGCACCGGGCAAGGGCTTGATGTTGGAGGGTAATCCAATCACGGGGCAGCGTTTGGAGAAAGCCGGTTGCCAGGTGTTGACCTACAGAGGAGATGAGTTATCCCTCAAGGCCGAGGGCGGGCCGACGTGTCTGACGAGGCCGATTCTGAGATGCCCCTAGGGGAGGTATGAGAGGTGCAAGAGATCGAGGACCGGGTGCTCAATGCCATCGACGTCGATGAGATGCTGGAGTACCTGTGCGAGCTGATAGCCGTGCCCAGCCTGGTCGGTGAGGAGACGTCGGCTCAGGAACATGTAGCTACGCAGATGGAACGCTGCGGCCTCGAGGTCGACGTCTGGGAACTGGACTTCGACGAGCTGAGCCAGCACTCCGCCTTCAGTATGGAGGCGGAGCGCGAACGCGGGTTAGGTGCGGTTGGCGTGATGGGCGAGGATGCTGGCGGCCGGAGCCTGATCTTCAACGGCCATGTGGACGTGGTGCCCATTGGAGACGACAGCCGCTGGCACTACCCACCTTGGCAGGGCACCGTCGCTCAGGGACGGGTGTACGGGCGCGGGGCGGTGGACATGAAGGGTGGTCTATGCTGCGCTCTTTTCGCCGCCAAGGCTTTGTTTGATGCAGGCGTGCGCGTCAAGGGCAGGCTAGTGGTGCAGAGCGTCATCGGGGAGGAAGATGGTGGGGTGGGTACCTTGGCCAGCATACTCCGCGGCTACACCGCAGACGGTGCAGTCGTGGCCGAACCTACGGAGCTGGTTGTGGCTCCAGCTCAGGCAGGAGCTTTCAACTTCCGGGTGACCATCCCTGGCAAGGCGGCCCACGGCTGTGTGAGGGAGGAGGGCGTCAGTCCCATCGAGAAATTCGTCCCCATCCACGAGGCGCTCGTGGAGCTGGAGCGGCGGAGAAACCGTGAGCTGAGGGACCCTCTCTACAGTCGATACCAGTTACCATATGCGCTATGCATCGGCAGTATAAGAGCGGGCACCTGGGCTTCGTCAGTCCCCGAGGACTTGGTCTTTGAGGGACGGTATGGAGTGGCCGTGGACGAGGACACCGATGAGGCACGGTGGGCTCTCGAGCATGCCGTGGCTCAGGCGGCCCACAAGGACCCGTGGCTGCAGGAGCACTCACCCGTGGTGGAGTGGTGGGGAGGGCAATTCGATCCGGCACGAATCCCCACGCAGCATGCTCTGGTCCAGACGGTGACGAACTCCTTGGAAGCTGCCACGGGTCAAGCAGCACGGGTTGAGGGCATGACTTACGGCGCTGACATGCGACTGCTGGTCAACGTGGGGGACACTCCCACAGTGCTCTTCGGGCCTGGCGACGTGCGCGCCTCTCACCGGCCAGACGAGTACGTTCCTGTGGACCATTTGGTGGCCGTGGTGCGTACCCTGGCTGTGACGGCGACGCGCTTCTGTGGGTGCGAGGCCTGATGGATGTCGCGCGACCCCGGCGGCTTGAGTTGACACGCATTCTGTGCTGGAGTATACTAGCCGCCTACCCGTAGAGAGCCTTAATCTGCCGCAGATCCATACCGATGTGACGGCGCAAACTGGCGGGCAGTTGCTCCGGGAACGTGCTCTCTACGCTGTCTCACAGCCCAGAGACGAGGAGGTGCAGAATGAAAGTGCGACACAGGTTTCCGAAGGTGGTTCTTCCGCTAGTCCTCTTGGCACTCATCATCGGAGCTCTCTCCTGTGCAACACCGGTTGAAACCGGACCCCGAGCCTGGATCGATTGGCCTCTGGATGGGTACGAAGTGGAACCGGGCAGCACAGTCAGTGTGATCTGCCACGCCTTCGCTCAGGAGGGCGTGGCTGAGGTGCATCTTGCGGTGGACAGAAACCCATATCGTATTGGCCAGCCTGCCCAGCTAGGAGAGCAATTCGTCGATGTCTCCATAGACTGGCTGGCCACGGAACCGGGGGTCTACCTCCTGTCGGTCACCGCCTTTGATACCACCGGTGCCGCGAGCACCCCCGCCGATGTGACGGTAAGGGTGCTGGGTGAGGTCCCCACTCCCCTCCTCACCCCTACGGAGTTGGCGACGCCTGTGCCGCCCATTGAGACGCCGCCTCCCCCGACGGCCAGTTCCCCATCGCCGACTGGGACGGCTTTGCCTCCCACGGCGAGCCCACCTCCCGCTACGGCTACGCCACCGCCGCCACCACCGACCATTGTCTCTTTTGAGGCAAGCCGGACGCAAGTCATGGCGGGGGAATGCGTGAGATTCACGTGGCGAGTGGAGGGCTACCCCACCGCCATATACTTCGACGGGGAGGGCGTCACCTCTCCTGATTCCAGGGACAGGTGTCCCACTGCGGCTGGGGACTTCGAGCTCCGGGCCGAGGGCCCGACGGGCGTTGACACGGCCACAGTGCACGTCAACGTCACCCAACCGCCCAGCCCCACACCTGACACGCAAGGGCCGTCGGCTCCGTCTCTGGTCTCGCCCACGGGTGGAACCGAGTTGCCATGCGATGATGTCACTCTGGATTGGAATCCGGTCAGCGACCCCAGCGGGATTGACATTTACTACGTGAAGGTTGAAAGAGAGATCACTCCAGGGAACTGGCAAACTGCCGGTGGATCGACGGCAACGGGTACGGAGGTCACCCGCTCGCTGGGTTGCGGCATTTCCTACCGCTGGTCTGTGCGTGCGGAGGATGGTGTCGGGAACGTGGGCCCCTGGTCAAGCTGGGGTCAATTTGGCGTGGAACTTCCATAGCGCGTAGGAGAGGATGGTGACCTGTCCTGCGACACGAAAGCGACGGGTTCGGGGTCGAGACCTCGCGGCCTGAGAGTGTCGAGAGAAGGCAGAGCTACAGATGACTCACATTTGTCGCAAAGACCTTGCCACTTCGATGGGGTGGCGGAACGGAGGAGTGCAGGAGCATGAGAAGAACGTCGATCATCGCCTTGCTTGTTATCATGGGCATGTGCTGCCTGGCGACCGTACTTGGCGGGTTGCTCTATCTTTGGTGGCCAACTGCCGGGACCAAGCCGGTGGTGCTGATCAGTTCGCCGAGTCACGGCGAAGTAGTGCAGGTGGGCGAGGCGGTGTCCATCCACGCTATCGCCCGCGATAGTGTAAGGGTAACACGCGTCGAGTTTTGGGCGGATGGCGAATTGCGCGACGCGCAAGACAGCAGCTTGGCTGAGGGAACCTCGCCCTTCCCACTGGTGGCTAACTGGCAGCCCCTCTCACCTGGCTCTCACACTTTGACAGTCAGAGCCTTCAACAGTGAGGACGCCCGCGCGTACGCCTCGGTTACGGTGGAAGCCTATGCGGTGGCGGACAGGGACAGCGACGGTGTGCCCGACGAAGATGATTCATGCCCCGATGAGTCCGGGCTTGGGACCTCAGCAGGCTGCCCGGATGGGGACGGAGATGGCATCCGGGATGCCGACGATGCCTGCCCTGACGAGGTAGGAGTGCCAGAGGAAGAGGGGTGCCCTCTTGTGACGGAGGGGGACCGGGACGGAGACGGTGTGGCCGATGCGGACGATGCCTGCCCTGACGAACCGGGCCTGGCCCAGCATGATGGGTGCTCCGTACCACCGGACTTTGACGGCGACGGCGTTGATGATGAACTAGACGAGTGCCCGGGAGAGCCAGGTCTCGGTGAACTCGACGGTTGCCCGGACTTGGATGGCGACGGTGTCGGCGACGGAGATGACGACTGCCCGGCTGAGCCAGGTTTGGCGGAATTGGACGGGTGTCCCGACAGAGATGGGGACGGCGTCCGCGATGGCGACGACGTCCGCCCCGACGAGCCAGGACGGCCAGAGGACGAGGGCGCCCCTGACAGTGGCGCTCCAGATAGCGACGGTGATGGCCTGCCCGATGACGTCGATCGTTGCGATCACGAGGAAGGCTTGCGCGAACACGATGGTTGCCCCCCACCTGGAGAGGGAGACGATCTCGACGGCGACGGTACCTCCGACGAGGATGAGGCGCCGGAAGGTCCACTGGGGCCTTTCCCGGCGTTCCCCTTTGACCCTCCGCCGGCCATCGTGGAGGTCGAAGGCCTGGACTTCCTTCTGGGGCAGGAGTACGACGAAGTCGCTTGCTATGTCGGCGTGGGGGACTACCTTGAGCGGTACGGCCCGCATGAGTTAGAGGGCGGGACGCGATGGGATATCGCTACAGACCTGGGCGGCGAGAATAGCTTGGTGGTGGAGACAGCGGAGGATGAGCCGCTTGAGGTGTTCATGGAGTGCGAGGCGTACGTCGAGGGGGAGCCTCCCTTGAGCTTGGGGGTTCTTCTGCGAGACCATCCCCGCGAGGAGTGGGATGGACGCAGGCTGAGCGGAAGGTCGGAGAGGGAGGAGGAGCCCTTTGGCGCGACATTCGTGGTCGGTTATCGCATCTGCGAGGGTTCGTGCGAGGCGTCACCATTGCCCCCACCCTTCGCCTGGCAGGTGTCCACATGGTTGAATGAACGCTTCGTGGATAGACATGTTGCGTGGGAGTGGGAGGGGGACGAGGAAGCGATAGATGAGTTCCAGATCCGGTATAACTGCTACAATCGTCAAGGCGATTGGTGGCGTGGAGCGCTGTTGCGCGCTCCGAAGACCGACCGGCGGATCTCGATCCTGGCTTTCGAGCCCACGTGCCACAACACCTGCGAGTGGTCGGTGCAAGCCTATCGCGCCAGTGACGGGGCCGAATCGCCCCGTAGCAATATCGCGGTTGTGGATGTTGGGCCGTGCGCACGGGGGAGCACAGTGACGGTCGATTTCAAGACCTTCAGGCCGATTCCGGCTGTGGACGGGAGAGGTCCCATCTACGGCAACTTCTGGGCCAACGAAGAAGTACTCGTTTTCGATGGCGCCGACTCGTCTATCTGCGGCTTCTACGGCTACGAGTGCGGCTACTACCCACACCACATCAGTGGCGGCTTTCTGACGGTGGGAGAGTTGTTCGGCGCCATTCGGCGGTTGCAGTCCGGATGCTCCGCATGTAGTTATGAGGCGCCGTCTGTTACGTCTCTCTCGGTCCCGCTTCCTGAGGGTGAGGCGCTGTCGATTGGGTTCGACATCTGGGAGTATCATCGCGAGGGTGAAGATGTGCTGCTATGCAGTGGCGGGTCCACTTTTCAGTATGATGATTTACGCAACATCGACTCGTACGTCTGGCCGAGTTATGACATAGGGGTGCCTTGTCGAGTGGAGGCAAGCATGAACGTCTGGGACTGGATCGGGGGGTAGCCGCACTGGGCCGAAGTTCGATCCGTTGGCGGCCATCGAAGTCACAGATGGAGACGGCGGTGGGGTGGCCGACCACATGGACTCCCGCCCCGATTACGCGGCTCTGCCGTAGGCCGACGGCTGTCCGATCTCCAGCGAACAGTATGGAGAAGGGGATGGGATCCTAGCTGATGTTGACGTCTGCCGCGACGAACCGCCGTATCCACGGCTGCTGCTTGTTTCCCCATACGACACGCAGCATTGCGGACACAGTCGAGTTCTCTAGGCACTCTAGGAATGGGCTTAGTAGCAGTGCTGCCGAGCAGCTCAGCTGTCCCCACAACTTCGTGGAGGTTGAGCTGGGCCTGCGCGACGATCCACACCTCTGGGCATCCGTCGGAGATGCGGATACGGATGGCACCTGGCAACGGGTGATGAGCGGCAATCTCATACCGGGGCCCGACGAACTCGTCCCGGGCGTTGAGGGTGAGCGTACACTTCTCCACACCGTAGAGTACGTTGACGAAGTCACGGTGCGGATCGAGGTGCTGCCTGTTGCCCCCCGGTACCTCAACTGGATGTCGGCCCGCCGCTACCACGGGATTCGGTGCAGTGTTGAGCCCTTGGTCAAGATGGCCGATGGGGGCCGATACCCGGTCCGTCGCCATCGCGCTTCTTTCACGTGTGCTCGCCCACGCCTTGTTGAACCAGACGGGGATGTGATATACTTGGTTAGGTTCGGCTGCTGGGTTCACTGAGGCCGGCAATCGAAATAGGGCAACGAAATCGAGGACGTGAAGGAGGATGGCAATGGAGGCTACCACCGAACGGCTCAAGCGATGTGATGTGGTCAGCGCGACGGGGCGTATAGATAGCCAGACAGCGCCGGACTTGGAGAAGGCCTTTCGACGGATCATTGATGATGGGCGGTACAGGATTGTGTTTGACATGGGCGGCGTCGAGTTCGTGTCCAGCGCTTGCTTGCGGGCCATGATTGATGCTCAAAAGACCTGCAAGCGATGGAATCGGGGACAGGTCGTCCTGGCCAGCGTGCCGCCAAGGATCCACGGTGCTCTGGAGCTTGCCGGGTTCGTGCAACTGTTCAAGTTCTACGATGACTCCGTAAAGACCGTCGGCAGTTTCTACCGTTGATGTCGTGCGCGTCAGGTGGTTAACACGTGAGTCTCTCTGCGGATGCCGAGGAAACTCATACTTTCGCCGGTCGCTACGACAGTCTGGCGGCCATCGGGGATTTCGTGGCGAAAGGGGCTGAGGCAGCAGGCCTCGATCGCCGTGCGGTTCATGCGGTGGAATTGGCGGTCGATGAAGCGTGCTCCAACATCATCGATCATGCCTATGGCGGCCAAGGACGGGGTGACATCGAAGTCAGCTATCGTACCAACGGTGATGGTCTCACGGTGATACTGCGTGACTACGGCCAACCTTTCGATCTTGACCGTGTGCCCCAACCGGACTTGCAGGCCCCTCTGAACGAGCGCAACGGAGGTGGACTGGGTCTGCACTTCATAAGGGAGTTGATGGATGAAGTTCGGTTCGAGTTCACGCAGGACTCGGGCAACGTGTTGACGATGACCAAACGAAAGGGAGGAGTGTCGTAGCTGGCCCGCCTGTCTCAGCAGGCGGGCTTTTTTTGTTTGGTGTGAAGGATAGGTCCATGCGCTTGTACCGAGCGCGGCTGCATGTTTCGCAGCCAATGTGGGAGAGGGAGTAAGGACCGTCGACATGCCTCAGATCTTTAAGGATGGAGAGTACGTATACGGTTGGTCGAAGGTGGGCGAGGGTGGACGGATCGCCATTCCGCGAGAGGCAATGGATGAGTATGGCCTCAAGGAACGGGACAAAGTTATCGTCATGAGTGGGAGCCGACGGTCTGGAGGGTTCGCTGTAACGACACCAAGCCATCTCCGAGATACCCCGCTGGCTGCGGTGTTACGCAGATTCCCTAGGCTCCGCACCTACCAGATGCCTGAAGCCAGGGTGGTGAGAGTCGAGGGCAGGGCATTCTGTTGGGCCGCCATAGGTGAAGGGAACTACCTCACTCTCCCGGGGATGACCCTCAGAGAGTATGGAATCATGCCAGGAGATCGCTTGCTCACTGTCAGGGCAAGTCGTCTGGCTCTAGGTTTTGCATTGAGGGGCCCGATTGTTGACGAGGCCGCAACGCAGCCGGATCTCGAGGTCTTCGAGTAACAGGCCCCTTCCCCACAGCCCCACGACCAAGAGGTGAGCCTCATGTCGCGGGCTGTGCGAGCTCTGCGCAGTGGCCTGAGTCTCCTGCTTCTGGCCGTCATCGCCGCGGCGGGGCTCTGGATACCGCCGTCACGCTCTGACGCCAAGGGGCTCCTGCGAGTGACGTTCATAGACGTCGGGCAAGGTGATGCCGCCTGGCTCAGCACCGCCGACGGATGGGACATCCTCATCGATGGTGGTCCGCAGGACGCCGGCGCAGAACTGGTCTCCTTTCTGGACGATCAGGGCGTCGTCGACATCGACGTACTGATCCTCAGCCATCCTCACGCAGATCATGTTGGTGGTCTGGTCGCCGTCGCGGAGAATCTCGATGTCGATCTCGCTTTGACGAACTGCCAAGCCTACCCCACCACGATCTATCAGACTTTCCTGGATCTTCTCGACAGCAAGACTATTCCCAGTATCTGTGTTCGAGAGGGCGATACCTTCACCTGGGGATCGTACGTCGCAGCCGCAGCGGTCAATCCACCAGACCCTCTCATGTCGGGCACCGGATCCGACGTCAACAACAACTCCATCGTCTTGCGCATCAGCTACGGGAGCGTCGACTTCCTCTTCACCGGCGACATCGAGTCGGACGCCGAAGCAGCAACCCTGCTGAGGGGATCCACGCTTGAGGCAGAAATCCTCAAGGTGGCGCATCACGGTAGCGATTCCTCATCCACCGAAGCGTTCCTGACGCAGGTCGATGCAAAGGAGGCGGTGATATCCGTCGGTGCCTCGAATCCGTACGGACACCCCGCGAGTCAGACACTCCAACGTGTGAGGAGCGCTGGTGCCACCGTGTACAGGACCGACCTCCACGGAACTATCGTGGTGACGACAGATGGCACCGCTTATTGGGTGCAGCCTGAGAGGTCCGTGTACATCTTTCTGCCGCTGAGTCTGCATGGTTTCTGGCCGTGACGACGCCACCACGGATGCCCGTGTAGATGCCCTTCGTCGGTGCAGTTGACTCGCCCCTGGTCTCGACACTTGCCTACGGGTGGTGTATAATACGCTCGCATCGCTTGTCCCATCTGGCTGTCGGTACATGATTCCCTCGGTGGTTAGCAACGGACTTTGGTGTCTCGGCCTTGACCGGCATGTAGTGCGGAGGATCGCCGGATGTTGACTTGCTTCTATTTCTCCCTGGTGATCGTCGGCGGCGGGTACATCGCCATCACCTTCATCATCGGGGAACTCGTTGACTTCGGCGAAGGTGTAGGCCACGCCATTGAGGGCGTTGGCGACAGCGCCGCCGAGGCGTTGAGCGGCCTGGGAGATGTGCTGGAAGGAGTCTTGGGCGGCGCTGAGGCAGTTGACGTTGGTGTCCCCGATATCGACGTGCCGGAAATCGGCGACATCGGGCTGGAGCACGACGTCGAGGGGCCGAGTCCCTTCTCCCTACGGACCGTAGCTATGTTCGCCGTGGGTTTCGGAGCCGGGGGCTTGATTGGCCAGGGACTAGGTTTACCAGATCCTCTCAGCCTGGTGCCCGCCTCAGGCGTGGCCGTGGCGACATCGACCATGATGTGGCTTTTCCTTCGCTTCCTCTATGGGGAGCAGAGGAGCACCTCGATTCAGGCCCCTGACTATCTGGGTTTGATCGGCCGGGTCATTATCGCCATCCCAGAGGGAAGGCCCGGCCAGGTAGCACTGATTGTCAAGGGACAGAGAAGGAACGTTCCGGCTCGCTCTGAGGATGGATCTCACATCGCCGCACAACAGCAGGTGGAGGTGGTATCCATGGAGGGGGGCATGGTTATCGTGAAGCAGTTGTAGAAGCGATTGTTTAGGGGAAGGAGCTGAACAACATGGGGATCATTGAGGGTATCTTCGGTTTTCTGGGTGGCGGTACGCTCTTGGTGGCTGCGGGACTCATCGTCGTGGTCATCATCTTCATTTTCGCCGTTGGCAGGGTGTTGAGGTTCATCAGAAAGGTCCCGCCCAACCGAGCTTTGCTGGTCTACGGTGTGCGTACGCGCACAAAGGTCACAGTTGTGCGGAGGATAAGAAGGCTGAAACCGCCCGAGGATGTGCCATCCGATACACCGCCAGAACGCCTACATATCGATGAACAAGAGTGGGAGTTCGAGACAAAGACCGAGGAGATCGTCGTTAACTACAAGATGGTCAAGGGCGGCATGACTATCGTCCTTCCCTTCGTCCATGAGGTCAACGAACTTGATCTGGGTCTGATCACCCTCGATGTGGCAGTGCACAACGTGCTAAGCAGCAATGCGGTGCCCATCACAGTGGATGGCATCGCCCAGATCAAGATCGGCAGCGACGACACCTCCATCGCCACTGCCGCGGAGCAACTTCTCGACAAGAGTTCAGAAGAGATCCAGTATGTCGCCATCCAAACCCTTCAAGGACACCTACGGGCGATCATCGGTCTGATGACCGTCGAGGAGGTTTACAAGGACCGAGAGGCTTTCGCCCAGATGGTGCTTGAGGTGGCCGTGGACGACCTGGCTGGGATGGGCCTGCAGATCGTCTCCTTCACTATCAAGGAGATTAGCGACGAGAAGGGGTACCTGGAGGCGCTAGGGAGACCCGAGATCGCGGCCAAGCTCCGAGACGCCCGCAGGGCGGAAGCTGGTGCGGATCAGGAGGCCACCGAGAGAGAGCAGGAAGCTGAGAAGGAAAAGGCTGGCTACACTAAGGAAGCCGACGTGGCGAAGGCCAAGTACGCTGCGGAAGTGTCGCGAGAGCAAGCTGTAGCTGAGAGAGCCAAAGCGATTTCGCTGGCCGAGCAGGACAAGACGCTCGAGGAGAGGAAAGCGGGAGCTGCCACAGCGGCGGCGGAGCGCAGAGATAGAGAGTTGGATGCCGAGGAGCGTCGCCCGGCTGATGCTTCGCTCTACCGGGCGGAGCAGGAGGCTTCAGCGACAAGGGCCACAGGCTTTGCCGGCGCCGATGTGGACAGGAAGAGGGGCGAGGCCGAGGCGGCAGCCAACAAGGCCAAGGGTCTGGCCAGCGCCGACGTGACGAAAGCTCAACTCCTGGCCGAGGCCGAGGGCCGGCGACAACTGGCCGAGGCGTTGAATGCCTACAAGGCAAGTGCCCTGCGGTTGGTCTTGGGTCAGGCCCTGATCGAGCGGATCCCAGAGGTCGCCGACTCCTTCGGTGAGGCTTTTGCCAATATCGAGCAGATCCGTCTCATCGACATCGGCGGGCCAAGTGGGGGCGGCGAGGCGATGGAAGGGGCTGTGGAGCGCTTCTTGGACACACTGCCCGGTACGCTCTTCAAGTTCCTGCAAAGCACCTCAGCCCTGCTTGGTGGACCTATAGATGATCTGGTGGCGGCCTGGATTGTAGATGAGGCGCAGAAGCGTGGCGTCGAGGTGGGTCCTGAGCAGCAGGAGACCATCAGAGAGATGGTTGCCGCCCGAATCGAGGAGGCCGAGGCAGAGGAGGCCGCGGCCCCCGGCCCAGCGGAACCTGAAGCAGAAGCCCCGGCCGAAGAGGCTGAAGAACCACCTCCGGGGGAAGCCGAGGAGGAAGAGGTAGAGGCTCAGGAGGCCTCGGAGACTGGCGAGGATGAGGCCTGATGCTGTGACTCTCTGTGGGCACGGCGCAGCGGTCAAGGCGCGGGCCTAGCTTGACCAGACGTCAAGTTGGATGTTTGGAGGACGGGAGGTAGGAGGACTGGAAGAACAAGACCGCTTCACGCAGATGCTTGAGGAGCTTGCGCCTCTTCTGGGTGAGCTACCACGGGGGGCAAGCCAGGAGATAGTTCGGTCTCTAACCGGAATCGCCCGTCTGATGGATGACCTGGACATGGCCAAGGCGGAGCTTGAGCGGAAGCTGGCCCTCTTCGAGGCCGAGGAGATCGTCCGCGTCGGCGGGGACATCCTCCCCTACGACGAGTAGACCAACCTGGATGTCGCGTTCGCCGAAGCGATCTTCTCCGTCTTGGCCCCTGGTGCCGAGATCGAAAACGACAGGAGCGCAGGGATGAGTGGATGCGCAGATGGATGTAGGGTCGTGGCCTCCGTCATCATCCCGCCGGTGGGCGTGTTCCTCAAAGTGGGGTTCAGCCTTCCCTTCTGGGTCAATATCGTGTTGACGCTCCTTGGCTACATACCAGGACTGGTTCACGCAGTCTGGGTCATCGCCAGGGCTAGCTAGAGGGATGGCTCACACCCGTGTCCTCAAACCCGCCATCAGCGGTGTTGGTCGGTCCCCAAGTCCAATCTCGCTATGATACCTTTCAGCACTTCAGCCGACCGCTGCAGGCCCTCTATCTCCTCGTGGCTGAGCTCCAGCCGCAGCACTCGTGCGACACCACCCCTGTCCACAACCGTCGGCAGGCTGAGGCAGACCTCGTCGATGCCGTAATAGTCCTCGATCAAGCTGGACACCGATAGGACCGTCCTCTGGTCTCGGAGGATGGCCTCCACGATGCGCATCAAACCTGCGGCGACCGCGTAGTAAGTTGCGCCCTTGCGCTCGACAATCTGGTAAGCGGCATCCCGGGTTTGCTCGAAGATGCGATCCATATCCTCGCGTTCGAAGACGCAACTGTGGCGGGTGCAGAAGCTCGGAAGGCCCATGCCGGCGATGTTCGCCAGCGACCACACGGGTACTTCGCTGTCGCCGTGCTCGCCGATGATATGGGCATGGACGCTGCGCGGGTCCACGCTGAAGTGCTGGCTCAGCAGATACCGGAGTCGCGCCGTGTCCAGGATGGTGCCTGAGCCGATGACTCGCTGTGGGGGCAGGCCCGACAGTTTCCACGCCGCGTAGGTGAGGATGTCTACGGGGTTGGTGGCGACGAGGAGGATGCCGTCGGGATTGTGCCGGGCTACCTCAGGGACTATGTGGCGAAAGATGGCCGCGTTCTCCTGGACCAGGTCCAGGCGCGATCCCCCTGAAATGCGCGCGGAGCCAGCGGCGATAACGGTAACGGCGGCTCCCGAGCAATCATCGTAGTCACCGGCCCAGATGCGGGTGGGGTGGGCGAAGGGGACGGCGTGGTTAAGATCCATGGCCTCACCTTCCGCCCTGGCGCGGTTGACGTCGATGAGCACGATCTCCGATGCCAGGCCGCCGAACAGAAGCGCGTAGGCGAAGGTGGCGCCCACGTTGCCGACGCCCACGACCGCTACCCGGACGGGGTGAGGATGTGGGTGAATCATTTCGCTTACCCTTACCATGTGGACCTACGGGGCATGAGTCTGGAGTAATTGTACCGTATGAACTGGCTGCGCGCGAATCAGCGGCGCGCGCAAAGGTGCACAGAGAGGGACAGCACTGGACGGATGGGGCACTGTCGTCAGAGGGAGATTTCCTGGGTCATTGGCGCGAGGCCAGATGCTGTGCATGTACGGACAACGTATAGGCATAGTGTATTAGAGTAGGGTCTGTTGGCGGTCTGACTCGGTTGGCCACCTTCCCTTGCCGGTCATCGTCTAATCTCATATGGTGCGTGGCTAGCAGGTGGCTTCCCCAGGCTATCGCCAGGCGCACGAGGTGTTGGTCGTCCACCGGTGATGTGAGGAAAGACCCCCGGCCGTAGCCTGTCGACACAAGGAGTCGCGGCAGAAGTCGAGCATTTGAGCGTAACTCCTTGTCGAGTTCGGGGTTTCAAGTAACAAAGTCTCAAAGCGCCCAAGTTGGCGATTTTTTTGGCGGATTCTTTTGTTTTATTTGCCTGACTAGGGTTGATCCTGATTTCGATCGAAAGGGCATGTTTGCGTACAGCAATCGCGAGGTGAACCGTGATGATCAGACACGACGCTGAAGAACTGGGGATCACAGCTCCAGGAATCGGCGCCCAGTTTATCCGAGGGCCGGTGCGCTACCCCGGCCGCAACGGCGGCGTGGAGGTGGGGGGCGTGGCCATTGAGAGGACTCTCCGCGAATTAAGGGATCAGGAGGTGCTCCTCATCGTGGCTCCATTGGACTCTGCGCAGAAACCGTCCGCCATCTGCGAACTGTGTGGGAATCCGCACGAGGAAGCCGAGTGCCTCGCGCGCAAGGCAAAGCGGGAGGAGGCCGAGCGGGCCGCGGAAGAGAGACTGTTGTTTGACGATGAATTCTCGGCGTTGCTCAGCGAGGGCTAGGATGGGCCAGCAGCAGTCATCGTCCTGTGTGAGGCAGGTGACAGATAGCCAGGTAGGTTGGCAGATCCCTTGCCGGAGTTCGTCGACGCGGCGAGTTGGCCATACGCCTGCGGCAACCTGGCCTCCTACCAGGTTTCACCCCCTTCATGCGCTACCTCAATATGACACACGACCTGTCAGTATCCAAGGTCAGATCGTAGGCGCTCACCTCCAGCGTTGAACAAAGCTGACTACTTCCTCCGCGGCGGCATGGTCAGGAACCTCCGCAAGCCCGACCAGCGCTTCTTGATGATCAGGTGGTCGTCTGTCTTGCGCTCGTGTGTGCTCAAGAAGAGCAGGCAGAAGACCCCTCCCATAAGCAGGTACCACCAGGAACGAGTCAGCAAGCCCACCGCGAGAGGGCCCGCCACGAGGGTGACGCGCGTAGCCAGGAACGAGGTGCCGGTGATCAAGCGGACGATCATCCACAGGGCAGCCATGCAGACCGCGCCAACCCAGGAGATGACAACTAGCGAGGTTCCTGCCACCGTGTTGCCCCGCCCGCCGGCACCCCGCAACCAGATAGGCCAGCGCGTGCCTGCGAAGGTGGCCAGCACCGCCAGGCCGATGGCCATGTCTCCTCCGATCAGTGAGCGAGCCAGGTAGATGGCCAGCACTGCTTTGCAGATCTCGGCCAGGAAGACGAGCACCCCCGCCCAGCGCGCCACGCTGATCGCCACGTTCATCACTCCCACGTTGCCGGTGCCCATCCGCCGGAGGTCCTCGCCAGTGACCAGCTTGGTGACAATCCAGGCCACGGGGATGGAGCCGATCAAGTAACAGGC
>CAYGAW010000072.1:0-8260 GCA_964347945.1 uncultured Anaerolineales bacterium
GCCAAAGCTGAGGTGGTGGACATGGGCAAGATTATAGCTATTCACTCTTACAAAGGCGGAACCGGCAAGACTCTAATTTCTGTCAACTTAGCCTCAATGTATGCCAGAAAAGGAAGAGACATCTGCCTTTTTGATCTGGATTTCCGTGCCCCCAGCCTACACGCCTTCTTCAAAGCAGACAATGTCGAACACTGGCTAAACGACTATTTGAACGGGCTTTGTGATATCGAAAAGGTCGTAACCGACTTCACCCCGAAGAATCCTGGAAAAGGGAAACTCCTGGTTGGTCTCGCAAATCCCTCGACTGAAGCCATCCGAGAGATGTCGGCGAAGGACCGGAAGTGGGAAATGAGAGCCCTCGGACGCCTTTTGTCGTTGAAGAACTCTCTGCTCAATGATATGCATATGGACTACCTCATTCTGGATGCGAGTCCTGGACTCCAATACTCATCCATAAATGCAATAGTGAGCGCAGATACCGCTCTGGTAATCACAGGTATCGACAAATCCGATATTCAGGGCACTCAGAGAATGATTCAAGAACTCTACGAACTTTTCGAGAAAAAGACGGCAATCATAATGAATAAGGTACCTTGCGAATTGATGCCCTCCAAAAACCAAGCTGCAATCCTTCGAAACCAGTTTGACATGAAACACAACCTGCCCATACTGGAGGTTATACCCTGCTCCTGCGATATATTAAGCGCTGGCGGGACATACATATTCACCGAGGAGAAGCCTGAACATCCATTCTCAAAGACTCTGGCGAAAGTGGCCTCAAAGATGGAACACCTCTAAACCTCAACGCCTTTGCATGTGTTCATGGTGCTGTAATCGGTCAGTAGAATCATTCCAAGCTTGTGTAGCTACGCTAGGGGCCTGCTCTAGTTCTCAGCGTTTTCTCCTGAATATTCTTCGCTAATCTTCTTCGCCTTCTCCACATACTTTCTGAGTCGCCGAAGCTCAATCTTCTTTTCAGGCAAGGTTTCTGGAGCATACATGAGAGGCAAGACTGCGAAAAACAAGAGAAAGGTGGCCAAGGAGAAAGTGGCATACTCTGGAATTTGCATGACATAGGGTGCCGCTGCTATTTTTGCGAGATCAGTGACAAAAAAGGGGATGCTTCCGATCATGTAGTAAGCTTCTGCTAGCCCCGTTGGGGCTAAGTCGCCCCAAATTATTAGAACAAAAGCTACCATGAATAGTCCCCAAGCAACGCCGTCAACAGCGGCGTAGAAATACCCAGAAAGGGGATTTCCTGGAAAAAGTCCTATTAGGGCGTAGGAAATACCCATTGAGATGAATCCATAAATCACAATGCGTTTTCTTCCGATCCAGTCACATAATAAACCGCCCACGAAAGCTGAAGCCCCAGAGATAAACGGCGCCGTTGTGACTATCAAGCTGGTGAATTCCTCTCCAAAAGAATTTCGAAGAACAGGTTCATTCAATCGATCAACGAAACAGAACACGCTCCAAGCAAGCAAGTAAAGGACGAAAGCTCTATTCTTGAATATCGATCTGAACGGTGTCCTGCGCTTTTCTTTTGAAGAAGCGGATTCGCTTGATCTTGACAAGAAAAATGCGGTTATTCCTAATCCTCTCCACAATGCTAGGCCAACAGAGCTCATAGCCAAATCGAGAATTCCAAAAGACACGTAGAAGAGGGGAGCACTTATATTCGCAAAGAAGAAGATCGTTCCACCTCCTCTTCCACGAGCTCCTATTGATGTATGTTCAGCGAAGTAGGCTAGACTGGAAGGTATACCAATTCCAAACGACAACCCTAGGAAAAGACACGCGCCTAGGACTTGGGCGAAAGACGTGTTCAATAGAGCGGGCGAGAGGGAAGCAATCACTCCCAACCCCATCCAGTAATAGATGATGTGGTCTCTGCTGCGTCCACGTGACAAGAAAGAACCCACAATACCCGAGCTAATTGTCGAAACGTAGAAAGTCGTAAGCAAGCCTAGATTCTGTACTTCCGTTGCCTGTATGTTATCACTTAGTATATCCACTATTCCGAGCGTTACATACCACCACACTAATGTGTTTAGCAGGAGGAAAAAAACCCTGAAGTACCTCTTTCTAGTAGTCTCAGTTTCAGGGAGAATAGAATCTTCAGATGCTTTTGCTTTGTTCAATCTTGTCGGAACTAGTTACCGGTGAATGAACTAAAAACTTTCGCAAAGTGTAGAGGTGTACAACAAGACTTTTAAGTGCATGTGTTGAACACTACTACAGTTAACCAGAGGTTGAATGATACATGAATGCCAAGCGTTTAAGAAGACTGATCATGCGGCCAGTAAGATTCTGGAACTGGCGCTAGGCGAGAAATCAGTCCTTCTATTCATACGGCAGACGGATTGCTTGTACGAGTAGTAATAGGTTTTTCTTCTGATTTTCTAGGTTCCTTACACTTCTACTTGCCTTTTCTATTAGCTTTTCCATAAGTTCTCCATGTTGACGAATTCCTTTCGCCTCGTAAGTAAGATTGAAGATTTGCTCGGCTTCTCTTTTGGACAATTCTTCTCTAGCGAGAAGATCTCGCAGTTCTGACTTAGATTTCGAAGCTTGTAGGGCGTAGAGTATGGGAAGCGGGAGGTGCTCCTTTCTAGCTCTATGTGAAAGCTCGTCAAGGTCTGCGGTGTCCACCAAATCATCCCTGAGTACTAGGAGTTCTCCTAGCAGTCTACCGTAAAGGCCTAGCGCCTCAACTTCACTCTCTGATCCACCGCCAAGAATTGCACCTACTCTGGTATAGGATTCTACATCCGCAGCCTTTTTCCTCACCACCGAAAGGTATTGCGCAGGGCTCAAGTCTATCTTTCCTCGAAATTGAAGCTCCAGGGCTTCCGCGTCGCCAAGTTCGAAGAACGCATCTTTGATTATGTCAATAACCATAAGCACAGAAGGCAAAGCCTTCTTTCTGTAAGCCTTAGCTAACAACGCAAAGCCCCTGAAAAGAAGGGCGTCACCAACAAGTAACGCTATATCTTTTCCAAACCTTCCTAAGACTGTTGGCCGGTTTCTTTTCTTTTCTGACTGGTCGATAATGTCATCATGTATGTCGATTCCTCCGCTGATCAATATCATGGGAACCGCTATGGGAGTTGTTGTGTCAGGATCTCCTCCGACAGCTTCGCATGCCAGGGAAAGCAGAGCCGGTCTTGCTAAATCATGCCAGTATTCAGTCATGAAATAGCGGAGTGCTTCACGAACTTCTTTGCATCCAATTCGTTCCTGCAAAATCGTCTTCCTAGCGATTTCAAGGGCCTTTGACCCTCTGTTTATCATGATCGCTTGCGTTTGTTTCGCTATTTTCTCAGAAGTATCTTCAGATTTTTCTCGAGTGCGTTTCAACTTACGTTCCTCCAACTTTGATGTCTGTCTTCTGTAGTTGTTCTCTTAGAGAGTCGTAGTAGGATTCGATGAGTTGAATTCCTCTGGACGTGATTTGGTAGACTCTTCTTACCCTTCCTTTTTGAGTTTGTCTTGTACTCCTGAGAAACCCGTTCTCTTCTAGCGAGTTGAGAAGTGGATAGAGGGCTCCGTGTCTGATTTGCATGCCGAACAGCTTGTTCATCCTTTTGATGATCTTGTATCCCCATAGAGGTTCGCTTTGGATAAGCCTGAGTATATGTATGTCAAGGAAATTTCTGACTATGCGTTGAACAAGTTCCTCTTTGAAGGTTTTAGCCAAGTCTTCACTTCCCGTTTCCTTCTATCTTCTGGTTTTTGCTAAAAGATTTTGGCTTTTCCAGCGGGGCTTCTTAATTTTCGTATGCTTTAGTATGCTTGTATATGTGTGGGCTACGCGGAAACCTTTATATCGGATGTCGTGTATAGAGTGTCTTGATATGTCCTAAAACGGACATATTGTATATGCGTAAAACGGGAGAACTGTTCGGCGCATCTACATTATGGGTGTAGTGTTGGTATGGAACAAAAGAAGATACGCGAGGTTCAGGTCAAGCTGATGAGAGGTTTGCTAGATCTCGTTGTTCTCCAATTCCTCAAATCGCGTCCGATGCATGGCTACAAAATCATCACCACCATTCGAAAGAATTTCGGTGTCTACTTCGGTCCGAGCACAATTTATCCTCTGCTGGGAAGCTTGGAGGAAAAGGGCTATATCCAGAGTGAGTGGGATTTGAACAATGATAGGCCTCGTAAGGTTTACGCCCTGACACCTTCTGGAGATGGCCTCTTGAATTGCACCGAGGACTCTCTAACCCACATTTGCCGTCGACTCTTCACGATGGGTGCAGATAAGCTCTGGCTCAACAATCATGCTGGTCGGCACCACCTGGAGAAGCCTCATAAGAACGTCAAAGAACCATAGCTGTCGCCAAACCTCCAAACCTGAACCCTCTTTCTTTGTCGATGTTAGTTCTAGGTCTACCTCTGAATCGGCCGGACGTCAATAGAGTGTTCCATGCAGAGCAATAGCGAAGTCTTTACGTTCGCGGGAAGAAGTGATCGACGAGAGGTTTCCGTAGTGGAGTTGTGGTGGCTGCATCATGATTTTAGTTAATCAGCTACACTTCTCCAAGTTTACTTGGTGGCAGCTGTAAATCCAACGTTTTTTGCGGTCATTAGGGGGGTCCATACAGACGGAGTGTCGAATTCCATCCACCAGTGACTTATCTGAAGAGCTTCTCGGGACAACGCATTCGCGTTCTGAAGGATGTGTAGAATATTGTCGCTTAGTCTCAAGCCTTTGACTGAATTTGTGATTTCGCCGTTCTCTATCTTGAACAATCCATCTCGGATTATGCCAGAGAAGTCTCCTGTTCTGTAGTCCTGGAATCTGACATAAGTTATGTTGTTGACAAAGAGCCCCTCCTTAATCCCTTCAAGAAGTTCTTTATCGTCGTGTTGTCCCTCCTTTACCACGACGTTCCACGGTAAGGGCACCCATGTGCGGTATAGTCTTGTTCTAGTCGCATTTGCCGTCGATTGTGTCTTGTGCCTTTCAGCAGTTAGAGTGTTATGTAGATGCGTTTGAAGGACTCCATTCTCAATGATTGCTGTCCTGTCAGTCGGCTTTCCTTCATCGTCAAAGGGGGTGCTGCCAATTCCTCCTGCTGCCAAAGCGTCATCGTAGAGCGTGATGCTTTCAGACGCCGCCTTCTCTCCCACTTTCCCTCCAAAGCACGAGATTCCTGCGTCAACATAGAAGGCGGAGTTCATGCCGGCGACTATGTCAAAAAGTACAGCGTTGGCAACTCTGCTGAACACGACATCATACCTACCGGGCTTCCCGAGTTTTGGGTGCAACGATTTCTTGGCAAACGTTCCAGCCTTTTCGCCTGCCTCTTTGGGGTTGAAATCGTTCAGGTTTGTTCCACAGGTTATGCCAACCCCTGAGGCTTCTCCATCTGCAAGGGAGCGTATCGAGAGGTTGATCATTGTTTTGCTTCGTTGGCCCTCAACATCTTTTGATGATATGAGCTTTGATGTAGACTCCTCTGCAAGTAATGTGCCTGCTGATCTGGTTGCTCCTGTGTTCGTTGCTGAATCTACTGCTGCAATCACGTAGTCGGCGCTTTCTTCCTCAAGTTTTGAGATTCTGGTGTCATAGAGCTTTGGGATTTTCGCGTACTGGAAGGGGCCTTCAGGTAATGGTGCGTAACTCTCATGAGGCTTCATGGCGTTTGTCATGCTTACAAGATCTTTCACAGTTTTCCGCAGGGAGTCTTTTTCGATGTCTGTGGTTGTGGCGGTTAGCACTCTTCTATTTCTTTCAAGCAGAATCTCTGCGACCACTTCGTCCCACGTCTTGCTTATTGTGATTTCGTTGTTTCCAAATCTGATCTGTCGCCGTGCCTTGTTCGTTGTCAATGCTACAATCTCATCTGCGCCGAGGGTCAGGCCTTCGTCAACCAAGAACTGGGATATGTCTAGAGAGTCCACTATTCTACTCCTCCCAGTCTCACGTCTCTCACTCTAACGTTTGGTCCTCCGTGCCAGACAGGCACTCCTTGCATTGGATCACTCTTCCCGCAGATTGCTCCTTCAAATTTCAGATTCTCATCCAGAGCATCGATGCTACCAAAGAATCCTGGTGTCGTAATTTCCAGGATGGGCCGCCGAATCATGCGACCTAGTTCTCCATCTTCTATAGTGTAGCATTCTCTTCCAACGAACCTCATATTGTATCTTCGATCATCAATGTTCCACTCTCCAAAGGTCTTCATGAAGACTCCGTGCTTGACGTCCTCCACGAGTTCCTCAAACGTCGAGTCTCCCGGGAGCATGAACGTGTTGGCCATCCGAACAATAGGCTCTCTATCGAAAAACTCGGCGCGAGCTGCACCATTGCTCTCTACCCCCATCTCAAAAGCGGTCTCTCGATTGTGAAGAAACTCGTTGATGGTGCCGTTCTTGATGAGGAATCTCCGTCTCGCTTGGACCCCTTCATCATCGTAAAGATAGTGACCGAAACTGTGCTCGACTGTAGGGTCATCGACAACTGTTACGATTTCGGGGCCGATTTTCTGTCCAATCATATCTTTTGTGATGAAAGATTCTCCTGCTTGTGCTGCTTCTCGGCCCGTAATCCTGTCGGCTTCGTACGGATGTCCCGCAGATTCGTGCATAACCAATCCTACGACTTCGCTTCCCAAAATGAGGTCAAGCTTTTCTTTTGGTGCCTTTTGGGCGGTTTTCAGGATTCTTCCCAGGGTCTGGGCCTTTTCTCGGGCGTAGTCCACCAAATTCCATTGCTTTGTGGCTTCCCACCCTCGGCTTTCACCTTTGTAGAGTCTATCTTGTTCGGTTCCTTTCCCTGACTCGGAGGCTGTTAGCAGACCAAAGAACAAGAGCCTGGGAAGAGAACTTGAGATCTCAGTTCCTTCACTATTCAGAAAGTGTTTCTTGGTCTCGTATTCAAGAATGTAGAGATACCTGCTCGGAATTTTGATGCCCACGTCTTTTACAGAAGAGACCGCGTTATCTATGTCCAAGAGAAGGCTCATCTTGTCTTTTACCGAGATGTCCTCAAAGGGAACTTCTGGTTTGACTTCCCATTCTCCCTTGAACGTCTTCTCAGGTGATACCTGTATACTTCCTTTCAAGGTCTTGGCAGACGAACGCGCTATCTTCATGGTCTCTCTCACTCGCTTTCTCAGCATCTTTTTGTCCGGTCTATTCATTGAGAGAAACCCGAGTCTCCCATCGACCAAGACTCGGATGCCCATTCCAGACGATCGTACGAATCTGCCGACATCTGGTTTTCCATTTACCAGAAGATACATTTTCTTGAGATCGCTTTGAAATCTAGCCTCAGCGTAGTCAGCGCCCAACTTTTCGGCGTACTCCACAGCAAGATTGACTAGCTCCTGCACTTCACTTCACCAACGTATTCCTACAGTTGACCACCGTTGCTTTTTTGAAGTTTTCCGTAATCGACATCGATATTCCTGTAACTCAGTTAGGATTGACCGTGAGAGAGCTCACTCACAGAGTTGTGATCTGTACAGCGCAGAGAGGGTCAGACTAGGCTTCTTTCTTTTTGAAAAACAGCCAGTTGTTCTTGCCCTTGAATCTGATTAGACAATAGACGCCTTCAAGTCTACAGCCTTTAATCTGAAAGATCAGCTCACTTTCCTTTTTGTTCATAAGTATATACTCCCCTCTGTCCCAGATCTCTACCGTGCCCGCGCCATATTGCCCTTCGGGAATTGTTCCCTCAAAATCTGCGTATTCGAGTGGATGATCCTCGACTTGGATTGCGAGTCTCCGTATTCCGCTCTCTGTAGGTGGAGTCTTCGGAATTGCCCAGCTTCTCAGGACCCCATCCATTTCGAGCCTCAAGTCATAATGCAGACGCGTGGCAGCATGCTTTTGGATGACATAAAGGTTCCCTCTAGTTCGCGCTTCTTTACTTGAGGGCTCATTTGTCTTCTTGAAATCTCCTTTGTGCCAGTGATCTTTCGGGGCCATCAGGCTCGACGCTTCACTTACCACGCGGTCTTCACAGCGAAGATCCATCCAAACAGAACGAACAGCTTTCAACATCAATCAGTGGGTCAGAACGCTTGCAGAGCTCACACATCAGCCCCTTTTTTCTTGCGATTCTGCAGACCCTGCACACGTTGCTCAAGAGCTCAGATCTTGACATATTTCCATTGGTCAGCGAGACTGCGATTTCCTTGACCGCAAGTTGGATTTCTTCAACATTCTCGAGATCAATAACACTTCCTCTGACGTGTCCAAGGTACTTACTGACGGCTGTCTGGGTTACGCCTAATAG
>CAYGAW010000073.1:0-28693 GCA_964347945.1 uncultured Anaerolineales bacterium
GGCTTGCCGTACTTTTCTTCGTACCTCTGGGCAGCCTCCCCAACCTTGATGGCCAGATCCACTTGGGAGTCGTCGTACCAGAGCAGGCCTATTTTCACTGGACAACTCCTTACCGATGCGCACGCGGCGGCCAACAGCTCTGGGCCATCTATCTCTGGCCCCTGGCAAACGGGATGACGTTGTCGGGGAGTGGGCGCACGCCTCCTACTGGCACGATGTCCATTTGCTCCTCAGGAGGCCAAACATGGCGCAGGTCGCACGCCAGACACTCGTCGGGAGACGAAATGGAAATGGTCTTGAGAGCGCAGGCGGACCGGAGAAAGGACACACCGGGCGACTGGTCGTTCCAGATCTCGACATCACCGTTGGCCCACCGGACCCTGACAGGGGAGGGCGAGATCTTCTGAAGCGAGAAGCACAGATGAGGGCAATCGCAGACGCGGGCTGGGCAATTGTAGCACAGACTCGCTGAGACCTCATCGTCGCCCACGACGATCTTGGCGCACGTGACACGGCCATCATCCGAGACCCTGCGATGGTCGCAGGTGTATTCCAGCATCGCGAGACCTCCCTTTGACCCGTCTAGTGTGGCCGAGCCCCGGTTGTCGCTCGGTAGAACAATTGTTCTAGTGCATAGTATACCAGAACAACTGTTCTATGTCAAGGTCAGAAAGGCCCCTTGCTGGCAAATCTGGGCAGATTTAAGGTTCAGGCGGGCTGGAGCTGGCGGATGACCATCACGACTTTGCCCTGAACCTCTACGTTGGAGGGGTTGGCGTAGATGGGTTCCATGGTGGGGTTGGCAGGCTGCAAGCGGATTCTGTCTCCCTCGTGGTAGAACTTCTTCAGGGTGGTCTCTTCTCTGTCCCGCAGCCAGACCGCCACCATGTCGCCGTTCTCGGCAATCTCTTGGTGCTTCATGACCACGATGTCCCCATCGTTGACCAGAGCGTCGATCATGGACTCGCCCTGAACCTGCAAGGCGTAGATGCCTTCGTCCTCCCGCAGGACGCCTCGTGCCAGTTCCAGATGCTCCTCTGGCACGGCATCTCCGGGTACGGGGATGGGATCGCCTGCCGCGATCCTGCCCAGCAACGGGAGGCTGATGAGATGCTCCCTGTCCAGGCCCTGCCCCACAAGCCTCAGGCCCCGGGAGACCTCAGGGTCCCGGGAGATGTAGCCCTCGCGCTCCAGGATCTTGAGATTGTAGTTCACGACGGACGTCGAGGAGATGCCCACTGCGCTTCCTATGTCTCGGATGCTGGGCGGGTAGCCCGTCTGTTGCAGGAACTGGTCGATGAACTGAACGATGGCTTCCTGTCGCTTCGATAGGCTCATGGTACCCTCCTTTGGTCTCCAGACCCCAAACTCACCTCTATTATATACGAACTTTTGTTCTATGTCAAGGTGCAGCACAGTGATACCAGCTGCCAAATCTCAAGTCCGTGTGGCTCACGACCAGAGAGTGACCAGCCAAACAGGAGTGCTTGGCGCAACCACGCCACCGTGAGTGCCCTGGTCTGGCGGGACCGGCGGACCCACCACGAGAAGTTGATGGCCGCGCTTGACTATGATATGATGGTGTCAACTCAACACAGGATACCCGCCGGCTATCGAAGCAGCGTTCGGGGTTTTCACCTTGAGCCTTCGATCTGGTGAAAGCCCCGCGTGTGATTCCGGTGCTATTGTGATAGTCTCCTGGAGTTCCATCAAGTATCAGCGGAAGGTACGAATTTGCAGAGGTGACTGTGACTGAGATGAACGTAGGGAAGCAGGAGAGTGGCGTACCTGAATCAGCGATGGTGATCGTGGCACACCCTGACGATGCAGAGTTCACGGTGGGTGGCACGGTAGCTGCATGGGCTAAAGCCGGCTGCCGTGTGACCTACGTGGTTTGCACTGATGGCAACGCCGGTTCCCACGAGCCAGGCATTACGAGAGAGAAGCTGGCCGACATCCGCCGGGCTGAACAACGCGCGGCCTGCGCCAAGTTGGGCGTGAGTGAGGTGGTGTTCCTGGGCCACGACGACGGCCAGCTACAGCCCACGCTTGATCTGCGACGCGAGTTAGTGGGTGTGATCCGTCAATACAAGCCTGAGGTTGTTTTAGCCTGGGATCCGACAACCCTGTTTGTAAATGGCGATTACATCAACCATCCCGACCATCGGGCGGCAGCCCAAGCGGCGCTCGATGCGGCGGCGCCGGCGAGCGCGATGCCTTTGCTGTGGCCTGAGATGGGCGCCATGCACCGCGTGCGCCAGGTATACGTTTTCGGCAATGACCAACCAAACGTATGGGTAGACGTGACGGAGACCATTGCGCAGAAGATCGTGGCGCTCAAGCAGCACGCCAGCCAGATGGGAGACTGGGACCCGACCGAGATGGTAAAGGAATGGGGCGCGGAAGCCGGCAAGGAAAAGGCGTTAGCGTACGCCGAGAGCTACCGGGTCATCACGTTGGAGGAATCACCCGCGGTTGACTAGTGGGGCGTGCTCACCCGAGAGGACTAGCTCCGCACCTTGGCCTGCCCAGACTTGGGGTGGTTTGGCAGCGGGGGCGCCGCAGCGTGTGAGCGATTGGGCTGACCGGATGGGGCACTGCTCCAGTGCTGAAGGTGACCAGCTACTCAGCGGGCGGCACGTCGCCGCCTCCCTGAAGCATCGTCTCTATCTCTCGTGCGGTCTCCGCCAGGAGTTCTGCGGCTTGCCCCTGCCCTTGTGCTCGGAGGTCTTCGGCAATAGCCTCCATCAGCTTCAGAAACCGCTGATCTACCAGATCCTGGTGCTGCTGAAGAAGGGCTCGTCGCTCCTCGACACCATCCGCGGATAGCAGTTGGTTGATGAGGCGTACCTCAGGTGGCATGCGCGCTTCCAGAAGGGAAACCACGTGCTCCCTCAGCTTCTTCAGCCTGTCTGCGGTGCTCTCCTCGCCTGCCTGGTCTGCGGCGGCGATGTTGAGGTCCAGAACAGACAGGAAGACTGCGTCCATCTGTTCCACGTGCTCGTCCGCGGCTTGCTCGATATCCTCGCTCTCCAAGATCTGCCGCAACAGTTTGCTGGCTTGGTCCAGCGCCTCTCTGGTCTCCTGGTCAAGCTCATCCGCCAGATCCAGTATCTTGGTGCGGAGCTCTGTCAAGTCTTTGGCCCTTTGCTGGTCTCCCTGCGCCTCGGCAGCCTCTATCTGGCCGGTCAGCGTCTGAAAGAACTGGTAATCCAGAAGGGGGCGGGCGACGGCCACCAGGGTCTTGAAGTCGTCTTCCTGTCTATGAGAGAAGAGTTCCTCGATCAGTTCTTCCCGCGTGAGGCCGCCTTCTATGGTTTCAGGAGCGGAGACCTCTGCTGGTCCGAGGAGTTCTTGCAGCGTGGTGCGGAGCGCGGTCAGCTGTCCAGCCAAAGCCTCTTCCCCATCCTCTTTGGCCTGATCTATGGACGCCGTGAGCACCAGGAAGAATTCGTAGTCCAGCTGGTCTCGTTTCTCTTCTACCAGAGCCTCGAGGTTCGCTTCGTCTTCCATGCTCGCTAGTAGATCGCGGATCAACTGGCTCTTCTCCATCTGATTCTGCATCATCTCGTCGGTGATGCCGTCTGCCCGCAGTATCTCCTGGGTCAGGCTCTGCATGGAGAAGAGGGTTCTCGGTTGGAAGAGATAGCCTTTTCTCTGCTGGGGCGGAAGGGAGTTCATGAGTCGATTGGTCAGCTCGCCAACCGTCTTCTCATAATCTTCGCCGGTGAGCCCCAGTTCCGTGGGGGAGAGGAAGAGAAACAGTTCTTTCTCGGGATCGTGATAGGCGAGAGTGGTTGCCACGGCTGTGCGAAGTCCACACTGGGAACAGGCGGCGACGTTGAGTTGTCCTCGGAGGAGTTGCCGCTTCAGGTCCGGATTCTGACCCACGTCTACTATGCGCCACACCTCGGTAGGGAAGTGACTGCCACAGGTTGGGCATGACATGGCTATCTGTTCAGGGGAGATCTTCATGGTCTATTTCCTTGAGCGGACACAACCATCACCTACTCGCAGTGCTGAAGATTCACGGGCTCCACTTCCAGCCTGTCCCCGCGCTGACGCAGATAGCCAGCGGTGATCCGAGGATCGTGTTCGAAGATCAGGAGCGCCTCCTCCTCCAGGATCCATTGCCGGACGGCTCGCTTAGTCTCAATGTTCTCCAAGGGTTCCACGTCACCGGCGGGAGTCCATGCCAACCGCTCGATATTCTCCTTCCAGGGGGCAAGGTCGCCGAGGTAGATGGCCGTCTTGCCTTGGGACTGGATGACGACTGACTGGTGAGCTCGCGTGTGACCCCGGGTGACCACACAGCGGACTTCCTCATTCACAGTCGTGTCTCCCGAGACGAGGTGCAACTGCCCGTGCTCCTCGAGCGGAAGAAGATTCTCCGGGAGGTACGTGCCGCGCGTACGCTCGTTGGGATAGCGAGCGTCGGCCCACTCCAGTCGTTGCACCCAGTATTCGGCGCGGGGAAAGGTGGGGACCGGGTCACCGTCTTTGTCGAAGGTAGTGTTGCCTCCACAATGGTCGGCGTGGAGGTGGGTGTTGATGACGATGTCCACATCAGTGGAGGCGATGCCTAGCTTCTCCAACTCACCCACGAGCCCCTTCTCGCGTTCGAGCCCCACCATGTCCTTTCGCTTTGGTGATAGCTTGCTCCCCAGCCCTGTGTCCACCAGAATGCGCTTGCCTTGCGACTGGATGAGCAGGCAATTCAGGCCCATGGGCACGCGATGTTTCTCATCAGGGGAGATGATGGGCTCCCAAAGAACGCGGGGCACTATGCCGAAGTGTACCCCGCCGTCCAGCCAATACCTGCCATCGCAAACGATCGTCAGCTCGACATCGCCCAACAGCATTCTCTAGCCTTCCAGGGCCTCTCCAGCGAGGTCCCATCCCCTTTGCAAAGCTTCCCTGTTCGGTTCCAGAAGGTGCTGTCGCCTTTCAGGCAGATTCTTCTTCAAGGCCACCATCACCGAGTCGAGATGGACCACGCCAGTGGCCTTCACCAGAGCTCCGAGGAGGATCATGTTTGCCATCCGTTCGTTCCCCATTTCATCCCTGGCGATGTCATTGGCGGGGATTCTGAGCGTGGTGACGTCATCCCTCTCCACCTCTCTCGTGGCGATGGAGCTGTTGACGATGAGTAGGCCGCCGGTCAACACCTGGGACTCAAACATGTCGAGGGAGGGAGGGTTCAAGGCGATCACTGCGCTGGGGGAGTCGGTTATGGGTGAGCCTATCGGTTCGTCGGACACCGTCACGGTGCAGCGGGCCGTTCCGCCTCGCATCTCCGGGCCGTAGGATGGCAGCCAGGCCACGTGGCGGTCTTCCTCCAGACCGGCGTATGTCAGCAATTGCCCGGCGAACAGAGCCCCTTGCCCTCCAAAGCCAGAGATGATGATCTGTTCGAACATCGACTTGCTCCTTTACTCAGTCACAGAGACGCCGCGCCGTGTCATGGAGCGACTTCTGTCGTTGCTATTCCAGCGCCTTTACCTCATCTATCACCTTGTAGTCACCGAGGGGATAGTAGGGGATCATGTCGTCTTCCAGCCACTCCAGCGCCTCCATGGGGCTCATCCCCCAGTTGGTAGGGCAAGTGGAAAGTACCTCCACGATGGAGAATCCCAGACCAGCCAGTTGCGTCTGGAAGGCGGTCTTGATGGCCTTCTTGCAGCTGCGAACGTACTTGGGTTGAGTGACCGTTCTCCGCACTACATACGCTGCTCCCGTGGTTTGGGCGATCAACTCGGCCACCTTCAAGGGATAGCCAGCCAGCTTCACGTCGCGGCCTGTGGGCGTGGAGGTCGTAACCTGCCCGGGCAAAGTGGTGGGCGCCATCTGCCCTCCAGTCATGCCGAAGACGGCGTTGTTGACGAAGATGACGGTGACATTCTCTCCCCGGTTTGCGGCGTGGACTATCTCGGCCGTGCCGATGGCGGCCAGATCCCCGTCGCCTTGATAGGCGAAGACTACGTTCTCTGGCGAGACTCGCTTGATACCTGTGGCCACCGCCGGCGCACGACCATGGGCGGCCTCTGCCATGTCGAAGTTGAAGTAGTGATAGGCCAACACAGAACACCCTACAGGTGCGATGCCCACGGTTCTCTCGCGTACGCCCAGCTCGTCTATCACTTCCGCGATCAAGCGGTGGATGATGCCATGAGTGCAGCCAGGGCAATAGTGGGTAGCGACGGGTTCTAGAGCCTCTGGCCTGCTGAATACGACTTTTCCTTCAGGCATGTATGGTTCCCCTTTCATGCTCTACAAGAGGGCAATCTCATCTGAGGGTTCACTTGGCGTGCTTCTCGGCCATCTCGTGAATGTTTTCCAACACCTCTGTGGGTGTGGGCACCCTTCCTCCAAGCCAGCCCTGAAACTCGACGGGAACGCGCCCTCGAACCACGAGTTCGACGTCCTCCAGCATCTGGCCCGCGCTCATCTCCAAGACGAGGAACACATTGGCCTGGTCGACCAGAGCGGATAGGGCGTCCCTTGGGTAGGGGTAGAGAGTGATGGGGCGGAATAGTCCCGCCGGGATTCCCTCATCTCTCGCCTTCTTGATCGCCGTCTGTGCTACGCGGCCGGCCGTGCCGTAGGCGACGATGATCACCTCTGCTCCTTCCAGCATATAGCCTGTGTGTCGCTGCTCATTGGCTTCGATCTGGCGATACTTCTTCTGGAGGATGATGTTGCGCGCCTCCAGAGGCCCGGCTAGCAGATAGAGGGAGCGGATGATGTTCTTCTGCCGATCCTTGCATCCTGTCAAGGCCCAGGGTTTGGCAGGGGGCTTGGGTTCCACCTCCGGTAACTCGACCGGTTCCATGATCTGCCCAATGCTTCCGTCGCCGAGAATCATGGCCGGGTTGTTGTACTTGTCGGCCAGTTCGAAAGCCAAGATGGTGAAATCTATCGCTTCCTGAACTGTGGATGGTGCCAGTACGATGGGGAAGTAATCGCCATGGCCTCCTCCCTTGGTTGCCTGGAAGTAGTCGGACTGGCTGGGCTGCACGTTGCCCAGCCCGGGACCGCCCCGCATGATGTTGACGATCACAGCGGGCAGTTCAGTTCCCGCCAGATATGACACTCCTTCCTGTTTCAGGCTGATGCCAGGACTGGACGACGAGGTCATCGCCCTCTTTCCGGCGGCCGCCGCTCCCAGAACCATGTTGATGGAGGCGACTTCGCTCTCTCCCTGAACGAAGACCCGCCCCAGTTCAGGCATTCTCTTGGACATATACTCCAGCAATTCCGTCTGGGGTGTGATAGGGTAGCCGAAGTAGGCATCGCATCCAGCGCGAATTGCAGCCTCAGCGATGGCTTCATTCCCTTTCATCAGCACTCTTGCCATAATCGTCTTTCCTCCGTGTGCATCAGCCTAGTTCGTGGTCAAACTGTCTGTGTGTGGGCTGCCGCGGCCTATCGATAGACCGTGATCGCTACATCTGGACACATCAACGCACAAAGCGTACAGCCTGTGCATTCCTCCTCAGGGTCCGTCAGTGTGGACGGATGGTACCCCTTGGCATTGAAATGTTCGGCCATCTTGACCAAGTCCTTGGGGCAGACGTTGGTGCACAGCTGGCATCCCTTGCACTGATCCTCGTCTATGACTATGGTGGGCATCGTGACTAACCTCCACTAGTACCTGAGCTATTCTTCCCACGGGGGGCGAAAGTGCCGTTTCAGAGGCAGTATGGGCTGCGAACAGAATTCCTCGACATCTTCCTCGAGGAGCCGGGATTCCAAGCACAGAAATGCTATGGGCAGGCCAAGGTCGCCGCTGGCTCTCTCAACCATGCAATGTCCCTCTTGGACGACGTCCAGAGTTGTCTCGCTGATGAGGTTGGGGTTGCTCACCAAGGCGCCCGCCTCCAGACGGGAGTTGGTCTCAATGACCTCCAAGGTTTCCCTTATCCGCTCGACCGTGGCGTTGAAGGGTCGATACGGGTTCACCACCAGGTACATGATGTAGCCCGTTCGCTCCAGGAGGGCGTTGAACTGCCCCATAGCTCTGGCACCCTGGGCATCGCCTCCCACATCTATCACGGTCAGCCCATTCGCTCGCTGCAGGGACCCCCAGATGCGAGCGCTGACTGCGGGCAGGTGAACCCGCTTGGTGATTTCTGGCGGCGCGACGACCTCTATGCCCCTCGCTTGCAGCCGCTCGGCCATGTCTCGCGAGCGGAAGTAGGGGGTGACCACGTCCATGTCGGTGAGCGTCACGGTCTCGTGGTGATCTGCCAGGCGGAGGGCGTAGTTGATCGCCACCTCCGTCTTGCCCGTGCCGAAGGGCCCGGTGAAGATACTGATGCGCGGTACGTCTTGTGTCGGTTCTTTGACTGTCAACCTGGCGATATCTCAGCGCTGTGGGCGAGAGTGCTGCATCGGTGTGGTTCGTGACTGGCTCCAGTCCTATTCACCGGCCTGTGCCAGCCTCAAGGGCTGTGGAGGGTAGCGGAAGACGTTGCCCACTACCATGCGGTTGATATTGTCATTCAGCTCTCCGAACATCCGGAAGGCACGTCGCTTGTACTCTACTAGAGGATCCATCTGCCCGTACGCTTGCAGGCCGATGCCTTGCCTGAGATCTTCGATGGCCGTCAGATAGTCCACCCACAGCCGGCTGATGAACCCCAGCATCAGATTCTTCTCAATCTGGTCGACCAGGCGCTTTCCGAGGTAGTGCTGCAACTCGGATCGCTCAGGTTCATCGAGATTGGCTATTCTCTTGTCGCCTACGTTGTTCAAGCGCTGATGGCCGATGTACCTGGCGAATTCCCCTCTCGAAATCTCATCTAGGTGGCCCAGTTTGGTCCCTTCGTACTTAGCCATAGCCTGCTCATCCAGGCCAGAATCCCTCCCCGCCAGGAAACTCTCCACGCTGTGGCGCGTTTGCTCGTCCAAGTCCGTGAGCCGCTGCTGCGTGAGAGCCTGCTCTCGTCTCTGCCACAGATGGCGCAGCAAGGCGACCCGTGTCTCCTCATCCAACTCCGAGAGGCCACCCTGTTGGAAGCGCTCAAGCTTCACATCGTCCAGGAAATGACCTGAGGAGCGTAGATTCCCCTCGATTTTCTCTCGTAGACCCTCCTCCAGCGCACTGAACGTTATGCTGCTATTCTCGTCCAACCATCTCTGTCCGAGCCAGGAAGCCAAGCCTTCGTACTCCCTCTTGTCCAGGCTGAGATGGCTCAGGCTACCCTGCTCGAACTGACTCAGAGCATCCTGGTCAAGGAAGTAGCCTACGGTATCGAGGTAGTCGCGCAGAGATTCGCGATCGCTTTCGTCGAACTCGGCAATCTGGAGTGTCATGGTCTCCTGCGCCAAGTCGCGACCCGATGATTCGACGAGGCCGCCGAAGATTCCGTCGTCCAGGTCTGCCACCCTGCGCTGCATGAACTTCTTCTTCTTGGCCTCATCCGCCAGGAGGTCCGTACCTAGCAAGTACTGTTCTATCTCCTGCCGCAGACCATCCTCCAACTCCGAGAGCTTCCGCTCGTGGGCCACGGTCAGTCTCCGCTCGCCGAGGTACTGGCCCGTCACGGCGAGAGTCTTTGGATCCAAATCAGTGGCTATTGAGGCCTCGAACTCTTCCAGGCGCGAGTGATCGACGAAGTAGTCTTGCTCCATAAGGTACTGTTCGATGCTGGCTTGCATCTCCGCAGGCAACTCCACCATCTTGTGCTCGGTGAGAAGCTGCTCCAGGTGCTCCCTCAAAGCCGAGCGAATCCCCTTGCGCAGGTCTGGGTCGAGATTGCCGATCTCCTCGATCTCCAGGTATTCCTCCTTCTCCTTGTCGAAGAAATACCCGTCGTCTCTCAGCTGTCGCCAGATCTGGTTACGAAGCTTCTCTCGTAGGTCGGCGAACCGCACATCTCTGAACTCCGCTAGACGGTGCCTACCCAAGTGGTAGGCGATCCCGTCACGGATCCCTTTGTCAACCTCAGCCAAGCTCAGCTTGACGAACTGCTCCCTCTTCCTTTTCTTCTTGAACAGGCCCTCCAGATCCAGGTAGTTGAGAATGCTCTCCCTGGTCTCCTGGTCTAGATTCATGAACTTGCGCTCTTCGATCTCAGCAACTATCTGCTCCCCCACTTCCTGCTCCAACTGGTGCACAACCTTGATGTCGAGGCTGGAGAAGGTGAGGTTGGCGAACTGACGTGCCTTGTCCTCGTCGAGGAAGTAGTCCGTCCCCTTGAGGTAATCCTGTACCACGTCCTGCACATGGGGATCGAATTCCCCGATCAGCTTCTGGCTGAGTTCCCGTTCTAGCTCTCCAAGGAGATGATCCCTTAGCCCTTGGTAGACGGGTTCCTCCAGATCGGATACCTTCCCCCGGCTGAAGGTGCTGTACAGCTTCTCGTCGCTGAAGTGGGCACTGTCTATCAAGTGCCGCTTGAGCCCACGACGGACCTTCTCGGGCAGGGCGGAGATGCTTCCCACTGCTACCAACTCCTGCTGACCCAGATAGCGACTCAGCTCGTTGAAAACGGCCTCGTCCAGGTCTGACAGTTTCCGCTGTTCAAGGGCTTGCTGCTTGGCCTGGTCCACCAATAGCCCCTGCCGCTGAAGATACTCCAGGATGCTCTCTTGGACTTCACCTTTCAGGGCTCCGATATTCCGGTTGCCGAGCTTCTCCAAACGGCGCTTGACGATGTAGGCGCACGCGTCCTGCGCAAGCTCCTCTCCCAAGTCTCCCAGGCTCCCGCGCACGAAGAACTGCTGCACCTTCTCTTCGTCCACGAAGTGCCCTCGCCCCCGGAGATACTCCACTATGCCGGGCCGAACCTCGGGATCCCACTCAGCCACGGGCACTTCCTCGAGGTCCTTCAGCAACTCTCGTCCGACCTGAATGGCGATGCCTTGGCGAAGGTCCTTGTCCAGGTCGGCGAGGGGCTTCGAGAGTAGCGTTTCCTTCAACGTCGGGTCCTCAAAATACCCCTGCTTGGAGAGGTATTCCTGCATCTGTTGGGCGATCTCTTCCTCCAGGGCAACACCAGGCTCCAACAGCTGCTTCTGCGTCTCGCGCTCCAGATGCTGGGCCAGTTCGTCGTAGAACTGCAGGTCGCCGACTCTCTGGTCCTCGATCTCTCGCATGCCCAGGTACCCTCGCACCTGATCGCGCAGTTCCGCGTCAAGGTCCCGAAGGAGTTGATCCTCGGAGTCTTGGATCACTCGTTGCCCCAAATAAACAGCAAGGCCGTCGGACAAATCGCCATCCAGTTCTGACAAGCGGTGCTGTCCCAGGCGTGTCAACTCCTGAGGACCCCACGTGTGTTCGCGGGCGGCGAGGGCGCGTTCAAACTGGTCCAGGACGGCCTCGCGCAACTCCTCTCCTCTCATACCCGTGGTGAGCGGCAGCGCCAGGAAGTCAAGGGGCAGACGAGGGGCGAAGGATACGCGCCTCTTGTGGGCCTCGTCGAAACCCGCTCTCTCGACGTAGATCACCTGTAGCAGGGCGCGGATAAGACCTTCTTCGGACGCATTTTCCAGACCACTACCTTTATCTGCGACGGTTCCCCGTACCTCCTCAAGTTGCAGTTGCGCCCAGCGGTCGTAGGCATGTGCTGTCGCTTCAGTTAGCACGTTCTCCAGGGCGCGCAGGTCCAAGTTAGCCCAGGAGTTTATGTTGAACAGTAGTTCCAGCAGGGCACCCTTCCCCTGGCCCATGCGCGTCAGTCTCTCTCGTGCAGCCTCGTCGTGGGCAGCAGCCAGCGCGCCAGCCAGGAGCGCCTCCATTCGCTCAGGAGGCACGTCGGATGTCTTGATCTGGTCCAGCCTCAGCGCCGCTGGTATCCGCAGTTGCACTCCTTTGAGCAGCTTGTCAACCAGTTGCTGGTGATAGGCGTTCTCGAGCCGAGTCAGGAGTTCATCCGTCGCCTCTGAGATGGACATGCCCCTCAATTCACTGGCCTTCACCTTGAGAGGGATGGGGAACACGCTCTGTACATACTGCAACAGATCCTGGCTGCTGAGAGTTCTACCTTGCTCCTCCACGATGAGAACGTAGTCATCTATCTTGTTCTCGAGGAACTCAGTGTAACTGGCTAGGCCGTCGTCGTACTGATCGATAGCGTTCCCGAACTGGTCACCTACGACGGTTTCTAGGAGGTGCCGACGGTACGCGTCGCTGGCCTGCTCAGCGATGCCCAGCAGGGCTTGCTGTCTGTTATCCCCCGGCTCGTCCTCCAGCCAATCGGCGAGGAAGGTGATGGTAAAGGGTGGAAAGCAACTGAGACCGCCAAAGAACGGAAACTGGTAGGGGTAGGGGGCACCCGGCGGCGCCAGAGAAAGGGGCAGAATGTCATTGAGGTAGGACAGCAATTCCACGAACCCGCCGTCCCCGCTGAATCCTTTCTCCAGTCTCTTGTCCAGCTCACTCTCCAGCATCTCCCACAGTTCAGACTCTAGGTCAGTCCCGGTGAGGATTTCATACCGTCGCCCGTATATCAACTCTCGTTGCCGGTTCAGTACGTCATCGTAGTCCAGGAGGTGCTTGCGTATGTCGAAGTTGTAGCCCTCCACCTTGGTCTGGGCACTTTCGATGGTTCTGCTAACCATACCATGTTCGATCGGGATGTCCTCTTCCACACCCAGCCTGTCCATGAGGCTTGCGACCGACGGCCCGCCGAAACGGCGCATGAGATCATCCTCAAGGGAGAGATAGAAACGGGAAGTTCCAGGCTCGCCTTGACGGCCTGCTCGTCCCCGTAGTTGATTGTCTATGCGCCTTGCCTCGTGGCGTTCGGTACCCAGTACATGCAAGCCGCCCAGATCGAGGACCTGTTCCCTGCGACCGACATACTCGGGATCGACCTCGGCGATGGCGCTGTAGAGCTGAGCCGGGAGGGCTTGATAGGGATCCATTCCTCGACCACGCATCAGTCTGTGGGCTGCCTTGATGGTCTCCTCGGGCAGTTCGCCGCCCAGCTTGATGTCCACGCCACGCCCGGCCATGTTAGTGGCGAGAGTCACTGCTTGGGGCTCGCCTGCGCGGGCGATGATGGCTGCTTCGCGGGTGTGGTTCTTGGCATTGAGGACTTCATGCTCTATTCGCCTGGCCTGAAGCATTGTGCTCAGGCGTTCCGACTTCTCTACCGAGGTGGTGCCCACCAGCACGGGTCGCCCTTCTCGATGCAGTTGCTCGATCTCCGCAACTATGGCTTCCCACTTGGCCTTCTCTGTCTTGTAGACAACGTCCTGATAGTCGGTCCGCTTGTAGAACAGAATCTCGTCGGCATTGTCCTCCTCATAATACACCACGGCCTCAGCGCCGTCTTCTTTCCGCGCTTCTTCGACCAAGTTCGAGTCGGGACTGTGAGCCATGTACTCAACGTTGGTGGGGAGGACAATGACGTCAAGTCCATAGATCTTGTCCAGTTCTTCTGCCTCTGTGGCAGCTGTGCCGGTCATACCGGCCAGCTTGTCGTACATGCGGAAGTAGTTCTGCAGGGTGATGGTGGCCTGCGTCATCATCCTGGCCCTGATGGGGACCCCCTCCTTGGCCTCGATGGCCTGGTGCAGTCCCTCGCTGAGACGTCGGTCCGGCATGAGTCGCCCTGTGAACTCATCGACGAGGACGATACGTTGACCTTGCCTGATGTAGTCGCGATCTTTGTGGAACAGTACCTGCGCCCTCAGGGCCTGCTCCATGAAGTGTACGTATTGATAGTTGGCTTCATCGTAGATGTTCTCTATGCCTGTCTCTGCCTCCACCTTGGACAAGCCCGCCTCAGTGAGGACGACATTCCTCTCCTTTTCGTCGAGTTCATAGTCGAGCTCTGGTCGAAGCTTACGGGCAATGCGAGCAAACCGTTGGTACTCCTCCAGGGGCTCGTCGGACGGTCCGGAGATGATCAGAGGAGTGCGGGCCTCGTCGATGAGGATGTTGTCCACCTCATCGATGATGGCGTAGTGTAACTCTCGCTGCACGCGCCTCTCGAGGCTGAACGCTAGGTTGTCGCGCAGGTAGTCGAAGCCGAATTCGTGGTTGGTCCCATAGGTGATATGGGCTTGATACGCTACGTTGCGATCGACGGGCCGCAGGTGGACGAACTTGCCGCGCTCATACTCAGGGTCGTAGACAAAGGCGACACCTTCACCCTGCTGGAGCAGTCCCACACTGAGTCCCAGGAGATGGTAGATAGGTCCCATCCACTGTACATCGCGGCGAGCCAGGTAATCATTGACCGTGACCAGGTGCGCACCACTCAGGGCGAGGGCATTCAGGTAAAGAGGTAGGGTGGCGACCAAGGTCTTGCCTTCGCCGGTCTTCATCTCCACCACTTTCCCTTGGTGGAGGATGATGCCTCCCAAGATCTGGACGTCGAAGTGCCGCATGGCTGTGGTGCGCTTGGAGGCTTCCCTCACCGCGGCAAAGGCTTCGGGCAGAAGCTCGTCCAGGGACTCTCCAGCGTGCAGCCGCTTGAGGAACGCCGTGGTCCTCTCGCGAAGCTGCTGATCGGTGAGATCTCTGAAGCTGGATTCGAGCTCACCGACACTGTCTACGAGCGGCTGCAGGCGGTTCAGTTCCTTTTCGTTTGGGTCGCCTGCAAACCTGGACACCAACTTCAGCACGATGGAATGCTCCTTGGAACGCTGTCTCTAGTGGGCATGTGGGCGACGATCCGCGTGGTGACAGACGCCAACCGACCAGGCTGGTGCTCCCTGCCTCCCAGGAAAAGAAAACGCCCGAAAGGCTCCTTTCAGGCATTGTAGGGTATTGTGGCGTCCACCGGTAGGCAGGATCGCGCCCTCTAGGTAGCGTAGGACGAGAGGGGAAGCCACGACACTCTTACCATGAACAGCATCACCCGTAGCGGTGCTCAAGGCCGAGCGAAGCACCAATACGACCTCTCGTGTTTGCGGCATCTAATCTGTAATTATATCACAAAACGGGCGAAGAGGACAAGAAACGGCAGTAGGTGAGCTAGAGCATCGGGACGACTCCTTCAGGGTTCTGACGTCACTCTTCGGTGCGGCCAAGGCATCTTCCCCGTGACCTCCTCTGAAGAGGATTGACGGCGCCGCAGGGTCCCTAGGGTTTTCATCTAGGGGGTGCCGGACCGTGTGCAGGGTAGGTAGCAGTGGCGGCCGTGGGGGCTGCTAAGTATCCGCGGGGCTAGGGTTCCACCGTTGCCCGTACTCTCCCCTCCGTTTTCTCCTCTTGAGGCCCACCCTGGGCGAAAACAGGGGGTCAACCGTTCCGTGCTGAAGGGCAAGGACAGGACGAGTGGGTCTCTGATCCGCCATAGAGGAGGGCTCCAGGGGAGAACTGTACAATCGTACAGGTTCCAAACTGAACGAATGGCTGGTGTGTCTGGGGTCGATTCTCGATATGATAAGTCAAGGCGGGCTTCTGCCACCCGACACGCGCCTTCCTGCACGGCTGTCGAAAAGTGCAGTGTTGTGGCCCCCGTATCGAAGCGCGCGCGGAGCTGACTCTGCTGGGCACCCGTGAACAGAGATAATTCGGTGTGGCACGGGTCGACTCAGCCGCTCCTCAGGCGTGAAGGCGTGAATGGTGGGCCGATGAGTAGTGCCAGCGGGACAAGGGTGCCCCGGTGTGAAGCATTAGCGACGGGGCACAGTTGATCGGGACTCTCAGCCAGCACAGCAGACGTGGGTGCGTTCTTGGTGGCATAAGGTAGTCGGTCCACTGAGAGAGCATCGTACCAGAGAGAGGTTGCCGGACCATGTCGAGGAAGTGGATAGCGCTACCGGGCGTCTTGGCTGGCTTGGCACTGCTGGCAGGCGTCGGAGCAGTTGGTCTTTGGGAGTATCGCAAGCAACCCCCGTTTTGCGCTGAGTGCCACATTATTCAGCCCTATCTGGAGTCATGGCAGGGATCTGATCTCGAGGCACGCGACCACGCCGCACAGGGGGTGGCTTGCCTGGATTGCCACCAGGCAACGCTGGAAGATGTAAGGCACGACCTCACTGCGTATCTGCAGGGCGGGTTCAGTGTCCCTCTGAAGGAACTCAAGTATCCGACGGAAGACTGCCTGGGATGCCACTTGGAGAACGAGCATACGAGTTATGAGGAGGTCATCCAGCGGACGCAGGACTACGTGATTGACGGCAAGATGATCAATCCCCACGCTCCACACGTGGGGGTGGAAGGGGTGGAGTCTGATTACGAATGCTACAACTGTCACAAGATGCATCGAGAATCGACCGGACTCGACTTCTGCCACGACTGCCACCAGGCGCACGCTCGTCGGCTGCAGCCATTGCCATCAAGAGTGAGCTCGGTGAGGGGGCCAGTCTTGAGAGGAGGTGATCGTTGACTGGGAGTCCGAAACACAATGCGGGCGTGCATTCTGTGGGTCCGGAACTCGTAATTGTATCCTATCGCAAAGGAGGGCACCCGGCGTCCAAGGAGGGGCAGGACTGGAATGCGCAGTCCCGCACGCTGTTCAGCAGGGGGGCGGCGACCAGCGCGGGGACGCTGGCAGCGGCTTGGGGAGAATGCCACAGTGGAGGAGCCGCGGAGCCAGGTTACTGAGAGCACCACCGCCGTCAGGCGACTGGTCTTGGAGGAGAGCCCTGTGAGGGGCTCTCTTTTCTCTTTGCCTTCTAGGTATCCTGGCCTGTCCCCTCTGTCAGAGCGTCTGGTCCGATGTCTGAGTCGGAGGGAGATTGTCCATGTCGCGAAATCCAGTTCTTACTCTCACTTCGGTGGGCGTTCTTGCCGCCTTCAGAACCCTGAAGGCGTGGTCACGATGCTCAGGCTCGCCCACGGGTGTTCGTTGACAGTGCCCCCAAATCATGCTATACTCCCCGGGCCACATAAGGGAAGTCTTCACCACTGCCATCAAGACCCTTCAGCAAGGAGATATCGACCCATTTATACTGTCACTTTCGGCCCTGACGGTCAGAAGGTTCAAGTCCCCGAGGGAACGCTCATTACCGAGGCGGCTGAAGAAGCTGGCATCGAACTAAACATCCCTTGTGGCGGCCAGGGGCGTTGTGGCCGCTGCGCGGTGGTGGTCGAGCAAGGCGATGTGCACCGCCGATCCACAGCTCGTCTGTCTCCTGAGGCGCTGAAGGAGGGCTATGCGCTGGCATGTCAGACGGTGGTGCAGAGCGATGTGGTCATCACGGTCCCTCCTCAGGAGAAGATCGAGCGTCGCCTGCCCACCGCCCAGAGGGTGCCGAAGATCACGCTGCCCTTCCCCTACGACTGGTCGCGTGATCAGACGGTCCACAAGTACTTCGTGATCATCGAACCGCCTAGCCTGGATGACAATACTGACGATGTGGCCCGCCTCAAGCGCGCTCTCCAGAGGGAACACGGGGTACAAGTGGAGGGTCTGAGGATCGATCTACCCGTGCTTCGCAAGCTGGCGGGAACACTGCGCCACTCTCAATGGCAGGTCACCACGGTGCTGGAGATGGATACCTGGATGGCTCCCGACGGTCCTCCGCGTCTTGTGGATCTGCTCCCTGGTGACGAGACCCAATCCTGCTGGGGCGTGGCTGTGGACATTGGCACGACCAGCAACGTGGTGTATCTGGTGGATCTGCTCAGCGGAGAGGTGGTGGATACGGCCTCTGAGTACAATCGCCAGATAGCCCGTGGCGAAGACGTCATCTCGCGCATCATCTATGCCACAAAAGGGGACGGCCTGGAGGAATTGCAGGGCTTGGTCGTGGGAACCATCAACGGGTTGCTGCGGAGGCTTACCGAGCGGAACAGCGTATCCGGTGATGACATATACAAGATGACGGCCGCCGGAAACAGCACGATGATCCATCTGTTTCTCGGTCTGCCCCCCGAGTCCATTCGGCTGGCGCCATACATCACCACCACCAACCAACCCCCACCCGTCCTGGCCAGGGAACTTGGTCTGGAGATCAACCCTGAAGCCACAGTGGACTGCTTGCCAGGAGTGGGCAGCTACGTGGGAGCGGATATCACGGCGGGGGTCTTCAGTTCGGGCATCTGCACAGAGAAGGAACTGAGTCTGTTCATTGATATCGGTACCAATGGGGAGATCGTCCTGGGAGATTGCGACTGGCTCATCTCCTGCGCTTGCTCCGCCGGCCCTGCTTTCGAGGGCGCAGGGGTGCACGATGGCATGCGAGCCACAGCCGGGGCCATCGAGGAAGTGTGGATAGATGACAACACCTTGGAAGCCAGCTATCGGGTCATCGGCGATGTGCAGCCCCGAGGGATATGTGGTTCGGGCCTGATCGCGCTGCTGGCCGAGATGTTCATCACTGGGATCATGGACAAGGCTGGCAACTTGAATCTGGATTTGGACATACCTCGGATTAGGGAGGGCGATCACGGACCCGAGTATGTGGTGGCCTGGGGCCAGGAGACTGCCTCGGGAAGCGACATAGTCATCAACAAGGTGGACATAGACAATCTGCTGCGGGCGAAAGCCGCGGTCTATGCCGGTTTCGCAGTGTTGGCGCGCAGCGTGGGCATGGAATTGGACACGGTCCAGCAAGTCCTGATCGCTGGCGCCTTTGGCCAGTATCTGGATGTGAACGCTGCGATCACCATCGGTCTCCTGCCCGACCTGCCTCGCGAGAAGTTCAAGTTCCTGGGCAACACCTCCATCCTGGGTGCCTACCTGGCTCTGTTGAGCCGCGAGAGCCGACAGCGCGTGGCCGAAGTGGCCAGGCGCATGACCTACCTGGAACTAAGTGCCGATAGTTCCTTCCACGACGAGTGGATGTCTGCCCTTTTCTTCCCCCATACCCACATCACCGATTTCCCTTCCGTGATGGAGCAACTGAAGGACAGGGCCAGTTCATAGTGCGTGTTTGAAGTCACACTAACCCGACGAGCGAGGAGAAAAGTCATGCTGACCAGGGAAGAACTGCTAGCGAAAGCAAGAAAACCATCAGAAGATGCGATGCAACTCCACCCTTTCTACAAGGGGAAAATCGAGGTTGTGTCCAAGTGCGCCGTACGCGATTTCGATGACTTTGCCATCTGGTATACTCCGGGCGTCGCGGCACCCTGCCGTGCTATCGCTGAAGACAAGGAACTCGTCTTCGAGCACACCAACAAATGGAACAGCATCGCCATAGTCAGTGACGGCACCAGGGTGCTGGGTCTGGGAGACATAGGCCCAGAGGCCGCCATGCCGGTGATGGAAGGCAAGGCGCTGCTCTTCAAGTACCTGGGAGGTGTGGATGCGGTGCCAGTCTGCCTCGACACCAAAGATGCAGATCAGTTCATCGCCACGGTCAAGCTCCTACAGCCCTCTTTTGGGGGAATCAACCTGGAGGACATCGCACAGCCGAAGTGCTTCCGCATCCTGGACACCTTGCGCAAGGAGATGCAGATCCCTGTGTGGCATGACGATCAGCAAGGTACGGCCGCTGTCACTGTGGCCGGGCTGATCAACGGCCTTCGCCTGGTGGGGAAATCTCTGTCCGAGGCCAGGGTCGCCATGGTCGGCGCAGGGGCAGCCAATATCTGCATCGCGCGGGTTCTCATCACAGCGGGGGTGAGCCCAGGCAACCTCATCATGTGTGATAGCAAAGGCACTCTCCACCCAGGCAGGACCGAACTCAAGGACAAGTACAAGGAAAAGTGGGAGATGTGCCAAAAGACGAACAAAGACCGGGTCGAGGGCGGCGCTGCCGAGGCCATGAAGGGTGCCGACGTCCTGATCGCGCTCTCCACCCCTGGGCCGGACACCATCAAGCCTGAGTGGGTAGCAGACATGGCCAGTGACGCGATCGTCTTCGCGTGTGCCAACCCCGTGCCCGAGATCTGGCCCTGGGATGCCAAAGACGCAGGGGCTAAGATCGTGGCCACTGGTCGTTCCGACTTCCCCAACCAGGTGAACAACTCTCTCGGATTTCCAGGTATTTTCCGCGGTACGCTTGATGTCAGGGCCAGGACGATTACCGACGAGATGTGCATCGCTGCGGCCTATGAGCTTGCTCAGACCGCTCAGGATCAAGGTCTCCACGAGGAGTATCTGATCCCCACCATGGACGAATGGCAAGTCTTTCCCCGGGAAGCGGTCGCTGTGGGCATCAAGGCTATCGAGCAGGGAGTGGCCCGTCTGGAACTGAGCCGTGATGAGCTGTACCAGAGGGCCAGTGAGATCATCGAGCGAGCTCGGGGAGAGATCCAACTCTTGATGGACGAGGGGATCATCCCACCCGCGCCTGAGGAGTGAGCCGCGAGGTTCAGCCCGCGGGCGCTTTGTCAGCATCATCCCGCCCGCGCCTCAGGCGTAGCCCCTGACAAATTGCATTCAAGCCATTCTTCCCTTGAGGATTACGGAATAATTTGGTATACTTTCTCTGAAAAGGTCCTATGCCGTGAAGGTACTGATCTTCGCTGATCTGCACGGCAATTTCGATGCCTTGCAGGCCCTACAGACCGTGGAAAGCAAGCCCGATGTCGTCCTATTCCTCGGCGACATCGTCGGCTACGGCCCCGAACCACAGCCTTGCCTATCGTGGATCAGGTCGAACGCAACTTATGCAGTTCGCGGTAACCATGATGAGGCCGCCGCTCGCGACGTCGCCTGTCGCTGTCCTCCCGAGTTGCAGGTCTGGGCGGAAGCCGATAGGGCGTATGCACGGATGATGCTGACGGAAGGTGACCTCCAGTATCTGGGTGACCTTCCTCTGGAACTGAAGATCGACCTGGAGGGGATCGGTTTCTACTTGACCCACGCGGCTCCCAGCGACAATCTGGGCAAGGCCTTGCCCTTGACCGAGGTCAAAGACAAGGATCTGAGTGAGGAAATCGCTCGGCTGGAGGCTGGCGTCGTCCTGCTAGGGCACACCCATGTACCGGCTATCCGACAGCTTAGCGGCACCGTTCTTGTCAATCCGGGCAGTCTGGGCCAACCTCGACACGGAACCCCCAGTCCGACCTACGCCGTGTGGCAAGACGGCGAGATTCAGATCAGACATATACACTACGATGTGAGCCCGGTTGTGCAGAAGTTGTCTCTATTGCCCCTGGCGCCAGAGCACATCGCTGAACTACAGAACATCATGCGGGAAGGACTACTATGAGCCATCCTGAGACTGGGTTTGGACGCGTTGATGTTGACGCTGGTGATGGCCAAGAGGACAGGGGCAGGTTCGCAGGCCGACAGGCAACCGTGCCGCACAGTTTGGTGAGGCACGTGCTGAGGGGAGGTGGATAATGACGCTTCTAAGTAGAGGGGCCGATTATGCTATTAGAGCAATGCTCGATGTGGCCTGCCAGCCAGAAGGCGAAAGGACTGTCACCGAGCGTATTGCCGAGCGTCAGGAGATTCCTGCTGCCTTCTTGAGTAAGGTGGTCGCTCAGCTGACGCAGGCGGGATTGATGCGCACTCACCGCGGCGCTGCCGGGGGCGTCCTGCTGGGGAAGCCAGCAGAGCAAATCAACCTCCGGCAGATCGTGGAAGCGGTTCAGGGGCCTATCATCGTCAACCTGTGCACAGGTCCCTACGACGGTTGCCAGAGGGCGGTCTCTTGCCCAGCGAGCAGTGTGCTCATGGCAGCACAACGGGGACTCGAGGAGAAGTTGGAGCGGGCCATCCTGGCCGAACTGTCTAGCGAAGCAGCGAGATTGGCTGAAGCCCGAGAGGGGAGATGACAATCTCGATAGGTAACCATGGCATCTAGCGCGGCGGCGCAACATCAGCAAGGCGAGCCCACTCTGGGACCCCTTACGCCTTGTCTTGCATCCCAACAATGCCGTACAATACGTGGTCTTGGCCGGCTCCTGGACGCTGTGCCACGGCGGCATCATCGTTCTTGTAGAAGGACGTAACTTCCATGCAAATCACACGTGCGGACGCAGCCATAATACTCGATTTCGACTTCAGGACCGTTGTGGAGGAGCGCAGCGGCGAAGATCTCAGTCGCTGCTTTTACTGCCTGAAGTGTACGGCTGGATGCCCCTCGGCCCTCGCCATGCCTTACGGGCCTGCACAGATGGTGCGTATGGTGCAACTGGGGCTGAAAGACGAGTTGTTGGAAAGCCCCAGTATCTGGTTCTGCCTCCATTGTGAGACCTGCGGCGCTCGCTGCCCCAATGAGATAAGCATCGCCGGCTTGACGCAGGCCCTGCGCCAGATGGCCATGGAGGAGAAGGGGGATCATCTTGCGGCAGATGCTGGCATTCAGGCGCTGCGGATGCTGGGCGAGAACATCATTGGTACGCACAACATCTCTGCGGATGACAACAGCCAGCGACTGATGTGGAGCGAGAACCTGGAGCAGGTGCCGGAAGGGTTGGAGAGGAAGAAAGGAGCGCATACGCTCTACTTCGTGGGCTGCGTCTCGTCGTTCTTCCCTATGACCTACATCATCCCTCAGGCCTTCGTGCAGATCCTAGAGCAGGCGGGAGGGGATTTCACCGCCCTGGGCGGTGAGGAGTGGTGCTGTGGCTATCCCCTGCTCATGGCCGGTATGGGGTCTCGCGCTGAGGAGACAGTACGCCACAACGTTGCTCAGGTTCGCGAGATCGGGCCGCAAAGGGTGGTCACCACTTGCCCTGCCTGCTACCACATGTGGAAGCACTTCTATCCTGAGATTCTGGGTGAGGAACTGGGTGTGGAGGTCGTCCATTCCACCCATCTACTGGCACAGTTGGTGGATGAGGGGCGTCTCCACTTCAAGGCGATGCCACGGCGCGTGACCTATCATGACCCGTGCGACCTGGGCAGGAAGAACGACCTGTATGATGCGCCTCGTCGCGCCCTGGAGAGCATCCCCGAGCTCTCTTTCACGGAGATGTCCGACAACCGCCGAGATGCGCTCTGCTGCGGCGGCGGGGGAAACGTGGAGACCTTCAACCCTGACCTGGTGGGAGAGTTGTCCCAGCGGCGGCTGGGTCAGGCTCTGGACACAGAAGCCCAGGTGATTGTGTCTGCCTGCCCGCAGTGCGAACGCACGTTGACGGCTGAGGCCCGGCGCGAGAAGGCGAGGGTCAGGGTCATGGACTTGGCGGAGTTCGTGTGGCGCGCCCTGGATACGGGCGAGTAAACGTGTAGCAAAGGGATCAGCAAGACCGTCGGCATGAGCAAGAAGAGCGAGGTCTTAGTAGTGGGGGCGGGCATTGCGGGTATGCAGGCCGCCTTGTTGCTGGCGGAGAGAGGATTGAAGGTCCATCTCCTTGACAAGGCACCGGCCATCGGCGGCTTCATGCCCTTGCTGGACAGGACCTTCCCTACCAACACTTGCGGCCTCTGTTTCATGTCGCCCAGCATCCCGGCCCTCTGTCCCTTCATCGAGTGTAGCCGTCACCCTCTGATCGAACTGATCCCCTACGCGGAGGTAGAGAAGCTGGACGGCAAACCAGGGGACTTCCGGGTCTCTATCGTCCGCAAGGCGAGGTTTGTGGATCTCGAGTTATGCAACGGGTGCGGAGAGTGCGCGGTCGTCTGCCCCGTAGAGGTCCCCAATGAGTTCGGCGGGGGGCTCGAGACGCGACGAGCGATCTACCGGCCATACCCTCAAGCCTTTCCCGGAGCCTTCGTGGTAGATGAGGCTGCGTGTACAGAGTGTGGCGAGTGCTTGAAGGTTTGCCAGCCTGGCGCCATCGATCTCAAGATGGAGGATGAGCCTTCGATGCTCAAAGTGGGCGCCGTCGTTCTAACGCCAGGTTTCGAAGCATTTGACGCCAGCCTGAAGACCGAGTTTGGCTACGGTGTGCACGAGAACGTCTTGACGAGCGTCCAGTTCGAGCGCATGTTGAGCCTGACCAGTCCGTCGATAGGGGTGCCGGTGAGACCTTCGGATGAGCAACACCCTCGCCGTCTGGCCTTCGTTCAGTGTGTGGGCTCCCGCGATATCTCCTGCGACCGGGGCTATTGCTCGTCCATCTGCTGCATGTACGCCACCAAGCAGGCCATGTTGGTCAAGGATCGCTTGCCTGATGCTGGGGTCTCAGTCTTTCACATGGATGTCAGAACCTTCGGCAAGGATTTCGAACGGTACTATGAAAGGGCCAAGGAAGAGCACGGCATCGACTACCGCCGCGCCATGGTCTCCAGGGTGAGGGAACTTGCTGAGAACAAGAACCTCACCGTGTCCTGCGTGGATGAGGATGGCCGCCAACAGGAGGAGGAGTTCGATCTGGTGATCCTCTCTGTGGGGTTCGGCCCCCCGACGGGTTCTGATAGACTGGCAGAGAGCTTGGGCGTGCCCTTGAACGAGTATGGTTTCTCCCAAACCGAACCCTTTTCACCTGGCGACACTCTTCGCGCTGGCGTCTTTGTAGCGGGGGGATTCAGAGAGCCTCAGGACATCCCGCAGACCTTAGTTGAGGCCAGCAGCGCTGCCGCGCGGGCGGCTGAGATTGTGGCGCCCGTTGGGAGCAGCGAGGAGGTCGAGCCGTATCCCGCCGAACGAGATGTGAGCGACGAAGATCCTCGCATCGGGGTCTTCGTCTGTGATTGCGATGGCACCGTCTCAGGGGTGGTTGATGTGGCGGCTGTCATGGAACACGCGGCTGGCCTGCATGACGTAGTTGAGGTCCGGCGACTGGCCGGGGCGTGCCGCCCGGAGGGGTTGCAAGAGCTGAAATCCGCTGTCGTCCAGAATGAGCTCAACCGAGTAGTGGTGGCGGGATGTACGCACCGTCTCTACGGGCAGCTGCTGGAAGACTCGTTGCGACAGGTGGGTCTGAACCCCTGTCTGTTGGAGAGAGCGGATCTGCGGGAGGGATGCGCTTGGGTGCATTGGGATGAGCATGAGAAGGCCACCCTGAAGGCCCAGCAGCTGGTGCACATGGCGGTGTCCAAGGCCCGGCTTCTTGAGCCCAGCCAGGCAGGCGAGGCCGAGATCGCGCCGGGAGCGCTGGTCATCGGTGGCGGGGCGGCTGGCATGGAAGCTTCCCTGTCTCTCGCGCGGCAGGGCTTCTCCGTGTTTCTCGTGGAGAGAGAGGAGGACCTGGGAGGCAACCTGCGTCACATCCATCATACGGTGAATGGTGGCGATCCTCAGAAGTATCTCCAGGAGTTGATCTCTCAGGTCGAGAATAGCGGTCAGATCACCGTCTTGCGCGGCGCCGAAGTGAAGGAGGTGAACGGACAACCGGGTCGATACAGGAGTCTGATCTCGACCGATGGGCAGACCGAGGAGTTGGAGCATGGTGTGATCATCGTCGCCACCGGAGGAGGAGAGGTCCAGCCCAGGGAGTACCTGTATGGCGAGCATCCTCAGGTTCTCACGCAGCGCGAATTGGAGGAGAGGATCGCCAGCGAGAAGCAGGCTCTCGCCGACGCCAAGAACGTGGTCATGATCCAGTGTGTTGGTTCACGGGAGCCGGCTCGACCCTATTGCAGTCGCATTTGCTGCTCCGTAGCCATCAAGAACGCTCTGCGCATCAAGGAGTTAAGCCCGGAGGCGAATGTCTTCATCCTCTTCCGTGACATGCGGACTTATGGCTTCTTGGAGGACTACTACCGCAAAGCCCGCGAGGAGGGGGTGGTCTTCGTGCGCTACGAGCCAGAGCGCAAGCCTCAGGTGGAGGCTGCTGATGGTGGACTTCGGGTCCGGGTTGAGGATGCGATTGTGGGTGGGGAGCTGGCACTGGATGCGGACCTCGTGGTGCTCAGTGTGGGCGTGGCCCCTGGCGACAACGCAGGCCTGGGGAAGCTCCTCGATGTTCCCCTCGATGAGGATGGCTTCTTCCAGGAGGCGAACACGAAAGTGCGACCCATGGACTTTGAGACCTTGGGCATGTATCTGTGTGGCCTATGCCACGCTCCCAAGTCCATAGAGGAGTCCATCGCCCAGGCGAGAGGTGCCGCGATGCGAGCGGCGGTCTTCCTATCCAGGGAGAGTCTCCGGGGGCAGCCGGCAGTCCCCTACGTGAACCCGCGGCTGTGCGTGGCTTGCGGCCGCTGCATAGAGACCTGTCCGTACGGGGCACTCGTCGCTGATGAGGAGACAGGTATCCCGCAGGTCATACCGGTGCTCTGTGAAGGCTGCGGGGTGTGCAGCGTGTCCTGCCCGAGCGGTGCCGTACAGCAGCACGTGTTCGAGAAACCGCAACTTCTGGCCATGTTGGATGCGGCCCTGGACTAGTTGGTGGTGTTCAGGGTCCCAGTACTACGCTTGGAGCTATGATCATGGATGATTTCGAGCCCAGAATAGTAGCTTTCCTGTGCAACTGGTGTGCATACACAGGGGCGGATCTGGCGGGGACGTCGAGGATACAGTACCCCCCCAATGTGAGAGCCATTCGCGTGATGTGCACCGGAGGTGTAGACCCCATCTACGTGATCAAGGCTCTTCTGGAGGGAGCTGACGGGGTACTGATCGGCGGCTGCCACCCTGGGGACTGCCACTATCAGAGCGGCAACCTCAAGGCCCGACGTCGGGTGGCTATCTTGAGAAGCATCCTGGAGCAGCTGGGACTTGATCCCGACCGCGTGTGGTTGCGCTGGATCAGCGCCAGCGAAGGCAAGCTCTTCGCCGACACCATTACGCAGATGGTGCAGGAACTGAAGGAGAAAGGGCCCAACCCGATGCGCGAGGCCTGGGCGATCTAGTGGAGGCATCGTAGATGAGCGTACAGGCGACAGTCGAGGTCAAGGACGGTGAAGTGCTCGCCGCGTTGCGGGCGTTTCTGCGGCAACTCCTGGAGAAGGAAGTCGTGGATGCCTTGCTGGTACCTGTGGAACTACCTTCCGGGGATGCCGTGGCCCAGACTCTGATCAAAGATCCTGACAAGCTGGAGAGGGCCAATCCCCTCGCGCCGGTGATGATGGTCAACTCGGCCGAACTGGTATCTAGGCTGACCCGCCGCGGTAACAGGGAGAAGGTGGGCGCAGTACTGAGATCCTGCGAGATGCGGGCCTTGGTGGAGTTGGTCAAGCTACAGCAGGCCGAACTCGATAACCTGGTCACCCTAGGTATAGATTGTCTGGGCACGTATGAGGTGCTGGACTTCGCACAGTTGAGCGAAGGACAGGACGATGGTGCCGGCTCAAGCTCGGAGCAACTCCAGGCGGCGAAGGCGGGGGAAGTGGCACCTCGGGAGGGCTACGAGTTCCGCGCTGCATGTCAGATATGCGAGTACCCTGTCCCCATGAACGTGGACATCAACATTGGCTTGATAGGCGTGGACACCGGGACGATGATTCTTCTCGAGATGGAAGATGAGGTAGGCAAGGAGGTTGTGGAGAAGCTCGGGCTGGAGGAGGGGGAGGCTCCAGACAGAGACGAAGCCTTGGCCAAACTGGTCGCCGCCAGGGAGAAGGCCAGGGATGAGGCCTTCGCCCGGTTTCGCGAGACGGTGAAGGATGTACCCGCCCTCGTGGCTCAGTTCTCCACCTGCATCACCTGTCACAACTGCTCCACCGCCTGTCCCATCTGCTACTGCAAGGAGTGCATCTTCGAGACCGACACCTTCCGCCATCCTTCGGATCGCTACCTGATGTGGGCTGGGAGGAAGGGCGCCGCCAGAATGCCCAGCGATACTGTCTTATATCAGCTGACCAGGATGAACCACATGGTCAGTTCGTGCGTGGGGTGCGGCATGTGCGAGAGCGCTTGCCCCAGCGACCTACCTCTGGCGTTGATCTTTCGCGCCGCGGGGGAGAAGGTGCAGGAGTTGTTCGGGTACCTCCCCGGTGGGAGCCTCGAGGAAGAACTCCCTGTGGCCACCTTCAAAGAAGACGAGTTCCCGGAGTACAAGTAACTTTCGTTTGTGGTGAGGTCTTCAGCCCTCTGAATACGCTGGATCTGACACTACGAACGCACGGACACGCACATAGCGAGTGGCGCATGAGCCAGCAGACTAAAGTCCCCGAATACAAATTGATACTCAACCCCACAGACGGCTCCCTCGCCTCGGAAAGGGCCACGTTCCAGGCCATCTATCTCTCCAAGCTCAGCGGCGCCGAGGTGCTTTTCCTCCACGTGGTGGAGACCAGTTCCGCATGGTACACGGGCACCCTCTACCAGCAGGTTGTGGACCAACTACGGGATCTGGGGGACAAGGTGATCGAGGGGGCCATGGAGATCGCGCAGCGGCAAGGGGTGGAGGCTCGCTCTATGATCGTGGATGGTCACTCGGGAACCGCCATCGTGCGCGTCGCCGAACGGGAAGGGGCGGATGTGATCGTGATGGGTGCGCTCGGCCGGAGTATGGTCGAGGAGGCGTTGGTGGGCAGTATCTCCCGCTACGTCGTGCGTCATGCCCCTTGCCCGGTCCTGGTAGTCAAGTAATCGACCGGACTGTTCCCTTCGTCCATCCGAGACTGAGTCGTCTGGCCTCCCTCTACCCAGTCAGAGCACGCAGATCCTCCATCAGAGTCCGCGCTGTCTTCTCTCGCATTGCCAGGAAGTAGCGCTCCGCATGCGGAACCGAGCCAGTTCGCACGTTGCCGATGCCCACTTGGGGATCCAGCTCGTGCCTTTTCTTTCACCCTCAGCGAGTCTGTACCGATCTTGGTGTGGCTGCTCTTGAGAGTGTCGAGACATATCTCGATGGCTTCGATGAGCCAGGGCACGGCGTCGAGGCCTAGCCAGAGTCTATCTCCCACGTCCACGCCACGATACTGCCGGATGAAGACGATCTGCACCATGTGGCCTTCGTGCAGCGTGGCGGAGACTGACTCAAAGCGACGAGACAGCTTGATGTCCTCCTTCGTTTTCGTCCCCCGCAGGGCTATGTTCACTTCTGCTCTCTTCGCGTGAAGCGCAGCCCGGACCAGGTGTCGTCGACGGAGCAGACCTTGAAGTC
>CAYGAW010000074.1:0-11945 GCA_964347945.1 uncultured Anaerolineales bacterium
GTAGCGTTCGTTCAGCAGCGTGCCGACTACTTGAGGCATTTGACCAGCACGATCGCCACGTCATCGAACTGAGCCATCGAACCCACGAAGTCTTGAACGGCCTGCTCCAAAGCGGATACTATCTCCGGCACGGTGGCCCGCCTGTTCTCGAGCACAACCGTCCGCAGCCGATCCATCCCGAAGCTCCGCTCATGCGCGTCGGTCGCGTCGGTCACTCCATCGGTGTAGAGCAGAATGAAGTCGCCTGGATTCAGACGTAGAGCGCGTACTTCGAATGGCGAGTCCTCGACCACGCCCAGCGCCATCCCGGTGCGCGTCAGCGTCTCCAATTCATCCTTGTCCGCGCGACAGAGCAGCGGTGGATTATGTCCCGCGTTGACGTAGGCAATCTTGCCAGTGACGGGATCAAGTAACGCATAGAACATTGTGACGAACATGCCGCGCGTTGCGTCGGCACAGATCAGCCGGTTCGCCTGAGCGATTCCGTCCGCTGGCGAATCTGTGCTGGCCACGCTGGCCCTGATGATGCTACGGGTGAGAGCCATGAAGAGCGCAGCGGACATCCCCTTGTCGCTGACGTCGCCAATCACCAAACTCAACCTCTCCCCGTCGAGGGGAATGAAGTCATAGTAGTCACCGGCAACCTCGCGCGCCGGCTGCCAGTGTGCGGCAAACTCCCAGCCCTCAATCTGCGGCGTCTCCTGAGGAAGCAAACTGGCCTGCACCTGCCGCGCCATCTGGAGTTCTCGCTCCATGCGGCCCTTCTCGACCGCGACCTGATACAGCCGTGCATTCTCTATGGCAATCGCCGCACTGGAAGCGCTGGCTGCCAGCAGGTCGAGATCGTCCTCGGTGAAGAGACCAGTCTGGAGTCGATTGTCCACATAGACAACTCCCAAGACCTTGCCCTTGATCTCCAGCGGCACACAGAGGATCGATCGCAGGCCAAGGACCTTAACGCTGTGGCGCATGCTGAACCGCTCATCGCTCTGCGCATCGCTGGTAAGAATCGGCTGCCCCTCGCGGGCTACGCGCTCCACCACACTGCGAGAAACCTGAAACTGGGGATCATCGATGGTCTTCTGGTCCATCCCTCGCGCCACGGGGAAGAGATCGACCCTCCGTCAGCTTCAAGCAGCGCCACGAAGCCACGCTCAGCGCCCGTGACTGAAATGACCTCGTCCATCACGCTATTCAGAACCTCGTCGAGATCGAGCGACGAGTTGAAGGTCTGCGACAGGTGATACAGCAAACTGAGGCGATCGCTGGAGGCCGGCGAAGGGTCGGTGCTCGTCATGAACGCTCCTCGGTTTCCTCCACGGCGTGGAAAACGGGTTCATGGAATGGCATCACTATGATACTCCGCAGGCAGAGATTGGTCAAGTGCGGAGACGAGAATCGCTGGACTTCACCTCAGCGGGAGAACCCCACCGGTCTTGCAGACGCTCAGCGTAGTAGCAGGGCACTGATGAACATACCGGGCTGCGCGGGCCAACTCCAGAGAGTCAACACAAGCGGATCTCTCTCATCCTTGACCAGGTGCGAAACTCGTGGTATACTGAACATCAGTTCTATTCTTGCCGCGTCAAGAGCGACGATGAATCTTCGACAAGTCCTCACGCAGATGCAAGGTAGCCCAGAGTTGCGCGACCGTGTCACCGCCTGGAAGACCACACAGCCCACGGAAGGAGCTTTCGCCGATTTCCCCCCTAGCATAGATCCTCGCCTTATCCGCGTGCTAAGAGACCGAGGCATCGAGCGGCTGTTCACCCATCAGGCCGACGCTATCGAGGCCGCCCAGAGGGGAGACAATTTCGTCGTGGTCACCCCTACCGCGTCCGGCAAGACACTGTGTTACAACATTCCGGTGCTCGAATCCCTGCTGGAGAACCCGGATTCGAGGGCCATATACCTCTTTCCCACCAAGGCCCTCTCCCAAGATCAGCTGGACGAACTCCACGGGTTGATCACCGCTCTCGAGGTGGACATCAAGACCTATACCTACGATGGAGATACGCCCGTCAACGCCAGAAAGGCCATCCGAGCCGCGGGTCACGTCGTGATCACCAATCCCGACATGTTGCACACCGGCATCCTACCCCACCACACCAAGTGGGTAAGACTCTTTGAGAACCTGAAATACGTGGTCATCGATGAAGTCCACCAGTATCGCGGCGTCTTCGGGAGCCACCTGGCCAATGTCATCCGCAGGTTGAAGCGCATCTGCAACTTTTACGGCACCGATCCCACGTTCATGCTCTCGTCTGCTACCATAGCCAATCCGCAGGAGTTGGCGAGAAAGCTCATCGAGGAAGACGTGGTCGTTATTGACGACGACGGATCTCCAAAGGGAGAGAAGCACTTTATCTTCTGCAATCCGCCTGTCGTGAACAGAGAACTGGGCATCCGGCGCTCCTCGGTCCACGAAGCTCGCTCCCTGGCCAAGAACTTCCTGGTGAACGACGTTCAGACCATCGTCTTCGCTCGTACGCGCAACACAGTGGAGATCCTCCTCTCCTACCTCAAGGAGGATATGAAGAGGGGCCGCAAGGGCGACGACAAGGTGAGAGGCTATCGCGGAGGATATCTTCCCAAGCAACGGCGGGAGATCGAGAGAGGGCTCCGCGAAGGAGACGTGCGGGGTGTGGTGGCTACCAACGCCCTCGAGTTGGGCATCGACATCGGCCAGCTCGATGCCTCCGTAATCACAGGTTATCCGGGCACCATAACCAGCACCTGGCAGCAAGCAGGCCGCGCCGGACGCCGGGCCGATGTCTCCTGCGCCGTTCTTGTGGCCAGCTCCGCCCCGCTCGACCAGTACATCATCACCCATCCAGACTACTTCTTCTCCCAACCGCCAGAGCATGCCCTGGTCAACCCAGACAACCTGCTCATTCTCTTGAGCCACATCAAATGCGCCGCCTTCGAACTGCCCTTCGAGGAAAGCGAACGGTACGGTGAACAGTACATCGATCAGATACTGGAGTTCCTGCAAGAGCAAGGCGTTCTCCATAAGGCAGGCGACACCTATCACTGGAGCGCAGAGTCCTACCCGGCCGACGAGATCAGCCTGCGCACGGCGGCCAGAGACAACGTAGTGATCATCGACACGACAGAAGCTGAACCCCGAGTCGTGGGCGAAGTCGACAGCTTCAGCGCCCCCACCATGGTGCACGAAGAGGCGGTTTATCTGCACGAGGGCGACCAGTATCAGATCGAAAAGCTCGACTGGGAGGGGAAGAAGGCCTACGCCACTAAGGTCGACGTCGACTACTATACCGACGCCAACTTGGCGGTGCAGGTCAGAGTGATCGACGAGTTTGAGTCCGAGAAATCGGAGGGCAGCAGCAGGGCTCACGGAGAGGTGCTTGTCACTGCCCTGCCCACCATCTACAAGAAGATCAAGCTGTGGACCCACGAGAACGTGGGCTGGGGAGACGTGCGGCTTCCAGAGCAGGAGATGCAGACCACTGCCTATTGGCTCAGCTTGCCCGAGACTGTGACAGGGATGTTCATGCCCTCCGATCTGGAGAGCGGGCTCCTGGGCCTTTCCAACGTCCTGGTCAATGTCGCCCCTCTCTTTCTCATGTGCGACCCGGGCGACATTGGGGTGAAGCCAGAGGTGCGGTCACCCCACACGAGAGAGGCCGCCATCTTCATCTACGACCGCGTACCCGCAGGGATAGGGTTCGCCGAGAAGCTCTACAGCATTCACGACGAGCTTCTGCTCACTGCGGAGCAGCTGATCAGCGACTGCGACTGCGCCAATGGATGTCCTTCCTGCGTGGGTCCCGAGGGCGAGATAGGCCCTCGAGGAAAGATCAGCGCGCTGCGCCTTGTTCGTGAAGCCAGGAAGGACACGTGAGACCATCCTATGGGGCGCAGGCGAGGGAGCAAACAAGATCTACGTCAGCAACTGGAGCGCCTGGCAGGCCGAGTGGGAACCACCGGCTACCAGCCTTCCACTAGGCAGACGTCTGGACCTGTTGAAGAGTTGGTCGGTGGGGTGGTAGTCGACACCCAGTACGGCCCGTGCGTCGTTGTCGATGAGATCTATCCCCAGGGCTACCGCCACGGGCAGATCGACATCGCGAACGCGCTCACCCATCGTCCGGAGACAGTAGCCGGGATCGGGCGCGACGATAGCCTCAGAGCACTCGAACTATCTAGAAGCGCCTTCCTCGATGTAGAGACTACGGGGCTTGCCGGTGGCACAGGGACATACGCCTTCCTGGTGGGCATCGGATGGTTCGAGGAAAGGGATTTCCATGTCCGCCAACTGTTCATGCGCGACTTCACGGAGGAACGAGCCCTCGTTTCTCTTGTTGAGGAAACGCTAGCATCTCTGTCCGGCGTCGTCTCCTTCAACGGCAAGGCCTTCGACGTCCCTGTGTTGGAGAGCCGCTTCATCATGTCCCGGCGTCGCTTTCCCCTCTCATCGGCTCCGCATCTGGATCTCCTTTTCACGGCTCGTCGCCTGTGGCGTCTCCGGCTTGAGAGCTGCGCTCTCTCCAACCTGGAGCCTACCATCCTGGGCCTGCGCCGGGAGGGGGACGTGCCCAGCTATCTGGTTCCCCAGATCTACTTCGACTACCTCAGGCTTGGCCATGCAGATCCCCTCAAGGGCGTCTTCTACCACAACGTACAGGATATCCTGTCCCTCGCGGCTCTCACGGCGCTGTCGTGCCAGTTCTTCGAAGATCCACTTGGCAGCGAGGTAGAGCACGGGGAGGATCTGTACAGCCTCGGCAGGCTCTACCTCCAAACGGGAATGAGTGAGCGCGCGGAAGCTGCGTTGCGATCTGCCCTGGATGCCAATCTGTCCAACGGCCTAATGCAGGCGACCCTTCGTGATCTCTCGTTTCACTACAAGCGGCAAGCCAGATGGGACCAGGCGCTTGAACTCTGGCATCAGGCTATCCGTCAGAACCACGCTAGACTCTATCCCTACGTCGAATTGGCCAAGTTCTACGAGCACAGAGCAAAGGACTTCGAAAGGGCCGAGGAGCTTGTTGTCAGGGCCATAGAGCTCATCCAATCCCTTTCTCTGAGCCGCGATGCCTGGTGGACCCAGCGACGGCTCGGAGAATTGGAGCACCGGCTCCGGCGAGTTCAGCGCAAGAAGGCCTCGCTCGAAGGAAAGCAGAGCTAGAGACCCAGCGGTGTCGAGCTCAGTTAGTTCTGAAAAGGATGATGTTCGAAGGAGAGGGATCAGCTCAAGGTGGGGTGTCTATGGACCGATGCGTTGCTGAGTGTTCGGGAGGGAAGCGTTTGCCCACTGAGGATTGTAGACTAGAGGAAGGAACATGCTCACGCAAATAGCATACGTAACGATCTTGGTCCGTGACCAGGATGAAGCGCTGGGCTTCTATACCGAGAAGCTAGGGATGGAGAAGCGCGAAGAGGACACTTCCATTCCAGGTGCTCGTTGGTTGACTGTTGCGCCCAAGGGTCAAGAGGGTGTGGCGTTTGTCCTACGCAAGGCCGAGGGAGAAGAATTGGACCGGGTGGGCAAGCAGACCGGCGGCGAGTTCTTCTGTATCCTACTTACAGACAACTGTCGAAAGGCGTACGGCACTCTCCAGTCTCGCGGAGTCAGGTTCTTGAAGCCTCCGGAGGAATTACCCTTCGGTGTGGTAGCTACCTTCGAAGACCTGTACGGCAATCTTCTCGATCTGTGGGAGCCGCGCCAAGCATAGTGTGGCAAGCTCATTCTCTGGCAGACACATAGCACAGATGAGGATCCTCCGGGGAGTAGTCCTCGACATGCTGGTCATCTTCCTGATGATAGTCGTCCCGACAAGAACGCTTTTCTTCGGGGTACTGGGTCGGAGTACTCCAGCAGTATTCGGCGTTGTGCAGCAGAATTCACGGGCCTATTGTGCTACTTCACTCTTGTAAGGCCAGCGTTGTTCCGCCGCTTCCCGTCTCTCAAGCGGTGGTTCATGGCCTGGTAGCACCCACCACAGGGCGAGGGACTCCCACTCGGCCGAGGACGTGGTGCTGAGGGCCGTCGAATTGGCGCAGTCTGGGTCCTTCCTCGCGCACGCCTCGTAAAGGCAGCGGCGCTTGGCGGATCCGCAGCACAGCCTTCGCCGAGTCCAGCGTCGAAGAAGGAACGCCTGAGCAGGGCGAAAGGTGACGTCCCAGTGTGAGGGAGGCCTGCCAGGAGCAGGGAGCAAGCGCGGACGGCCCTCAGGGGCCACGCTCGCGGCAGTAGGCTTCGATGGCCACCTGGACGATGCCAGGTACTGACTTTGCGACAGGGGGCAGGGTTTGCTTACACTCTATTGACCCTGCCGGATGCAGAGATGTCAGACTATCAGCGGACTGTTCAACCACATCTCAATGCTCTCAAGGTTGGAACTACAACTGGAGGTAGAACTGAAGCACGATGAGCCAGAAGCAGCTAGAACTGTCTTTTGAGGAAATCACTGAGGAAGACGTGCCGGAACTCACAGGAGTCATGAAGCGAGCCTTCGATGACGATGCGCAGAAGCACCTGGGAGTCGAGACCGGAGGACCAGACGGATATGACAACGGTGAGTTCTTCCGCACGTGGCTATTCCCCTATCGCGAAAGCATCGGCTACAAGATTCTCTCGGAAAGCAAGGTCATCGGCGGCATCATTGTCTGGATACTCGAGCCGGGCCACAACATATTGGGCACCATCTTCGTCGACCCGGATTATCAGGATCGAGGAGTGGGGACTCAGACCTGGCAGTTCATCGAAGCCAGTTATCCCGACACCAAGAGTTGGCGGCTGGCGACCCCGACGTGGGCCACGAAGAACTTCCATTTCTATGAGAAGAAGTGTGGATTCCTCAGGGTGGAATCAGACCCTATGGTGCCGTCTGAAGAAGGGCAGTACATCTACAGAAAGGAAATGGGCGATCAGGCCTGAGGCATAACTACGCGCCCGGCACCTCTAAGGAGCGGACCCGGCGAAGAGCTGCCACGCAGTGGCTCTTGGACTGGCAACACTCACCGCCGTTTGTCGGAAGCCGGTGAGAGCGCCAACTCTCGAGGTCTGATTCCCTGTTGCCGCGGCCCTTGGGGAGTTCAACGTAGAGTCTTCTGGATGTCGTACAGACACGTTGACTACGATCAGATTGCGCCCACGTATGACCAGCGCTACGGGGCGCTGGAGTATGAGGGCATAGCTTCCACTCTGTCGGCCTTGGCTCGGGCCGGCTCCGTCGATAGGATTCTCGAAGTGGGGTGTGGCACCGGCCGTTGGTTGGCCGAATTGCAGACTATTGCTCCGCAGGTCTACGGCTTGGATGTCTCTCTTGGCATGCTGAAGGAGGCCGACCGAGAACTCACGGGGCGCTTGGTGTGCGGGCAGGCCAGCGACCTCCCTTTTTCCGAGGCCCTATTCGATCTGATCTTGTGTGTCAACGCATTGCATCATTTTGACCAGAAGCAAGGGTTTATACTTGAGGCTAGGCAAGCGTTGCTACCCGGTGGCACACTAGCTATCATCGGCATGGATCCACATACCAGGGCGGATCATTGGTACCTCTATCGGTATTTCGAAGGAACCCGTGAAAAGGATCTCGCTCGCTACCCCTCCGCTGATTCGATAAGGGAATGGATGACTGACGCAGGGTTTCTCCAGGTTCGCTCTGGCGTGGCGGAGCACATCCAAGAGTCGCTAACAGGACGCGAAGTGCTCCAGTCTCCCTTCCTGCAAAAGCATGGCACGTCGCAACTGGCGATCTTGACAGATGAAGCCTATGAAGCAGGCCTCAATCGGATCAAGGCAGACCTGGAGGAAGCGGAAACGGCGGGACGCCCTCTGAGATTTGAAGTGGACATCTCTCTCGCCCTGGTCACAGGTCGGGCTCCCGAAGGTGTTGATCGCAATGAGGATTATTCATGCCTGAGAAACTGAAGGACCTCTTTTTCACAGCCTCGTTTGTAAGTGATCTGGGGGATGCTATTGGGGAGGCGTACCCGGATTTCGACAAGGGTAAGTTCAATCGCCTCGTATTCGATGGCAGCTTCGAGAGCAAGGAACTCAAGGAAAGGATGCGCCATGTCACGCACTGCTTGAATGAGACTCTACGGAAGGACTATCCAGAGGCACTGGCGGTTCTGATGGAAGTCGCTCCGTCGTTTCCCAGCTTCGACGGCATGGTCTTCTCCGATTTTGTGGGGTGCTATGGGTTGGATGACTGGGATCTCTCGCTCCCAGCATTGGCTTTCTTCACGAAGTACATAAGTGCCGAGTATGCCATCCGCCCCTTTCTGGCACAGGATCCAGAGAGAGCCATGGAGTATGTGCGTGAGTGGGCAGAGGATGAGAACGAGCACGTGCGGCGCCTGGCCAGCGAAGGCTGCCGCCCCAGGCTTCCTTGGGGGATGGCTCTGGCCGCCTTCAAGGAGGACCCGAGTCTCATACTGCCGATTCTAGAGAAGCTGAAGGACGATGAATCGGAATTCGTCAGGAGGAGCGTCGCCAACAATCTGAATGACATCTCCAAAGATCATCCCGAGGTAGTACTGGACATCTGTGAGCGATGGTATGGAGATAACAAGAACACCGACTGGATTGTGAAACATGCCTGCCGAGGCATGCTGAAAGCGGGCGACAGGCGTGCGATGCGCCTCTTCGGCTTCGCTGACCCAAAGCATATCAGCGTAAAGAACTTGTCACTCGACAAGGAGACGCTCGTAATCGGGGAAGATCAGTACTTCACGCTTGATTTGAGGGTGGATGCAGACGAGACGTGCAAAGTTCGGCTTGAATTCGCGGTCGACTATGCAAGGCCAAAGGGCAAACGATCGCGGAAGGTATTCCACCTTCGGGAAGCTAGTCTTGAGCCAGGGACCCACACCATCGTCAAGAAGCTCTCTTTGGCCGATCAATCGACCCGTAAACACTACCCGGGGGAGCACCAGATCTCGATAATCGTCAACGGCATAGAGATGGCGCAGGCAGCCTTCGAACTGGAAGAGAACATCTCCAACGAAGACTGATTCTAGTTTGCTTCACCGCGCTCTTAGCGATAGACTCCAAAGCGCTGGTAGATCTGCCATACTGGCTCGGCACGAGCTTCTTGATTCCTCCACAGTGTCGCTTGCCCCGCAGCGGATCATCTCTGTGAGGTAGTCGGCAGCACTAGGTTCTTGGACCGAGCCTACCGCAATCATATCTGCTGAAAGGAGTTACTGATATGCCTTCCGAGATGTCGAAATGCAAAATCACCGTGCTCAAACGGACCATCCACCGCGACTTGATCGAGAGATATGTGGATGACGCCTCCCAGGACCTTGCTCGCTGCGAGGTTCTCGAGGAAGGCCAGGAATTCATCCTGGAGGATTTCGACGCGCTCGTCACGGTGCCAGAGGGCTTCTGTGAATGGGCCTGGGCAGACTTACGCGACGACATTCTGGCCGTAGCTACGGGGGCAAGCTATCCCCGCTTGAAGCAAGAAGGCGTGATCATCACCGGGTGCTCGGACTGGTTGCGGCCGGTCATCTTCAAGGTCGAGAGGATAGAGGATGACTGACTCCGACAACTACGTGTACCGCCTCCGGGTGACTGAGCCCATGCGCGAGCCAGTCCTCCGGGCGGCCGTCGACGCGCTCCACCTCCCCAAAGGCAGTCGTGGGTTGGATGCAGGGTGTGGAATCGGCCTTCAGGTCCCCTTGCTCGCTGACGCTGTCGGACCCGACGGACATGTCACCGGGCTCGACTTACGCCCCGAGTTCTTGCGTGAGGCAGAGCGCGTGGCGGAGGAAGCTGGGCTTTCGGGGCGCGTTGCCTTTCGCCAAGGGGACATAAACAACCTCCCCTTCGAAGACAACACCTTCGACTGGCTCTGGAGTGCCTCGTGCGCGGGCTATCCTGCCGAAGAACCAGTACCCCTGGTGCAAGAGCTGGCACGAGTGGTGAAGCCCAGAGGCATTGTGGCCATTCTTGTCTATTCTTCTCAGATCCTGCTTCCAGGGTATCCCCTGTTGGAAGCGCGGCTCAACGCTACTTCCGCGGGCATCAGCCCCTTCACAAAGAGCATGCGGCCAGAGTCACACTGGTTGTGTGCAGTGGGCTGGCTTCGAGACGCTGGCTTGGAGGAAGTGAAGTCCCGGACGTTTGTGGCCGAGTTTCAAGCGCCACTCACGCATGAGATTCGTGATGCGCTCATATCGCTCTTGGAGATGCGGTGGGAAGGAGCACAATCAGAGGTGTCAAAGGAGGACTGGGCAGTCTACCAGCGTCTCTCTCAGCCCCAGTCGTCGGAATTCGTTCTGGATCGCCCCGACTACTACGCCTTTTTCACTGAGACACTATTCCAGGGCAAGGTTGGAAATGACAAAGTCAATGCACAGGAGGATCGATAGTGACCAGAGCAGTGTCCCTGCACAGGGAAGAATCACTTGACCCCGAAGATTGGAAGTCTATGCGCCAGTTGGGACATCGAATGATCGACGACATGATGACCTACCTAGAAAAGGTGGAGCAACGTCCGGTCTGGAAGCCCATTCCGGACGAGGTGAAGAGCAGGTTGCGAGCACCCTTGCCGCTTGAGCCACAAGATCTGGAGAAGGTCTACGAGAGATTCGTTCAAGATGTGTTGCCGTATCCGATGGGGTGCATACATCCTCGTTTCTGGGGCTGGGCACTTGGGACGGGGACGCCTCTGGACATGCTGGCGGAGATGCTTGCCGCGGGCATGAACTCCAACACTGGCGGTGGCGAACATGTGGCCAACTACGTCGAGGCCCAGGTTCTGAACTGGCTCAAGGAGATGCTTGGCTATCCCACCAAGGCCAGTGGGCTCCTGGTCAGCGGCGCCTCCATGGCCAACCTTGTGGGCCTCACGGTTGCCCGCAATGCTCTGGCGGGCTTCGACGTACGACGTCAGGGAGTATCGGCCTCGCCACAGAAGATGACCATGTATGCCTCCACCGAGACCCACAGCTCGGTACAGAAAGCCGTCGAGTTGTTGGGCCTGGGCGCGGATTCTCTTCGTCAAATACCTGTGAATTCAGATTTCCAGATCGAGCTATCCGCCCTGGAGTCCGCGATTTCTGAAGATCGGGAAACTGGGCATCATCCCATCTGCGTTGTCGGCAATGCCGGAACGATCAACACCGGCGCCTTCGACGACTTGGACTCACTGGCGGACATCTGCCAGCAGGAGCGAATGTGGTTTCACGTAGACGGCGCTTTTGGCGCGTGGGCCACCCTGTCCCCGGAGCTTCGCCCCCTCGTGGCAGGGATGTCGCGGGCAGATTCCCTCGCCTTCGACCTGCACAAATGGATGTACATGCCCTACGAGATAGGTTGCGCTCTCGTGCGAAGAGAGGAGGATCACCGCCGGTCGTTTTCTCTGATCCCCACGTATCTGACTCACGCCGAGCGGGGTGCGGCCGCTGGCGAGCCGTGGTTCAGCGACTATGGCATCCAGCTTTCGCGCAACTTCCGCGCACTGAAGGCTTGGATGTCCCTCCAGGCTCATGGGGTCAGGAAGTATGGACGATTGATCCAGCAGAATGTGGATCAGGCTCGCTACTTGGTTGACCTCGTCGACGCCTCACCCGAACTGGAGTTGATGGCGCCGGTTCCTCTGAGCATTGTCTGCTTCCGCTACCGAGCATCTGATCTCGATAACGCGTCACTGAACAAACTCAACGAGGAGCTCTTGTTGCGACTGCATGAAGACGGGAACACACTGTGCTCAAATGTCACCATCGGTGACAAGTACGGGCTCCGTGTTGGCATACTCAACCACCGCAGTCGAAGAGACGACTTCGATGCCTTTGTGAGAGAGGTAGTGGAGTTGGGGAGGGACCTGCTGGATGAGAAGTTTGTGCAGTCATAGGCCCCCATCGCTCCAGGGGGTGAGCCAGGCAAGCAGTCGTGATCACACCACACGGTACGGTCAGCACTCTCTGGTATCAGCGCCCGGCATGCTGCCAACACCTCGCCAGCA
>CAYGAW010000075.1:0-7291 GCA_964347945.1 uncultured Anaerolineales bacterium
ATCGTAGACATCTTCCGGCTCCAGCCACACGGGACCGCCCACGCCGCCCTGCTCGTGAACATACCGCGGTTCGATGTGATTGTAGGCCAGAAAGGCAATCCTTACCCCACGCGCATCAATCACAGCCTTTGAACGAGCGGCACCTATGTCGCGCCCCACTCCCACGCACGCCATCCCCTTTTCTTCCAGCGCGCCCATGGTATCCAGCAAGCCGACTGGCCCGTAGTCATCGGTGTGGTTGTTTGCCAGGGACAGTACATCAAACCCCGCATCGCTCAGGCCTTCCACCGCCTCTGGACTGGCGCGAAGGGCGATCCCCCCCTGCGGAGCGCCCCTCGAAGTCAGAGGGCATTCTAGATTGGCGAAAGCGACATCTGCAGCACTGGTCAGTTCCCGAGTGAGGAGAAATGGATACTGAGGCGAATTGGCGGCCATGAGTCGGCCGACCCCCCGCCCCAGCATCACGTCGCCGACGGCAACGAAGCTGATCAGAGGTCCGGTGTGATCAGCCAGACCCTCGCGCAGTGCCCGGCACAACTCCCACTGGTCTTCCACAGCGCCTATCAGCCACCAGCGCCGCTGGTAGGCATAGCTCTCCGCATGCCCAGGGCCTACCGCCTGCCCGTCAATGGCCAGAGCTCGGACGTGAAAGTCAACCGCTCGCCACGGCACCAGGGCCAGCGCTGCTCTGTCCTGCGCCACCCGGTCCCTCGCCTCTTCCCAAGATGAAACGTGTACGGCATCTGGAGCGAGTTCATCCACACCCAGCAGCTCTTTGACCGCATGGCCGCCTCTGGCAACCACCACGGTATGCTCTCCTGGATCCTGGAAGACGTCTCGGAGCCACGCCAAAGGCACATCATCAAAGGGAGAAGCCACATGGGCGATCAGCGCGTAAGGCTCCGTCCGCACCAGTTCCGCCCCTGCCCCGGGAGACGGGCCGCTGACCAGCGCCAGCTCGGAATCACCCGAGCGCAACCAAGCCATCGCCTCGGACGACCCTTCTGCTGGCCCCGCAGGACAGTCAGAATAGGCCCTCTCCACGCTGCCGAATAGCTCTCTCTCATCGTCCCACAGATCTTCGGCCACAACCAGGCAAGGGCGCGGGGCGTTCGCTGTCGCTTCGTCGGAGTAGGTAGCGGGCGCCGAGGAAGTGGATTCAGTTACCGGCGTTCCACAACCGAGGGGAGCGAGGGCGATCAGCGGGAGGACGGAGAGGAGGCAGCGCGCGCGTTTCCGCAGCTGACTCACTGTTGGCCTTCGCCTTCCTCAGAAGTGAAATACTCATCCAGCAGAGGGTTAAGATCGTGGCTGGTGTGGCGGGACGCAACAGAGAAGAAATCTTCGGTGGCACTTATCGTGTGCCTCTGGCTCTGGCAGTAGTCCCGCAAAAACGCGTAAAACGTTTCATCGCCCATAACGTTTCGCAGGTCGGCAAGGAAGAGCGCCCCGTGACGGTAGACTGCGTTCATATACGCCGCCTGATCGTCGAAATCGTAGATGGTGGCGTTTATGGGCCCCGACGGCTGATAGTTCAACACCTCGAATTCCCACGCCCATTGGTGGTCATCAGGGTACCATAGTTTGTAGAATAGAAGCCCACTGTAAGTGGCCAGAGCCTCGTCGAGCCAAGGCTCTCTCACCTGATCGTTGCCCACCAAACCGTACCACCACTGGTGAGACACCTCGTGCACCAACAGGGACACCAACTGACAGCGCACGCCACCCGGATACGTGGCGTACCACAGGGACCCCAGGAAGGAAAGACCCGAGAACTCCATGCCGCCTGCGAATTCGGCCTCCGCTACCCTGTACTCAAGATAAGGATAACGCACACCGAACTGGTCGCCGTAAGTCTGTAGTGCCTCGGCAGCGACGCGGGCCACCTCGACGCCAGCATCGGCATGGCCGGGGAAATGGTAGGAAATGACGGTGATGCCGTCTATCTCCGTGCTGTGGGTAAGGTACTGGTCGCTGGCGGCGAAGGCGAAGGAGCGAGCCTGCGACATGCTGTAGCGCCATGTGTTGCCGTCACGCTCCTCGCTCCCGCTGCCCGCCACTGTTACGCCGTCGGGCGCATGGATCTGTATCTCGTAGTCAGCCTCCTCCATCACGTAGGGGTCACCAACCCGGTGGTAGCTAAAGGTATACCAACCCTCTCCGGGTAGGAACGGTGCCAGCGCTGGATACCAGTGGCCGACATCTACCGCTCGCTCCGACCAGCCCAGGGTGCCCGTGGTGAAGCTTGCCGTCGGATCTATGTAGGGTAAGTCCAAAGCGAAGTCCAGGAATATGGTGGCCACTTGGCCGGGTGCCAGTTGCTGAGGCAAAGGCACTCGCAGGGTCATGTCCTCAAGGGTGTGGTTGGGAACCATTGGACCGGCACCAAACTCCAGGCTAAGACTATTCAAGGTGAAAACGTCCGGATCGTGGTTCGGGAACACGTTCAACACGACGTCCTGCAGCGACTCGTCGGTACGATTCGCATAGTCAATCCTCTCCTCCACGTCCAGGTGATGCCCCTGGTAGTCTAGCGTGACCGTGATCGTATAGCGAGGCACTGCAGTGCTACTGATAGGTGAATACGGGGTGGGCGACGGGGTGGATCTCGCTGACGGAGGACCAGGCGTCTCCCCCGGTCCAATCATCGGAGGCGTAGCGTCGGCGCTCTGGCGAGTCGCCAGCCACCGGTAGCCACCAACAAGCCCAGTCGCGAAGAGCAAGACAGCGAAGCAAACCAGCAGCCCTTTGATCAGCGCCGCGTATAGAGGGCTGATGGAGGTGGCAGTCGTCTCCTGCCGAATGGAGGTTTGCTCAGCCAGCGCCTCTTCCCAGAGGGCAAATACGTGCTTGACATTCAGTCCAAGGAATCGCGCGTAGAGTCGGAGAGAACTCCTCACATGAGCGACGCTCGCAAACCCGTGGAAGTCCTCGGTCTCCAGAGCCTTGATGTACTCCGGCCACAGCCCTGTGGCCTGCTCGATCTCCCGGAACGAGTATGCTTTGCGCTGCCGCGCCTCTCTCAGCACCTGGCCGAGTCTGGCCATAGTTCAACCTCCGAACCGTCCCGCCGGAATTCTAGTGTAAGGCCCAACCTTGGTCAAACTCGACCACCGTGTTTACCTCACTCATGGCGACCTAGAACACCCTCTCTACAATGGGTCGCCCTTCTTCATCGGCGAGGAACCGTGGCTGCACATCATCTGCGATGCGCACGGGAATCAGTTCCGCTGCCTCAACACCGTCGTCACCGAGGAGGACTCGCAGTATGGCCCCCTCCCGCGCCCTCTCCACAACGTCGAGATCGAAGACGAAGTTGCCGAGGCTATACGCGATGAACCCGCCTCCGTAAGATGTCGTTCCCTGTACGACGTGCGGATGGTGCCCGATGACCAGGCAGGCCCCGGCTTCGATCGCTGCTCGTGAGACCGCCAACTGCTCCTCGTCCGGCTGCCCTTGATACTCAGTTCCCAGGTGCATGATCACCACCACCAGGTCACTCTGCTCCGCAGCTCGCCGGACATCATCCTGGATGGTCAACACGTCTGCAAATGCTATCCACTCATCGGTGGGCACCTCGGCGGAGTCCTTCCAGCGGCTCGCTGCATAGGAAAGGAAAACGATCCGTCTGCCCTTCGCCTCCCAGATCAGGGGACGATGGGCATCTGCGTCTGAGAAGCCCGCCCCCACATAGGCCAGATTGTTGTCCTGCAGGACCCCAATAGTCTCCACGAAACCTTCCCCACCAAAATCAAGCAGATGGTTGTTGGCCAGATTCACTATGTCAAAGCCGGCCCTCACCAGGCCCTCGACATGGCTCGGATGCGCTCGGAACGTGAAGCGCTTGGCTATGGGTTCGCCGACCGTGGTCAGGGGACACTCCAGATTGCCTACGGCGATATCTGCTCCGCGTATGAGATCACCAGTGCTGGAGAAGGGATAGTCGCTCCCATACACATCCATACGCTCTTCGATGGTGCGCGACAGCATGATGTCACCCACTGCAACCAACTCGACAAGGTCCTCCCCATCCCCAGCGCTTCCGGGTAGCATGCCAGTCCAGCTCTGTAGAGTAGCCGGTTCCGATTTCCCTGCGGCCTGGGAAGAGATAGCCTGACCGGGGAGCACACTCAGCAAGTAGACGTCGTTGCCTGAGCGGGCGACCACGTCGTCCTGTCCGTCGCCGTCCATGTCGGTCACGATCAGCCCATGGACTCTCCGCGCAGCGCGATAGATACCCCGCAGCCGACCGAACGAATCGAGTATGTAGATCGTGCCATCATCCGCACCGGCCAGGATCTCTTGCCATCCATCACGGTCCAGATCAGCGCTGGTCGCAGCCCATACGCCCCTCTCAGTAGCGTATTCCCACCATCTTTCTCCCGCGCTACTCAGAGCATAGATCCCAGGCGTGTCAGGGCCCGTTCCCACCACTACCTCAGCCGTGTCACTGCCGTCCAGATTGGCCACGTGTACCGTGACGACAGGACCGCCAGGTTCTTGTCCCCATTGCAGGTGGCCTTCATCGTTCAAGACATAGACTCGGCCATCGGAGGATCCGACGATGATCTCCTTGCACCCATCATGATCCAAGTCATGTGACCCCAAATGCCGCACGTATCCCCCTGTGTCGTATCTCCAGCGGACTTCGCCATCGACTCTCGCCAATGTCACTTCTCCGCCGCGGTGCCCAGCGATGATTTCCAGCTGTCCGTCGTCATCCAAGTCGGCCAGGTGCAGAGTCGACACATCGTCGCTGCCACGGAGTTCCCAACGGGGTTCTCCGTCAGCAGCCAGCAGAGCTAGCTGGCGTCCCCATGAACCAGAGAGAACCTCCGCCGACCCATCACCGTAAACGTCCTCCACCAAGACGCTGACCACGCGGCCATCCGCTTCGTATTGCCAGAGTGGCTCACCACTGGCGCTAAGCACGTGCACCCTGTTGTCGTCCCCTCCAGCGACGACCTCCGGCCGACCGTCGCCGTCCAGATCCCCGGTCGCGATTGTATATACGGCCGCTGCTGTCTGATGACGCCAAAGCAGTTGGCCATCTGCGCTGAGAGCGTAGACGTGCTTGTCGTACGAACCAGCGATCACCTCCTTGGGCCCGTCACCGTTGAGATCGGCCACGGTCAGGGACCAGACCATCTCATTCGTTGGATAGCGCCAACGAAGGGAGAGTTGAAGGGGAGGAAAAGGCGCAGGCAGTACAGTAGGCGTGGGAGACGGGTAAGGAGTCTGTGCTGGGACAGCGGCGATCGTGGCAGACGATAGGCTGATGGTGGGCGTCACACTCGTTTTGGCAGAAGGTGGGGAGGACTCAAACGCCTTCTCACCGCATCCCGTGAGCCACAGGAACAGCAATACAAGGAGAACACCGCAATACCTGCTCACAGTCTCCCAGCCGCGAAAAGACGACCCGCACTGCCCTTGATAGCCAGGACCGAGGACTTCCATCATCATCTCACCGGAGACTACCACTGCGAGAGATCGGGACACATCCTGGTGCCGACCGCTAAGTCCCAGCCGGCACTTCTGAATCCGGTGCCATCGTCAAAGCACAGTCGACGACGGTCCCGTGAATTTGCCAGTCGGGAACAGTATAGCATCTTCACAGTGCTCTGCAAAATCGCCTACGGGAAGAGGCACTCTGACGCGCATTCCCACATTTGCCCGGCGGTCTCACACCTCGATGAAGTGAGCGAGTCCCGTGACCGCCTCGGTGCCAAAGAAGCCTAGTTCAATGTGGCATGCCATTGTCAGCAGAGGTCGGGCCTGTTATAATCGCAAACACCGCCGCTCTGCCGGTGAGCTGAGTGCGATTAAGGAGAAAGCCAAGACATGACCAGGACTCCCTTTCAAGAACTCGCCCTCTTAGGAGAGCAACTGGAGAAGACCACTGGCAGGCTGCTGCTGGCCGAGATGATCGCTCAGTTCCTCAAGGACCTGGCGCCCGACGAGATCCCTTCCGGCCTGCGCTTGCTTATCGGGCAGATCTTCCCGGAATGGGATGAAAGAGCGCTGAATTTGAGCTGGCGAGCTGTGTCCAAGATCGCCCTGGAGCTGACCGAGGCTACGGATGCGGACCGACAGAGGGTATACTCAGAGGCGGTGGATGCCGGAGAGGCGATGCGTTTGCTCTTCGAAGGGTTCCGGACCAACCCTCCCCAGCCTCCGCCTCTGACAATCCTGCAGGTCTACCAGACCTTTGAGCAGATAGCTGAGATCAGTGGCAAAGGCTCACGAGCGAGGAAGGAGAAGCATCTCCGCTCACTGCTGTTGAGGGCTACCGCCGTCGAGGCCAAGTACCTGGTGAAGAACGTCGTGCGGGAGATGCGCCACGGCGTCAGCGAGGGCATTGTCCTGGACGCCATAGCTCAGGCTTCCGGCGCCAAGAAGAAAGTGGTACGTAGGGCCAACATGCTCTGTGGCGATCTGGGGGAAGTCGCGGCGGTGGCGTTGAGCGAGGGCGAGGCTGGTCTCGTTGAGATTCGTCCCCAACTGTTCCGGCCCCTGAAGCCCATGCTGGCCCTCACGGCGAAGGACCTGGCTGATGCCTTCGACCACCACAGGGGAGAGATCGCTTTGGAGTACAAGCTCGATGGAGCAAGGGTCCAGATCCACAAGGATGGCTCCACGGTTGAAATCTACACCCGGAGCCTCTCTCGGGTGACGAAAAGCCTCCCTGAGATAGTGAAGGAGATACGCGCTCAGGCACAAGCGGAGACGGCCATCCTCGAGGGGGAAGTCATAGCCGTGGACGACGAAGGCCGCCCGCTTCCCTTCCAGCACCTGATGCGTCGCTTTCGCAGGGTGCATAGAATAACCGAGATAGCCCAGCAAGTACCGGTCCAACTCTACCTCTTCGACATCCTCTTCGTTGACGGACGAAGCCTGGTCGATCTTCCAAACCACGAACGGTGGCAGTTCCTGGAGGGGACCAAGGGAAACATGCTCGCTGTGCCAAGAGCGGTGCCACGCGATGTGGTGCAAGGGGAGGCTTTTGCTCGGGAGGCCTATCGAAAAGGACACGAGGGGCTCATGGTCAAACACCTGGTCAGCCCGTACAGCCCCGGCGTGAGAGGCAAGGCGTGGTTCAAAGTCAAGCACACCATCTCTCTGGACCTGGTCATCGTTGCTGCGGACTGGGGATACGGCCGTCGCCATGGCTGGCTAAGCAACTATCACCTAGCGGCCAGGGATGAGGAAGAGGGCTCCTTCTTGGAGGTGGGCAAGACCTTCAAAGGGCTGACCGACGAAGAGTTCAAGGAGATGACCCAAAGGCTTCTGG
>CAYGAW010000076.1:0-5558 GCA_964347945.1 uncultured Anaerolineales bacterium
GAGCCTGGATACAACCTGGATACTAGAAGGGCCGTCCCTTTGTGGGATGTCCCTTCTCTGTGTTGGCGCAAGGTGGCAGCAAGAGAACGACGCCCCGCCGTCAGCAGGCGGGGCAAGGCTGTCGCCACCAGCACGGGTTCTGTCGTCACACAAGAAAAGGCCCCGAAACGGGACCTTCGGGGCCATCTCACAGTGCCGGCGACCGGACTCGAACCAGTGACCTAGGGCTTATGAATCCCCCGCTCTACCAACTGAGCTACGCCGGCAACAAACCATCGCCGACGGCCCAACGAGCCATCGGCGCCTGGTTCATGGTAGCGGGGGTTGGATTCGAACCAACGACCTCCGGGTTATGAGCCCGACGAGCTTCCACTGCTCTACCCCGCAACGTCTTCAAAATGAATTATAGTCGATTGCCAAGCAGAAGTCAAGCGAGAGACGCCCGGATCAGTAGTCGGATCCCAACAAGAGGTTGGCCCATTGCTGCCAGTAGGGCTTGGCCTGCTCCTCTGCCATTTCGCGCACCACCGGCGCGCCGGGCAGAGAAGACTCCTCGGTGCTTGCGGGGATCACCATCACAGCCGTTTCTCCCTCCTTGACCATCTTGAGCCGCTCCCTGGCGATCTTCTCCACGTAAGCGTCGCTGCTCACGTACTCCAGCCTCTCCTGGAGTTCGGCATTCGTCTCACGCTCGACGTCCACTTGCTCTCTCAGCCACTCTACCTGATGCTTGATCTGGTAGTTTTCGAGTGCCTTGCGGCCGAAGTCCACGGACAGCACGGCCACTAGAGTGAGACTGACGATGGTCACTACCTTGGGCAGCGAAACGATGCTCTGATGCCTCTTCTTGGTCACTTTGCCACTCTCTGTTGAGTGCGCTTTATCCCACCGCGCGCCTAAAGGTGGAGATGGCGGGAATCGAACCCGCGTCCAAAGAATTAGACCGAGGACTTCTACAAGCTTAGCCGGCTCTTTGGAATCTCGCCACCGAGGGCCTCATGCCGACGGAGTCCCTCGGAAGCCAGCCGATACCGGGTTTCCCCCTTTGCCAGCCCGCATCGGCGTGAGGGCTGGCGCACTCCGGCTTTCTGACGCCCCATCCCGGCCCACCAGAGAGAGACCGGGGGAGCGTGGCTGCTTACGCAGCCAGTGCGAGTTGACGCTCGCCGTTTGTGTTTAGTGTGCCCCTGATTAACGAGGTGGAGCTCCTCGGCTTGCTATCCTCGACCAGCCTTCCCTGTCGAAACCTTTCATCCCCAAAAAACAGATCATGAACGATGACAGAGGGCGAGCAGGTGTACCCCCGATTCTGTTTTGACCGCCATCTGTCTCAAGGCTGTCGCCCTGGTGATGACTACCGCCAGGGGTATTATCCCTCTTGGCGCCATCACTGCGGCAGGAATGGATCCTCTCCAGAACCCATCCCACCTGCCTTGCTCCCAGTCAGACATTCGCCTAGCCGCCGCCGTCACCGACGACGCTGGTGGTCTCTTACACCACCTTTTCACCCCTCACCGACGGCTCCCGGAACAAGTCCGGTCCCCGTTGGCAGGTATGTTCTCTGTTGCAGTTGTCGTCAGGGATCACCCTGCCTGGACTTACTGTTTCATCCAGTGACCTTGCCCATGAGGGCAGGGAGTCGGGAAGTTCCTCTGGGAGGCGAATCCCAGCGGCGGTCCCCTTGCTCGCCCAGACCGATCTGGTTGTTAAGGTAGGAGGGATCAGCGGTCTGTCCCCACGGACGCTTTCTTTCGTCTCGCCTCAATTGTAACATACCTGTGTGGCATTGTCAAGCTTGACAAACGGGATGGCTTGTGATATACTAGTGTCAGACCCCCTCCCCCCTGGGGTGGGATAGCGAAGGAGTAGAGCTGTGGAGGGAGAAACGAAAAGGGAAGTGGTGAATCGCCTGAAGAGCGTCGAGGGTCACGTACGGGGCATACAGCGTATGGTTGAAAGGGACGAGTACTGCATCGACGTCATTAAACAGAGCATTGCGGTGCAGCGTGCCCTGGAGAAGGTGAACCAGCTGATGCTGCGGAACCATCTGGAGACGTGCGTGACCACGGCCATACGTGGGAAAGAACCGGAGGAGCGGGAGAGGGTGATCGGGGAGTTGCTGGAGGTTTTCGAGACTGCCAGCAGCCTCTAGGTGCTTCTCGGTCGTGAGTTGGTGTTGACGAGTGCGACGGCGCTAGAGCAAGTCGCTGCTCAAGTGCCGCTGAGTTTGAAGGAGGACAGGAATGTCCAGCAAGACGTATAGCGTACCGAACATCTCGTGCGGACACTGCGTGGCCACCATCGAGCGAGAGGTGGGCGCAGTGCCCGGCGTGGAGGAAGTGAAGGCCGATCTGGAGGCCAAGGAAGTGATGGTCGTCTACGACGATGAGACGGTACTGGCCCAGGTGGAGAACCTGCTGGAGGAGATAGGGTACCCAGCAGCGAAGTGAGCTTCTGCTGGTCCCGTACGTCTCAGCCGGGGGTTACACGTCGAACGATTGGTTGGAAGGAAGAGAGATGGCAGAGAAAGAGGTCGCACTGCCGGTAACGGGCATGACTTGCGCGAACTGCGCCTTGACCATAGAGCGGATTTTGGGAAAAGTCCAGGGCGTGAGCAAGGCCAAGGTCAACCTGGCGAGCGAGAACGCCGTCGTGAGCTACGATCCTGCCCTGGTGAAAGGCGACGGCCTCGTGAGTTCGATCAGGGATGCAGGATACGATGTGGCAACCGCCAAGGTGGAGCTGCCCATCACGGGCATGACCTGCGCCAACTGCGTACAGACCGTGGAGCGCGCCCTGCGGAAGGTGGATGGAGTCCTGGAGGCCAATGTCAACCTGGCCACCGAGAAAGCGACCGTCGAGTACATACCGTCCGTCGTCAACTTGCGTACACTGACCAAGGCTGTAGAGGAGGCGGGATACGGCGTGATCGTCGTGGAGGATGAGGTAGAGGCTGAAGACGCGGAGGCGCGGGCCCGAGAGGAGGAGATCAAGAGACAGCGCCGCTTGCTGATCATTGGCCTGATCTTCACCATACCCACGTTTCTTCTCTCCATGGGCACAGATCTGGGGTTCCTTCCCGATTTTGCACTGAGGAAGTACATCCTGCTGGCTCTGGCCACCCCGGTCCAGTTCTACGTGGGTTGGCAGTTCTATCGAGGAAGCTGGAAGTCGCTGAAGCAGTGGAGTGCCGGCATGGATACCCTTATAGCTATGGGCTCGTCCGCAGCCTACTTCTACAGTCTGGCGGCGACCTTCTTCATCAGGGGGCACATCTACTACGAGACGGCGGCCATGATCATCACCCTGATCATCCTGGGCAAGTATCTCGAAGCGAAGGCCAAGGGACAGACTTCGGAAGCCATCAAGAGGCTGATGGGCTTGCGAGCCAGGACTGCGCGAGTGATTCGCGACGGGCAGGAGTTGGACGTCCCTGTCGACGATGTTCAGGTGGGGGACGTGGTCATCGTCCGTCCCGGGGAGAAGATACCGGTTGACGGCGTGGTGGTGGAAGGTCGGTCCGCCGTCGACGAGTCCATGATCACGGGGGAGAGCTTGCCCGTGAGCAAGGATGTGGCCGACGAGGTGATAGGGGCCACGGTCAACAAGACAGGCAGTTTCAAGTTCCAGGCCACCAAGGTTGGCAAGGACACGGCATTGGCACAGATCATTCGTCTGGTGCAGGAGGCCCAGGGGAGCAAGGCACCAGTGCAGAGGCTGGCTGACAGAGTGGCTGGCGTATTCGTGCCAGCGGTCGTCAGCGTGGCCTTCCTCACTTTTCTGGCCTGGTTCTTCGTGGCTGATGCAGGGCTGGAGAAGGCGTTGATCACCATGGTGGCGGTACTAGTCATCGCTTGCCCATGCGCCCTGGGCTTGGCCACGCCGACGGCCGTAATGGTCGGCACCGGCAAGGGCGCGGAGCGGGGTATCCTCATCAAGAGCGGCGAGAGCCTGGAACGGGCCGGAACCCTGGATACCGTTGTTCTGGACAAGACGGGGACGATCACGGAGGGACAGCCCAAGGTGACAGACATAGTCACCAATGGTGATCTCGGGGAGGACGAGGTCCTGCGCCTGGCCGCCAGCGCGGAGAGGGTTTCAGAGCACCCGCTGGGAGAAGCCGTCGTCAACGCAGCGGAGGAAAGAAGTCTGCAACTCGAAGAGCCTCGTGAATTCGAAGCCGTTGCCGGGCAGGGTATCAAGGCCTCTCTCAACGGGCGGAGGGTTCTCGTCGGCAATCTGAGATTGATGGGGGAGAACGAGGTCACGCTGGGCCAAGCCGAGGCCGATGTGGAGCGGCTGCAAGCTCAAGGGAAGACCACGGTGATGCTGGCCCTCGACGGCACGGTGGAGGGGGTTATCGCCGTGGCCGACACGGCGAAGGAAGGCTCAAAGGAAGCAGTGGCCCGGCTTAAAAGCATGGGACTAGAGGTGGTGATGATCACCGGGGACAATGAGCGAACGGCACAGGCCATCGCTGATCAGACGGGGATCGACCGGGTGCTGGCCGAAGTTCTTCCCGAGGACAAGGCAGCCCAGGTGAGAAAGCAGCAAGAGGAAGGGCTCGTGGTGGCCATGGTGGGAGATGGGATCAACGACGCCCCGGCCCTCGCCCAGGCGGACATCGGTATCGCCATTGGCACGGGCACCGACGTGGCCATGGAGGTGGGAGACATCGTGCTCATACGGGGTGACTTGCGCAGCGTGCCCGAGGCGATCGAGCTGAGCCGAAAGACCATGGGGACCATCAAGGGCAATCTCTTCTGGACCTTCGCCTACAACACGGCGGGCATCCCCATCGCCGCCTTGGGGATACTTGTGCCGTGGATGGCGGCCGCAGCCATGGCCTTCAGCTCCATCTTTGTGGTCAGCAACAGCCTTCGTTTGCGGCGCGCGAAGCTCACGAGCTAGGTGTGCCTAACACCTGGCGCGACCCCCGGGAGATCACTCCAAGTCGAGGATCAGCACTTCGGGGAAATGGTAGATGAGAATCGTCGGATACCCCCGGGCCAAGGGGGGAGGAGCCGGTCTGCGGAAGTCCCCCAGCACTGCGGACTCGCGTAGGATATCGTTGTAGGTCGCTATCTCCCTCGCGTACCTCTCGGGCTCGCGAAAGAGCACGCTCCAGTGGCCGTCGCTGACGATGACGTACTCGATGTTCTCTCTTCGATACCATTCGAGCTCTTCGCTGTCTATCCTCACCAGTTCCATTACCTCGAACCGGTCCTCGTCCAGCGGGATGGAGAACGCCTCCGTGACGACCTTCGACCCCGGAGGGATGTTGGCATTGGCCCACTCCGCCGCCATCGTACGATGGTCTCTTTGAGAGAGCGCGTTGTCGAATTCCACAATCGCCCACGTGGGCATCGCCGCCGCCAGCGCCACCAGGGCAAACAGAACGAGAGTCTGCCACTTGCGCATCGCGGGCCACTTCTCCGCCGGCGATGAGACCACCTCCGCCAAGAAGCGGGCCCCCAGGATGGCCAGGAAAGGCAGCAAGGCGACAAGGTTGCGCTCGAACCTGATGCGCCAGATGGAGAGAAGCACATAGTAGGGGA